>CAXTPP010000174.1:0-6175 GCA_964246185.1 uncultured Acetobacteraceae bacterium
CTGGAGCGATAAAAGCCTTATGCTGCTTTTCTGTTCCGCTCAGCCGCACAGGCCACATCATGGACGCGGTCGAGGCCAGCCTCAAGCGGCTCCAGACCGACTACATCGACCTCTACCAGATCCACCAGAACGATGCCGTGACGCCGCTCGACGAAACCCTGCGCGCGCTCGACGACCTCGTCCGCCAAGGCAAGGTGCGTTACATCGGCTGCTCGAATTGGCAGGCGTGGAAGGTCGCGACCGCGCTTGGCATCTCCGAGCGCAGGAACCTCGAACGGTTCAGTTCGCTTCAGGCCTACTACTCGCTGGCCGGCCGTGACGTGGAGCGCGAGCTGGTTCCCTTCCTGGATGCCCGGCGGATGGGCCTCCTGGTCTGGAGTCCCCTCGCCGGCGGTCTCCTGTCCGGGCGGTTCAGCCGGGAGAACCAAGCACCTGAGGGGTCCCGCCGTTCAGGCTTCGACTTCCCCGTTGTTGACAAGGAACGTGCCTGGAGGGTGCTGGACGTCCTGCGGCCGGTTGCGGCGGCCCACGGCTGCACCCCGGCGCGGGCCGCCCTGGCCTGGCTGCTGTCCAGGGAGGTTGTCACCGCCGTCATCGTCGGCGCCAAGCGCCTCGACCAGCTTGAGGACAACTTGGCGGCCATCGGACTCGCACTTGACGAGGAGGAAATCAGGCGCCTCGACGAGGTCAGCGCCCTGCCGCCCGAGTATCCCGGCTGGATGCTGACCGCCATGGGCGCCGACCGCCTCGGCCCGCAGGACATCTGGAACTAGAGCTTTGGCGTCTCTGAGCTCAGAGCGCACGTCGTGGGAGGGGGGAAGCCCCCCACGACGCAAGTCCGTTTAGGCTGCTGTCATGGCGAGCTGGTCTATCAGGAACTTCGCGGCCAGACTTGACGACTTGGGATTCTGTCCGGTGATCAGGAGGCCGTCGCTGACGACGTAGGGTTCGAGGTCGGGACCCTTGGAATAGAGGCCGCCCTTGGCCTTGAGTTCGTCTTCGACCAGGAAGGGCACAACCTCGGTCAAGCCCATCCCCTCTTCCTCGGTGTTGGTGAACCCCGCGACCTTCTTGCCCTCGACCAGCGCCTTGCCGTCCGGCGCCCTGACATGGCGGAGAACACCCGGCGCGTGACAGACGAGCGCGACCGGCTTGTGGGCGATGACGAAGGACTCGAGCAGGCCAATGGAGGCCTTGTCCTCGGCGAGGTCCCAAAGCGGGCCATGGCCGCCGGGGTAGAACACCGCGTCGAAGTCCGCCTGCGAGACGCTGTCGAGGCGCAGCGTCACGGCAAGTTGCGCCTTTGCGGCGGTGTCGGCCTCGAAACGCCGGGTCAGGTCGGTTTGGAAGGACGACTCGCTGCTCTTAGGGTCGATCGGCGGCTGACCGCCTTTGGGCGATGCCAGCACGACTTCCGCGCCGGCATCGCGGAACGCGTAGTAGGGCGAGGCAAACTCTTCGAGCCAGAAGCCGGTCTTGCGGCCGGTGTCGCCGAGTTGGTCATGCGAGGTCAGAACCATCAGAACTTTCAACTTGTTTCTCCTGGGTAGGTTGAGTAGCGGGCGCTTAAAGTAGACCAGTCGTCTATTTTAAGCGTAGAGGGCACCTCAAATCGAGGTGCAGCCGACGCCTTCCCGTTCTAGAAGGGCAGGTGAAGGATTTGGCGAGTCGTCATCATGGCCGACTCGAAAGGCTGGGTGCTTCGGACGATCTTCACCATCACGCTGGCACCGAGCCAGAGCTGATACAGGCTTTGGGCCGTGCAGCCCGGATCGCCGTCAATCGACAGCGATCCCTCGGCGACACCGGCCTCTATGGCGGCACTCAGCCGGGTGACGATCCCGGTCGTCCCTCGCTTGAGAGCCAATCGCATGGCCTCCGACAAGTCCGCGACCTCGGCTCCCAGCTTCACGGCGAGACACTTCCCTTGGCAATCGAAGAAGGACTGCGTCTCCTGCCAGTGTTGCCAATAGGCCATCAGACGCTGCGCCATGGTCAATCCAGGCGAGCAAAGTGCCGTCTCAAGTTCAGCAAGGTAGTCCTCAAAGTAGTTATCAAGCATCTTCTCACCAAAAGCTTCCTTAGAATCGAAGTAATGGTAAAAAGAACCCTTCGGGACTTGGGCCGCCGCTAGCACCTCATTCAGGCCAACGGCAGAGAAGCCTTTGCCGGCCATGATGCGTTGGCCGGTCTCAAGAATGCTCTGACGGACGCCGGAAGTGTCCCGTGGGGCTGGTTGGTCCATACACGCTTCTAAGCACGAAATAGACCGGTCGTCTATAGCTCTCCTAAACGTGAACGAAGGCGCAATGAGATGCACCTCCACCTGACTGTCGTGCAGAGGACAAGAGGTTAACGCAACGACCCACTTGTCACTTTTCAAAGTCGGCTTCAGCGATATCCGTCGATATATAACGGCTTGCCCTGCCACAGTCGGCTGCAATCTTGATCAAAGTGGTGTGCAGCGGCCTGCATTTGGTCAAAGCTGACTGCAATGCGGTGCACGGAGCTAGCAAGGCGTGGCCGACCTGTCCCTCATCCCGGAGGCGGCTTGGAGCGAGGCGCGGCGCAGGGCCGAGGTGATCCGCCCGCTTGCGACACGCGACCATCGGCCGCGGTCCTTGGTCCAAGCTGCGGCGGTAACGCTGGGGCTGTCGGAGCGTCAAATCTACACCTTGCTGCGGCGCTGCCGGGAGGCGGGTGGTGAACTGACCGCGCTCATACCGGGGCGGTCGAGCGGCGGCCGGAACAGGCCGCGCACGGCGCCGGCGAGCGAGGCCGCGCTGCGCCGGGTCGTCCAGGAGGTCTATCTCACGCCGCAGAAGCCGACCGCGGCGGAGGTGGCGCGCGAGGTGGCCGGACGGTGCCGGGCCGAAAAGCTGCGAGCGCCATCCTCCAGCACCGTGCGCCGCCGGCTCCGGTCGCTCCCAGTTGCGGACCGCCGCAAGCGCGGCGAGGAGCACCCGGAAGCCAAGCCGGTGCATGGTCACGCTCCTCCTGTTCGGTTCCCGCTGGACCTGGTGCAGGTCGACCACACTCCCATAGACCTGATCCTGGTGGATCCTTTCGACCGCGAGCCGATCGGCCGGCCGTGGCTGACGGTCGCCATCGACGTGCAGAGCCGGTGCATTGCGGGCTTTCACGTGACGCTCGACGCCCCGTCCGCCGTCTCCGTCGGTCTGTGCTTGACGCACGTCGCAATGGACAAGGCGCCCTGGCTCGCACTGCGGGAGGTGAAAGCGGACTGGCCGGTGCAAGGCAAACCGCGCCGCATTGGCGTGGACAACGGGGCCGAATTCCATTCCGAGGCGTTCGAGCGCGGCTGCGAGCAGCACGGCGTCGGCATCGACTGGCGACCGCCCGGCCAGCCGCAGTTCGGCGGCGTGGTGGAGCGGGTGATCGGCACGCTGATGGGCCTGGTGCATGGCCTGCCCGGCACGACGTTCTCCAACATCGGGCAGCGTGGCAGCTACGACAGCGACAAGGCTGCGTGCCTGACCTTGGAGGAACTGGAACGCTGGCTCGCCGTGGCCGTGGCCAAATACTATCATCTGCGTCCGTATGAGGGCCTGGACGGCCAAGCCCCGCTGCTGCGCTGGCAGGACGGCGCCGCGGCGCTCGCGGCCGAGAGCGGCTCCATTCCGGTGCCGCGTGACCTGCGCGCCTACCTCGTGGACTTTCTGCCCGTGCTGCGCCGCAGCCTGCAACGCGATGGCCTGACCATCGACCACGTGACCTATTTCAGCTCCGCCTTGCGGGCCTGGATCACCGCCCGGAACCGGCCCGGCCCCTTGCTGGTCCGCCGCGACCCGCGCGACCTCAGCCGGGTGTTCGTTCTGGAGCCGCTGGATGGCGGCTACCTGGAAATGCCGACCCGCGACCTGTCGCGGCCGGCCATTTCGCTGTGGGAGCACCGGCTGGCGCGGCGGCGCCTACGTGCCAAGCACCGGGGCGAGATCGATGAGGCGGCACTGTTCGCGGCCATCGAGGAAATGCGCGCTGCCGAGCGGGACGCCGCGCGCCTGACGCGTTCAGCCCGCCGCGACCGGACGCGCCGAGCCGGAGCACCGGACCTGCCGGCCGCACCGCCCTCAGCAGAACCGGCGACTCCTTCTGTAACCGGAGAGGCTGCCGCGATGGATGACGGGGAGACCGACCTGCCGCGTCCCTTCGACGACATCGAGCAGTGGTAGCGGCCGCCATGGATCTCGCCCATCTCCGTCCGGAAGTCCGCGAGTTGGCCCGCCTGCCGGCGACCGAACGCCTGGCCCGTGTGCCGGCCAACCGCTGGATCGGCTACGGCCGCGCGAGCCAGGCCGTGGCGATGCTGGAGCGCCTGCTCGCCTCCGAGCCCGGCCGCGTGCGGCCCCGCAACCTTCTCGTGGTCGGCCCTACCAACAACGGCAAGACCGCGATCGCCGAGCACTTCCTGCGCATCCACCCTCAGCATCCGTCCGAAGATGGCGAGCACGAGGTCATACCCGTGCTGCTGGTGCAGATGCCGCCATCGCCCACGGTCGGGCGACTTTACGCGGCGGTGCTGGCAGGCCTCGGGATGCCTGGCGCAATAGGCAGCCGCTCGCCCGACCGCGAAGCTATGGCGATGCGACTGCTGCGCCAGATCGGCTGCCGGATGCTGCTGCTGGATGAGTTGCACAACCTGCTGGCTGCATCGGGGGCGCGACAGCGCGAGCTGCTGAACCTGCTGCGCTATCTCGGCAACGAACTCCGCATCCCGATCGCCTGCTTCGGCACGCGCGAGGCGTATCTCGCCATTCGCAGCGACGACCAGCTCGAGAACCGCTTCGAGCCGTTCCTGCTGCCAGCCTGGGAGAACGGCCCCGAATTCGGCCGCCTGCTCGCCAGCTTTGAGGCGGTGCTGCCGCTGTGCGAGCCCTCCGGCCTGGGTGCGCCTGCCCTGCGCGCGCACGTGCTGCGCCGCTCGGAGGGCACGATCGGGGAGATGGCGGCCTTGCTTGCCGCCGCCATGGAAGCGGCGTTGCTCGCGGGTGAGGAGCGGATCGGCCGCACGGCGCTGGACACAGCCGCCTATCAGCCGCCCACGGTGCGGCGCCGCTTGTTCGAACGCGAGCTGCGGTGAGTTGCCATCTTCGATCTTGTTCTGAGCCGGCCTTGGCCGCTGCATCCCAAGCCGCGGGAGTGGGAGGGGATGGAGAACTGGGTGCGCCGGATCGCGCAAGCGTACGGGGTCAGCTACGACGCCTTCCTCAAGCACGCCCTCGGCCGCACGGGACGGGGTGCGCGCGACCTGGACGACATTACGGATTGGGAACTCACGCGCTTGTCGGTTGGCACCGGTGTGTCCATCGAGCGCCTGCGGGAGATGAATGTCGCAACCATGATGCGGCGCGTGAACGAGCACATGCAGGGCTGGTTGTTGTCCGAGAGCGGGCGTGAAGCGCTTGAGGAGTTCCGGGCCACCCTGGGCCGCATGGCCCGGCGGCGTGAGGCCTACGCCACGGCCGACGCGGGCCGTCTCGCAAGGCAGAACTGGGACGTCTACGGAGCATAGACAGCGTGACAGCTTATGTGACAACATTACGCTCGGATAAGCGTGTAGATGTCAGCGCTAATTGGCACAGCTTTGTCAGCGCTAAGTGACACCGATCACAAGGGTACTGCGAGCCGCTTCCACCACGTCGTCGTTGATCGCGTTCAGGCCATTTATCCTCAGGATGCGCTCGATCTGAACGAACAGGCGGTGGAGCAGACGGAAGTTGCCGCCCGTGATCCGCACGATGGTGGCGACCGCCTGCGCGTCGGTGAAATCCGCTTCGTCCATTGCTAGCCCGAGGTCGCGCCAGCGCCGGGTGAGGACAAAGGTCAGTTCCTGATCCTGCAAAGGCCGGTACTGGTGGGCGAAGCCGACACGGCTGAAAAGCTGGGCGTATCGCTCTAGACGTTTCTCGATGCCCGGCATGCCGATCAGGATCAGGCCGATGCCCTGCCGGTCGAACAGGTCGCGTAGATATTCCAGCCCCGTGTTGGAAAGGCGGTCGGCCTCATCGACGATCAGCAATTCGACATGATGCTTACGGGGCGAAACGATGGTCTGGCCTTTGGGCCTAACATGCTCATCAATGCAGATATCAGCCCGATCGATGCGCATTCCGACGATTGCAGCCATCGATTCCGATTGAAACCAGCCACTGAT
>CAXTPP010000175.1:0-6118 GCA_964246185.1 uncultured Acetobacteraceae bacterium
TCGCCGGCGGCGGAAAGACCGTGTTCACGCAACGCTGCAACCACGACCTGATCCTGCTCTACTTCTCGCTACATGTCGCCGAGGGCTGGCCGAAGACGGCGGGCTTCACGCTAGACGACAAGCAGGCCGTGTTAACAGCGATTGCCGAGACCTACAGCGACTGGTCGCCAGAGTTGATGGCGATGCTCACGCAGGTTCAAGACAACTTTCATCTTTGGCCGAACTCCGTCCTGCCGCCGGACTACCACTGGGAAGCGCAGCCTGGCCTGACAATGCTGGGCGATGCGTCGCACGTCATGCCGCCGTACACCGGCAAGGGGGTCAATCTTGCGATGCTGGACGCGCTCGAACTCGCCGATGCGTTGACCGATGCGCCGGGCGGAGACGTAACGGCGGCCGTCGCGGCATTCGAGGCGCGCATGCAGAAGCGCACGCGGAAGGAAACCGGCGCATGTCTGGCAATCGGCCGGCAGATGTACGGCATCGACATCAATTTCGATGCTCCGGGAGCATAGCGCGATGGCTGACATCAGCAGCGGCGACCAGAACGCGCCCATGGGCTTCAATAACGTGCATGTTGCATCCGCAGACGATCACCTGCGAGCCATGGATGCCTTGTACAGGTTCGGGGCTGGCGTCGATCACGGCGACGCCGGACTCCTGGCCTCAGCATTCAGCGACGATGCCGTAGTGGATTTCACGTTGTGCGGCCGGGCGCTGGGCCTCGACTTCCCGCTGATGATAGGAGCCGACACAATCGTTGGCTTTCTGGCTGCGACCGCCGCGACCCAAACGACAACGCACTTGGTTGTAAACGGCCGCGTCCAAGTCGACGGGGATGCAGCCAGGCTGCGCGCCCTCGTGGACGCGACCCATCTTGCCCGCGATGACCACGCCCGGCGGTTCGAAATGGTGAATTGGTACGAGGCCGGACTTGTCGGGACGGAAAGCCCATGGCGTATCCGCCACCTCGTCATCAGAAACGCCTGGTTTAACGGCGATCCCCGGGTGCTCTTGAGCCGCTGATTGCAACCGGCGGGAGTTGCCCCAGACAGCACGGAGATCGACCCATGCCGGACCAATCGGCGACGCTCATACACGAGTTCACCTACCACACGCTCGTCGGGAGCCCCCACGATGTCGGCGTAGGGCCCTATGGCCATCGCCAGTTCTTCGAGATGAGGGAGGGCGTGATCGATGGGCCACGGCTCCGGGGCAGGATGCTCGGCGCGGCGGGCGACTGGATGCTTACGGGGCCGGACGGGTTCATGCGGATGGACGTCCGTATGCAGATCGCGACCGACGACCAGGCCATCATCTGCGCCCATTACTTCGGCCCGGCTGAGGCCAACCAGAAGTTCTCCGAGGCCATGGCCGCATCCGAGTCCACCACATTCTCTGACCAGACGATCCGCTCGCATTGGCTGCTCGAGGCGGGTGATCCGCGATATGCCTGGATCAATCAGGCGGTGTTCGTCGGCGAGGGCCGCCTGCGTCCCGCCGGGCCGGGCGTAATGGGCTTCGAGCACCGCGTCTATCGCGTGGGCTGACTTTTCAGGAGCAAGCAGATGTTTCTCGTCCTTGGACTGACCGGCAAGGTGGGTGGCACCGTCGCCGGGCGCCTTCTGGAAACGGGCCACACGGTGCGTGCCCTGGTTCGCGATCCAGACAAAGCGGCGGATTGGGCAAAGAAGGGCGTCGATCTGCGCCGGGGTGACTTCGCTGACAAGGAGGCGCTCACCGCCGCCTTGGAGGGCGCGGAAGGTGCATTCCTGATGCTGCCGCCGTTCTTTACGCCGCAGCCCGGGTTTCCGGAGGCGAAGGCGATCGTTGACTGTTTCCGCGAGGCCCTGCACCGGTCGCCGCCTGAACGGGTGATCGCGCTCTCCTCCGTCGGATCGCAGCACGATTCCAAGCTCGGCATGATCACCGCGACGCATCTGCTGGAGAAAGGACTGGGTGAGCTGCCGTTGCCGCTCTGCTTCGTGCGTCCCGGCTCCTTCCTGGAAAACTACGTTCCCAACCTCGCCCAGGCCAAGTCCACGGGCGTATTCGAGACCTATCTGATGCCAACCGACCGCGCTGTCCCGATGGCTGCGACCCAGGACATCGGACATGAGATTGCCCGGCGCCTCGTCACGGGCTGGACCGGCTGCGCCGTCGTCGAATTGGGCTCTCTGATCAGCCCGGACGAGTTGGCTCGCGCGATGGGCGACGTGGTTGGCAGACCGGTGCAGGCCAAGGCGATTCCGCAGGAGCGATGGGAAGGGAGCCTCGTCGAGCGCGGCATGCCGCCGGGCTTCATCGGCCCGTTCCTGGAGATGGAAGAGGGTTACAACTCTGGGTGGATCGGCTTCGGCGTGCCCGGTGCTGAACGGATCCATGGCACGACCACGCCAACGCAGGTCTTTGCCCACTCACAGGCCGCTCCGGATGGGCGCTGACCGGGAACACGGCATCGGCCAGTCCTCTGATGATCGCCAACACCTTCGACTTGGCGTTCACGCGTCGGCCTGTACAAGGAGGCACCCTCTCGCTTCACCAAGGCGTCTCGCCGGCGGCCTCGACGAACCGGCCGGATTCCTCGCCGCTGAGCGCGTATCGGGTCGGAAGCCGTGCACCCTCTTCGGACGTGATGGTGCCGTGCCCAGTTAGGTCCGTTGTGACGGCGACGGCACGAGGGAGGCGACCTGCTGCAAAATCGGCGATATGCGCGACATCCCAAATTCAGGACATTTGCGGCAGAGAGGATGCCAACTGAAATCACACGCCTTTTTCTTCGCAGAACACCTATGCGGAAACCGTCCTTTTAGCAATATGTTTTGCGAAGCCCCGGGGAACCTCTCGTGAAGCTCGGCTATGCCCGGGTCTCGACGGACGAACAAACCCTGACCAGCCAATGCCAACGCCTGTCCGCCATCGGATGCGACAAGCTGTTCGAAGAAAAGATCTCCGGCGTCGCGCGCCACCGCCCCAAGCTTGAGAAGCTGCTCGATCAACTCCGCAAAGGCGACGTGCTGGTGGTGACGCGCCTCGACAGGCTGGCCCGCTCCACCTCCGAACTGCTGCGGATCGCTGAGCGCATCACCGAAAAGAAAGCAGGATTACAGTCACTTGACGAGCCGTGGGCCGATACGACAAGCCCGTCCGGCCGGATGATCATGACGGTCTTTGCCGGCATCGCTGAGTTCGAGCGCACCCTCATTCTCAGCCGCACACAGGAAGGCAGGCTGGCCGCTCAGGCGCGCGGCGTGGCCTTCGGCAGGCCAAAGAAAATGCTGCCCGACCAGCAGGAACTCGCACGAGACCTCGTCCGAGACGGGAAATCCATCAGCGCCGTCGCCAGGACGTTCAACGTCCATCCAGCCACGATCTACCGCGTCCTGGAGCGATAAAAGCCTTATGCTGCTTTTCTGTTCCGCTCAGCCGCACAGGCCTGTGAGCACTGTGGCCTTTTGTCGCTCAGCGCGGTGTCCGGAAAACGTCCGACGCCGTGCAATGAGCATCCGTCTAGGATGACTTGGTCTGTCAGAGGTGAACCCTCTTTCAGGTTTCCGGAATAGGGAGCAGGATAGGGAACATTAATCATCAACGGGGCACGCTGAAGGGCACGTTTTAGAGCACGCGTTGGGTAGTGTCTGAGCTGGCGGCTTTGGCCTGAAAGGAATTACACGCTTTGACGGAAACAAGCCCAAGCAGCAGACGATCGCGAGGATGCACCCCGAAGCGTGTGCGTACCCCCGAGGAGGTGGAAGCGCTGTCTCGCACGTTCTCGGCCGATTGGCGGCCGGGCGACCACGTCATGACCTGGCTCAAGCGACACGAGGGCAAAACCCAGGAATTGAGCAACCTGGTCCGTGACGGCTGGTCCTGGACCGATGTGGGGCGCGCCATGGCCGTCGCCGGCATCCACTACCGATCCGGGGAGGCCATGTCGGCCCCCATCCTTCGCAAGAAGGCGTCAGAAGCACGGGCAGCTATACGCGATCGCCAGGCCGTCGATGCTGGCTCCAGCCAGGGCAAAGCCACTATCAAGGCGTCAGCTAATCCGGGCTCTGGCCTAGTCGACATTGAGTTCTGGAATGCCCTGCGATCAAAACAGGTTGCCGGTCAGGTGGCTCAAGCGGTCGTGGCACGCACCGGCTCAGCCAAGGGCGAGGAGCCGGAGTTCCGACCCGTGCGACTGAGGAAGTATGAGCCGTCAACAACATCGCAGCTGGTTGAAGAGGAAGGCGATGCTGAGATTATTGCCGGGGTCTTCGGCGTCCCCGTTCCGACCCGCGGCGAAGAACCAGAGTTTCGTCCTGCATCCCTCAAAGGGAGCGGGACGAACATTCCTCGACAGGCAGACAAGCTTCCCGAAACGAAACCGGCTCCTGCACAGAGCGCGACAATCGACGCACAAGCTGTGATCGACAGGCTGCTCGGTAAACTTCCGCCGACGCTGCCCGCAACCGCCGCCCCGGCTTCTCCATTCTCGAAGGCTGCCAGTTTGGTGTTGGCAGGCACGCGCATCCTGGAGCAGACACGAGCGGCCCTGCGAAACGAACCACGTGCCCCGGAGACGGCTGAAGAGCAGACAGCCAGGATTGACCGCCTGCTTAGCCAGGGCGGCCCGAAGGCGCCCCGGCGTAGGTTTGCGAAGCGGTGACCAGCATCTACATCGGTCGAGCTAGATACTGTCAGCCAAGGATGAGGCTTTCGTGTCCCGCGAAAAACGCTACCCTTCACGGTATGAACGACACCCGGCTGCCGCCGCCGCAAGGTTGGAGTGACGCCCTTGACCGAGCCGAGGTTGATGTCGCTGCTGGGCGCGTTGTGGACGGCGTGGAGATTCACCGGGAGCTGACGGCCAGCATCAAGCGCATGATGCACGGCACATCTCGGGCGGAGCCAAGTGACCAAGGGTGATAATCCATGCTGCCTGGGCAGCGCTGGGCGATTGCCACCATGAACGTCATTGCCGCCGCAGGGAGCGATGGAGTGTGCGGACACAGCCCACCTAACGTGGATTGCAAATGTCATGCATTTCATGGATAGTGCAGCTTATATGGACAGGCTGCACGCTCAGATGCTCAAAGTTCCTGCCGGCGAGTTCCAGCGCAATATCGGCCGCTACCAGGACATGGCCTTGACCCAGCCCATCGCGGTCACCCGCAATGGCCGCGAGCGCACCGTATTGATTTCCGCCGATGAGTATCAACGGCTCAAGCGGCGTGACCGCCAGGTGCTTACCCTTTCCGACTTCACCGAAGCGGACATCGCCGCTTTGGAGGCGACGCGCGCGCCGGAGTTATCGAAGGCGTTTGACCACGAGCTGCAGCAGTAGCGATGTGGCGTTCCCCGTTCCTGTCCCCGGCCTGGTCATCCGCTACAGCTATCTTTGGGCATCAGAGCACGCGCGCGGCCAGGAAGAAGGCGTAAAGGACAGGCCGTGCACCATCGTTCTCACCACGGCCGACGAGGCGGGCGGGCAGGTGGTGACGGTGCTGCCGATTTCGCACACGCCGCCAGCCAATCCGCTGCTTGCCGTCGAAATTCCTGCTGCCGTCAAGCGCCGCCTGAAGCTGGATGACGAGCGGTCATGGGTGGTGCTTGCCGAGGCCAACCGCTTCACCTGGCCAGGGCCAGACCTGCGCCCATTGCGGCCCGGCGACGCACAGAGCGTGGCCTACGGGCCCCTGCCCTACGGCCTGTTTGAAGACATCCGCCTCAAGTTCATCGCCGCGTTGAAAGGTCAGGCGGTGAGCGCCGTGCTGCGAACGCAATAAACGGAGAGGCTCTGTCCGTTTTCCCGTCCGGCACTCAGTTTGTCCGCCTTGCCGTCAATGACTTTGAAGTTCCCAGACGGAGCGGGCGTGCCCGTTCAACGGTGGTTTGGCGGACAGCTCGACGCGGCTTCGGCACCACAGGATTACGTGGGTCCGCCTCAGGCCATGGCGGCATTGGGTGGGTGGTTTGCAGACATAGCCTAGATGCATCCGGGCTACCTTTTCAGCACCTCGGCGCTTCCCGTTTCTCCATGTGGATCGGCCGGTTTCGGGAAAGGTGATTCGGGAACAGGTTTGCGTATTCCGACGCAAACCAGCCGGCGATTCCGATTCATTCCAGCCGGTGA
>CAXTPP010000176.1:0-6116 GCA_964246185.1 uncultured Acetobacteraceae bacterium
CTCTGAATCAGACCCGGTCGAGCCGGGTCAACCGCTTATGGGTCCTGACCCTAGGCTTTCATTCCGACACCAGCGACGTCGTATGCCTTATGGTATTGCGCGCGGCGAAAAGTGGCGGCCTCAGCCTGATCTGCAGTTCGCTTGCGATTAGGAACGAAATCGCACGGACGCGTCCCGACCTGCTCAAGATCCTTTACCAGCCATTCTATTGGAGCTGGAAAGGTCAAGAGGCAGCAGGCGACAAGCCTTACTACGAACAACCCGTGTATTCCGAACACAACGGCAAGTTTGCCTCACGCGACATCAAGAGTCACATCATGTCCGCTGGCAAGGACTTTCCCGAGCTGCCCCCGCTGTCCGAAAAGCAGATGGAGGCGCTTATGCTGATCAATACCCTTGCTAATAACCCGGAATTTCATTTTTCGATGATGTTCGAGCCGGGCGACATGCAATTCCTTAACAACCACGTCACCTTGCATAGCCGCACCGAGTTCGAGGATTACGAGGAGCCTGACTGCAAGCGTCACCTACTGCGCATGTGGCTGTCGGTGCCCAATAGCCGGCCACTGAGCCCACTGCTCGGCACGATCTACCAGGACCAGAGAGGCGGCGCGGTACGGGGAGGATTCCCATCGCGAACGGGCTCTTACAGTTTCGAGACAGTGGCTGCCAAAGACTGAAGTTGAGACGCGTGCGCATCCTCATAGCGCGCCAGCAACGGGTCACCCAGAGCATATCGTCGGTCATCTGTAAACCTCGACACAATGCCTGCGTCGACGACACCGGCAGATCAAAACCTAACAACTGATGCATTCGTGTCTGGCGATCAACAATGACCGATAAGGTTCGGCACAAGCCGGCCAAAAAGAAGGAGACGGGTGTGGAACGGCGGCACGCTTTTGAAACGACGCGCGGTGCCAAATCCAGTGCGCCCGTGCTGACAGGCAGCCTTGCGGCCTGGGCTGTTTTGATGGCGACCGTAATCTTTGTCGGACCAGCAAAAGCTGATGACACCGATGCCGCTACGACCGTGCGCCTCGCACAAGCAGATGGCCCGCCCGCACTGCCAATCGCGTCACCCACTGCAAATCAACCTACTCCGCCTGACTACAAGCGGTTCGATCCCTACCGTATCAAAGGCGTCAATATTCCGCTGCCGGGTCCTGCGGACACGATCACCGGGGAAGCGTTCGGCCTGCGCGACAAGCTTGCCTCGCTTGGTATTGGCTGGTTCGGCTTCTCAACCTCCTTTTTTGCCGACAACCTACTCCGCCATGGTCATCCATTGAATAATAACCGGGCAAACCAGGTTTATAATGGCCAGTTGCCAACCTATTTTAGTTCAAACATCCTTGATATAACTTATGATATCAGTCGCTATGGAATACCGAATGGACAACTCGCCGCGGGTGTAACTTATACTACTACGAACTGGAACCCGGCTGGCCCACGTGTGACAGGCTTGTCGGGCTTAACTTACTACCAGACGCTCTTCGACAAGAAGGTCGAGATAAATGCCGGCTACGAGGTCAACAGCTTGCAATACCTCGGCACCTACGTCGGAGGCAGCATCGCAGGCGGCATATTTGGCCCAAATGGAACCATTCCGGTCGAGAACGGCCTGAATAATGCCACGATCTCCACACTGGGTGCGAACGCGAAAATCTATTTGCCGTCTAATTTCTACACCAAGTTCGGTGTCCAGCGCGCAATTAGCCCTGACGGCACGGTAGTTGAGCACAACCAGAACGC
The DNA here is from genome assembly GCA_964246185.1 of uncultured Acetobacteraceae bacterium. Classification (GTDB taxonomy): domain Bacteria; phylum Pseudomonadota; class Alphaproteobacteria; order Acetobacterales; family Acetobacteraceae; genus LMUY01. The sequence goes on from CAXTPP010000176.1 coordinate 1,753, forward strand.
TTCCGAAGTACGGTTCAAGGTCCCCAACGCAGGTGTGTTGTTTATCGATGAGACCGGCTATCAGACGAATGCCGCACCGGGCCTAATGAGCACGTGGGTGCGTATGGCAGCAAACTACACATCCAGCAATTACCGTGAGTTCAGCAGCACTCGGGGACAGCAGTTAAACGTCCGCGGTGAAGGTGAGTATGGATTTTACGCACTAGCCGACCGACAGATTTTACAAACCAACCCACACCCAGGCACGGCTGGCCAAGGGCTCTACGTTGGTGGCTCTTTCCTTGCTGCGCCGCCTGGTTACAATCTATTCAGTCAAAATTTTGAGGCAAGAATCTACGGCGTCGGCCTGATCCCGGGTCGGCCTTCAGACCTCTTGAGCGCAGTGTTCGACGACACGATTTTCAGTAGCTATCTCGTTTCGACCGCCCGCCATGCTGGTGTCCTTGCGCATTCGGACGCAAAATCATACACCGTGAGCTATAGTGCCCACGTGTTTCCGGGCGTTTACCTTAATGAGGGCGTGGCTTACGTCGATCACCCCACGCCCGTGACTTACAACGGAAGTACTGGCAGCGCTCTAAATATCCTACTCGGCTCGTCGGTTTTCTTTTAAGATTGGGTGAAGCCAAAGAGAGGGCGTGACCGCATTTGCCGGAAAACCCGGGTTAAGCGCGGCGCATACGGTCCAGGTCGAAGCGGTACTGGCCGAAGGGGTTGATGTGGGCGTGCAGCAGCGGCGAGGTGCGGGCGAGGTCCTCGTCCGTGATCACGTGCCCCTCCGCGCGGAGCTCCGCGACGACTTCGCTGATCCTCAGCGTGTTCCAGACCACGACGGCGTTGTGCAGGACGGCGAGGCAGGAGAATGTGTTGACCTGGTCCTGGAAGGTGCGGCCACGCACGGTGCCCTCCTTGCCGAAGAACAGGAACCGCGACAGCACGTGCGAGCGCTCTCCATTGTTCAGCTCCTGCCCGATGTGCCGCCGGTAGCCGGCATCGTCGAGGAAGCGGAGCACGAACACCGTCTTCCGGACCCGGCCGATCTCCGCCAGGGCTTGGTGCAGGCTGTTCTGGCGGGCATATGAGCCGAGCCGGTGCAGGATGAGCGAGGGCGAGGCGGTGCGGGCGCGCATGGAGGCGACCAGGCGCATGACCCCGTCCCAGGCCGGGCCGATCAGGTGCGTCTTGACCGTGCCGGTGAGGATTGGGTCGAGCCCCGGGTAGGCCGCCTCGCGGTCGATCTTGTAGAGGGTCTGGTCGCCGAGGTCGGCGATGCGCGGTTCCAGCGAGAAGCCGAGCAAATGGCCTGCTGCCATCACCACCTCCGTCGAACCGTGGGTGTCCGTGTAAAGGACACGCGGGTCGAGTTCGGTGTCGTGCTCGACCAAGCCGTCGAGGGAGAACAGGGCCTCGCGCAGGCGGCACGGGACCGGCTTGCCGTGGAGCTGGAGGTAGTTGTCCAGCGTGTGGCGCACCAGCGTGACGCCACGGTCGGCCAGCAGCGGGCTGTAATCGGCCGAGAGGATGTTTGCCGGCACGTGGAAGCGCATGCCGTCGGACGACGCGGTGCTTCCCAGGCCCCAGGTTTGGCTGAGCGGCAGCCGCGAGGCGTAGTTGACCAGTTCGATCACCGCCGCCTTGAGCGCGTCTTCCGTCAGCAGCCAGTCGGCGGCTTCGGCGATCTCGTGTGCCGTAGTGCCGGGGGTTGCGGCTGCCATGCGCTCGGGGCCGAGATTGCAGCCGCAGGCGAGCAGCGCCGCGAACACGTTGCGCCGCTTGAGCCCCGCCGCCGTCCGGCCGCTCCCGCCCTTGGCGCCGAGCAGGTGGCGCACGAAGTCGGTCTCGTTGTCCACGTCGATCAACACGTCGGCGAGGTCGGTCTTGGACAGGCGGCGACGGATCAGCTTGCCGAGCGAGGTTTCTGCGGCCCGGGGCGACTGCTGGTCATCCTCGTCGCCGCCTCGCCTGGGCCGGGCGAGCTTGAAGCGGCCCCGTCGCGCGTCGATGGTGACGGCGGCATTGGAGGCGAGCCGGGCTTCGACCGCTTCCGTCACCGCTTTCAGCTCGCGGTCAAGGCCTGCGACGAACTCGGCCGGGTCGGTCGGCAATCCGAGGAGGGCGTAGTGGTCCAGGCGTTCGGCCGCCCATGCCGGCTGCGCGATGAGGTAGTCGTCGAAATCGGCCCACCGGCGCGACCCCTCGACGGTCACGTCGCCGCTCTTGATGCGTTCGTTGAGCGTGGACAGCAGCGCCGCTTCATAATGCGGCCGGGAAATCGCCCGTTCCTCGCCGGTGCTCGCTGCCGGCCCCAGGACGTGGCGTCGCCACCGCGGCGGCAGGAAGCCCAGCGGCGCGTCGGCGCCCAGCTTGCGGCACCCGTCCCGGTTGACCTGGCGCAGGTGCTCGACCGCCAGGCCCAGTTCCGAACCTAGCGGAAAGCACAAAGGTGCGGCTTCCAGCAAGGCTGGCGAATACTGGCGCGTGGCGGCGTGCCAGCGCCCGACAAAGCCGAGATGCGAGCCCGGGTCGCCCTCGCGCAATCCCCGGCACCCCTCGACCAGCAGGCTGATCTCCTCGCGCGGGTGGCGCGCATAGATGCGGGCGCGCAGCTCGGCATCCGGCACGCCCGGTTCGTCCAGCACGAGGCCGCCGATATCCTCCAGCACCGAAACCGCGCGGGCCTTGGCCGCGTCCGTCGCATGCAGCAGGTCGGCCCGGTGTTTCCTGGCACGGTTGTGAACCCGGGTGATCAGCTTGTCCTGCATCTCGACGAGAGCGTCCGCCGCTTCCGCGAACGCCGCTTCCACCGTGCAGAGCAGGATGGCGCGGCGCTTTGCCGGCTCGAAGCGCCGCAAGCTCCAGGCATCGTAGGCATACCCCCAGCCGGCAAGCAGCCGCCGCGTCGCGGGATGGACGGCTTGCAGCGCCGGCCACCGCGCGAGGCCGAGGCTGCTGAGTTCATCCAGCCGCACCGTCAGTGCGACGAGGGTGGCGGCCGAGGCGCTTGCCGCTGGAAGCCGGAACGCGTCCAGCCGAGACCGTGCGGACACAGCTTGACCTTCAATCGACGCGGGCGAGAGCAGGGACTGATCGAGCTGCTCGCACGCAGCCGGGGTCAGCCCGGCAACAAGGATTTCAAAGGTGGCGACCAGCGCCCTGTCGCGGGCGCGGGCCAGGATGTCGCGGATCTGCTCGGGCCAGGACGGACGATGCGCTGTTCCAACAGCCACCGGCAGGAGAGCGGGTAGAGTGTCGCCGCGCGCGGCACGGTCTGGGCCGTCGCCACCATTTGGTCGAACAGGCGCCCGCGTTCGGCCGCTCCGCACCGGGTAAAGCCGAGGTGACGGCGGATGCGCTCGTGGTGGTCGAGGCGGGTGTCCTCGCTGGCCGGGTAGCCTTGCAGCGACGCCGCGAGCGCCAGGGACAAGAAGCCCGCCTGCTCGGCCAAGGTCTCGACAACGGCGGATGGCACGCCGGCCATGTCGCGCAGAAAGTGACCGCGCCAGCGCAGCGTGCAGAGCTGAACGGCGAAGCCCAGCGCGTTGGCGACGCCCCGGCATCGGCCCACCTCCTCGCGGTCCGTCCCGTGCAAGGTGAAGTAGCGCCGCAAGGTCATTGGATCGATTGTGGCCGGCAAGCGATAGAAGTGGGCGTCCTCCGGCGTGGGGTCGGCCGCGGCCGGAGCTGCCGGCCCCATGGCTTAAGCCGGGCCCGGCGCCAGGGCCGATGCCGTTTCCACGCCGGCCTGTTGCAGCATCTTGCGTACGCCGGAAGGCGACAGGCTTTCCCGGGCGGCGATCTGGCGCAGGCTCAATCCTTCGCCCTTGAGGGCCACGACACGGGCCTGCGCGCCGGGGTCGCGCACGGGCCGGCCAAGGCGCTTGCCCTTGGCGCGCGCATTGGCCAACCCTGCCTTGACCCGCTCGACGATCACCTCGCGTTCGAACTCGGAAAACGAGCCGATGACGTGGAAGAACAGCCGGCCCATGGGCGTGGTGGTGTCGATGGCCTGGGTGTGGCTGATGAAGTCCACGCCGAGGTCGCGGAATTCCTGCAAGGCCGCGATCAGCGCGCCGAGGCTGCGCGCGAAGCGGTCGTACTTCCAGACCAGCACGCAATCGAAGCGGCGCCGGCGCGCATCGGCCATGAGGGCATCGAACTCAGGCGCGCGTTTGCGCCGGCGAAGGCCTGTGCGGCTGAGTGGAACAGAAAAGCAGCATAAGGCCAGCCAAAAATCCCGTGCGGAAGTGGGCTTCCTGGTCGGAGCAGGAACTTGGCGCGAGCTATGCAAAATAGGAAGGTATGCGGAACTTAGGACATTTGCGGCAGAGAGGATGCCAACTGAAATCACACGCCTTTTTCTTCGC
>CAXTPP010000177.1:0-6037 GCA_964246185.1 uncultured Acetobacteraceae bacterium
ACTCGCCGAATGGCAGCTACGGACCGCGTTTCTTGTCCGATTACGCCTACCTCATGGATCCGGCGAACGGCGCCAACCTAACAGCGATTCTAGGTGGGCATACTCTCGACCTGGCGATTTCGATCCTCGGCGGGTTGCGACACGTTGCTGCCCAAACCACGATCATGTTCCCGGAGGTGGAGCTGATCGATCCGCCTGGTCGAGTGACGCGCGAGACGCCCGATCACCTCCTGATCCATGCACGAGCAGAGAATGCCTGCTCGTTAGCGGTAGAGCTGGCAGGCAATCGACCGGAAGGGACGCCCTTCTCGTTCAGGATCATCGGCACCAAAGGTGAGCTGACGCTGACCGGTGCGCATCGCCACGGATTTCAATCCAGCCATCTTCGCCTCGAGGGTACGATCGATTTCGATCCGCCTGAGCCACTTGCCACGGTTGGACTTGAGGGCTCTCCCATCAACGTGGCCGAACTCTACCGGGCATTTAGCCGAAACATCCTCAGTGGGACACGCAGCGTCCATGATTTCGAGCATGCCGCTAAGCTAACTCGACTCATCCTCGCGGTCCGCATCGCAGGCGAGACTGGTGTGATCCAGTCGAACGACGGTTGGCCAAATGACTAGGGAGTCGACTTATCGGAGTCGTTTCGTGAGCGAACTTTAGAAGCAGCCGATCCTTCCGACCGAGGATTGCGAGAAGATCGCCGCACGTAAACTGAGCCCATCTGTGCGCGCATATCTTAAACTTTAAAGGAGAAGTTGCATGACTTACGTCCGCTATCACTCAGACGTAGAAGCGATCCAGCCGGAGGAAGCCGAGACTTTGGCCAAGTTATCGCGCACTTTCCGCGAGGTGCAGGAACGCGTTTTGCGCAAGCACGGCGCGGCGCGGCACGCACGCCAAGGGCACTGGGCTCCTGAAGGGAGAGCTTGTGGTCTCCAATGACTTGCCGCCCGAACTGGCGCAGGGCGTTTTCGCTACGGGCGGTCGCTACGAAGCGCTTGTGCGTCTCTCTCAAGGGCCGAGCGAGGACCTGTCTGACAAGGCGTCGGGCCAACGCGGGTTTGCTATCAAGCTGCTCGGAGTAGATGGGGCGCACGTCGAGGGTAGCCGCGAGACGACCACGCAGGATTGGGTGCTGGGCGTCCACGACGCCGCGTTCACTGACGGCACGGTTCAGGCGTTCCTGCGCACCTTCCAGCCCGCAGGCGGGCAGTCGACACGATTGCCCGAGAGCGCGATCATCGCCGCGTCGCGGGCCGCGCGAGGGGTCGAGGCGGCGCTTGAGACTGTCGGCAAAGGCAGTGGTCACCTGCGCTTTTTCGGAAAGCCGCCCACGCACCCGCTTAGTGACAGGTATTTCAGCCAGGCGCCCATACGCCACGGCGAGTATATCGCGCAGCTTTCCGCCGTGCCGACATCCGAGACGCTGGCCGCGGTCGGCGACCCTGCGTCCGACACGAGTGACCCCGATGTATTCCGCCACTCGGTCAAGCGGTATTTCGAGCTGCATGACGCCACCTTCGATATCCGCGTGCAGCTCTGCATAGAGCTTTCTACCATGCCGGTCGAGGACGCTGCGGTGGTCTGGCCGGAAAAGCAGAGCCCGTACCGCACGGTCGCCCGACTCCTCCTGCCTCGCCAGGCTACGTGGACCGAGGCACGCCGCGCGTATTTCGAAGAGCGGCTGAGCTTCAACCCGATCCATGCACTCGAGAAGCACCGCCCGCTCGGTTCCATCATGCGCGCCCGGATGATGATCTATCGCGAGACCCAGGATTTTCGACAGGCGTCGTTTCAGGTGAGCCCCGCAGAACCGCGCAGCCTTTCTGAAGTGCCCGATTGACCCGAAACAGAAGGAGGATGCCGCTGGACTCCAGCGCGAGCTATGCCACACTCACTAATGTGTTTGATTGAAGTCTTAGAATGCCGACAGGCTCATCGTCATGCTGCCTGAGGCTGCGGCGACACTGCGCAAGATGCCCGGCTTCGTTTCCGTCAAGCGGCGGATATGGTCCGGTCAACGTCAAGAGACGCGTCTGCGAACCGCGCTCAGCGCCCACGAAGCCGAGAAGGATTCAACGGCCGTAGAGTCGAGGACGGGCGCGGTGGCACTGCCCCGTTTCCCGTCCCCGCTCGTCGAACGCAGCGTGCGGATTTCCCGCACTACGCTCTCCGACTGGCTTCACCGCAAACCCACGACGAGGCCCAGGATCGCTCGCGAGTGAGCGGTAGGCGCCGTCCTCGCCACGCGGCAGAGCTTCTTCCGGCGGGTCCCGGCATCAGCAGGTGTTTGCAGGCTTTCGCCAATCACCATGCCCTCACCGCCCTCCGAAGCGCAACAGAAGTCAGGGCCCTTCCCTCCACCGGCGTTACCCGGCCTCAGCAGTACTATGACCCTGTCCGACACCCGCAGACACCGCCGCCTGTCAGCGACGTTGAGGCCGCTACCCTCATGCCGAGCGGGGCTCCACCGATTACCCGCACCACCCTTCCAACGTGCCGTGCCCAGTACCCCGGCGATCAAATGGGTGCATGTGTCGATTGCTTCCCCATCGACGCGGCCTTCCCCGTTATTCAGGCGGGTCGGCATCCGCAACTTCACTTTCGAGGCCTGCTCAGGCTTCACTCACGTTACGGCCCGCTGGATTGCTCAACCGCCAAAGGCGGCCTTTGTCACGAGGCTTCGACCAAACCGGTTACCCGACAGAGCCGCTCGTCAGCTACCGGAGCTATCGACAACTCTCCGCGTGGAATCTCCCTCCACTGGTGGTGCGCGCCTTCGGCGCGCACTGAATAAGATTGGTTACGGCAGTCGCCAGGCAGGCTGCGCTAGGCGCTCGGCCAGGAAGCCGGACAGCGCCTCCACCCGAGCGCTACGGGCGCGGGCAGTGGGCGTGGTGAAGTAGAGCCCGCCGGCCGCCATAATCCAGCCGGGTAGCAGCGCTTCAACCTGCCCCGACCGGATGAGATCGGCAGCGATAAACTCAGGCAGCTCGGCCACGGCCGCGCCGGCCAGCACCGTCGGGATCAGCGCCTCGACGTTCGTCGCCCGTAAGCGTCCGTCTGGCGTTATGGTCGCTTCATCGCCCGCCGCATTGGTAAATTGCCACACGTCGCGGCGCGCGAGAGTGTAGCCGAGGCAATGGTGGACATCGAGCTCGCCAGGGTGGTCTGGCCGCCCGTGCTGGACCAGGTACGATGGCGCGGCGACGATGTAGCGCCTTACGGGCGCGAGTTGCTTCACCACCAACGACGAATTTTCCAGCACCGCGATGCGCAGCGCCGCGTCAATGCCATCGCCGATCAGGTCGACCTGGTTATCGCCGAGGTGCAAGTCGATGCTGACTTCTGGGTAAAGCTCGAGGAAGTCGGGAAGGAGCAGCGCTACCCAGCGCACGCCGAACGACATCGGCACTGCGAGCTTGACGGTGCCGCGCGGGCGGCGCGCCGTCTCTAGTCCGTCCGCCTCGATGCGCTCTGCCTCCGCGAACATTTGTCCGGCCCGTTCGGCGAGACTTTGGCCGAACTCGGTCAGTGCCAGCCGACGCGAGTTGCGGTTGAACAACCGGCCGCCGAGCCGGTCCTCCAGCCGCGAAACAGCGCGCGAGACCGTGGCAACGGAAATGCCCAGCGTGCGGGCGGCGGCGGCGTAAGAGCCTTCCTCTGCGACGCGGGCGAACATGGCGAGTGCTTCGAAGTCGGGCAGCCGTGACATCGTCATTCCTGCAACGTTGGCTTGCAGGCATGCCTATTTTGGAACAGCGGGCAAGCACCCATGTGCGGCGTTGAGGCGACGACCAAGGAAATCTAAATGGATAGGCTGGCCGGCAAGATAGCAGTGATCACGGGGGCCAACAGCGGCATCGGGCTGGCCAGCGCCAAGCGCTTTGCAGCTGAGGGTGCGCGCGTGTTCATGACCGGCCGCCGTCAGGCCGAGCTCGACGCCGCCGTCGCCGAAGTCGGCAACGATGCGCGCGGCGTCCAAGGCGACGTGGCGAACCTCGACGATCTCGAGCGGCTCTATGAGGTGGTGCGTGTCGAGGCTGGTCGGATTGACGTGTTAATGGCCAATGCCGGCGGCGGCGACTTCATGGCGCTGCCCGACATCACGGAGGAACAATTCGACCGAATTTTTGCTACCAACGTCCGGGGCACGTTGTTCACCGTGCAGAAGGCGCTACCGCTGCTCGTCGATGGGGCGTCGGTGATCCTGACCGGCTCCACCGCCGGCAGTACCGGCTCTCCGGCGTTTAGCGTGTACGGCGCGAGCAAGACGGCGGTTCGCAGCTTCGCGCGTAATTGGATCCTCGACCTCGCTCCGCGCGGCATACGGGTCAACGTGCTCTCCCCGGGCGCGACCTCGACGCCCGGCCTGCACGGGCTCTCGCGGACGGAGGAGCTGGACCGGCAGTTCGTTGCGGCAATGGAAGAGGCTACCCCGCTCGGCCGTATGGGCAACCCCGGCGAGATCGCGGCGGCCGCGCTGTTCCTCGCCTCCGACGAGAGCAGCTTCGTCAACGGCAGCGAGCTGTTCGCCGATGGCGGCTCGGCTCAGGTCTGACGGAGAATATAGATGACCGTAGTCAAGTTCGAGCAGGCCGGGGCGGTTGGGCACATCGTCCTATGCGATCCGCCTGAGAACCAGCTGGGGCGGCGGTGGGCCGACGACTTCCGTCAATCGGTTCGCGAGGCGAGCAGGGCGGGCGTCCGCGCACTCGTGGTGCGCGCGGAAGGGCCGAACTTCGGCACGGGCGGTGACGTTGCCGATTGGCCGGGTAAGGACGTCGACTGGTTTCACACCTTTATCGACGAGGTGAACCAGTCGTTTCGTGCGCTTGAGGCGCTGCGCATCCCTACGGTCGCGGCTGTCCGCGGCAAGGCGGTGAGCGGGCACTTCGAACTGGTGCTCCATTGCGACCTGATCGTGGCGGCGGAGACTGCTTCGTTCCACGCCATCGAGACACGCACCGGCATGGTCCCGCTTGCCGGAGGGATGCAGCGCCTGGCCGAGCGGATCGGTCGCGGTCGGGCGGCGGGACTCGTTTTGCTGTCCGATCCGCTGAGCGGAAGCCGGGCGGGCGAGATCGGCCTCGCGACCCGCGTCGTCGCGGACGCGGAGGTGGACGCAGTCGCGATCGAGATGGCCGGGGACCTCGCAGCGGGGCCGACGCTTGCCTACGGCGCGGCGCGCGCGCTACTCAAGGCCTGGTCCGCCGGTGGGGTCGCTGGCGCGGACGAGTTCCTGCTCGACCTCAGCATGCGACTGTTCGAGACGAACGACGCGCAGCAGGCATTTCTCGCGCTCAAGAACGCGACTTCCGCCGGCGGCGACAAGTCGCAGAGCGAAGCTGCCGCTCGGATTGCCTTCACCGGCAACTGAACGGGGCGGCGACGCAGCCTGCACCAGCTTTCATCGAAAGAAGGACATTATGAGCATCGAACGCAATATCGAGATCGCGAAGGCGCTACTGAAAGGGATCAGTGAGGGCAGTGATCCGGACGAGATCGCCGCGCCCTTCGCCGAGGATCTCGTTTACGAGATTCAAGGCGACGACGGGGTCATGCCCTGGATCGGCCGCAAGACCGGGCGCAAGGCGATGGCCGACTTCGTGCGCGACGTGCGCGCGATGACCGAACCACTGGCATTCGACGTCGAAGACGTTCTCGCAAGCGAGCAACGAGCAGTCATCCTTGGCTCGCTACGGACACGGATCAAGTCGACGGGCAAGATTACGGCAACCCAGTTCGCGTTCGTTCTGACGATTACCGACGATGTTGTGACGCGCTTTCAGATGCTCGAAGACAGCTTCGACGTGTCCAAAGCTGCTCGCTAGCTCAGGAACAAACGATCTACGGACCAACACGCGGTGGCGGCGAATCCCGTATCCGAAACGACCGGAAAGGGTCCAGAGCTAACTTCAGGTTAGAGAGACATCTCTGTTCATTAATTAACTGACGTCCCTTTAGCACTCCGGTGAGACTAGGGTCAGGACTCATTTGCTGAGCCAGAAGATGACGGTAGCAGCGAGCGTGA
>CAXTPP010000178.1:0-6019 GCA_964246185.1 uncultured Acetobacteraceae bacterium
GCTCGACGCGCTCTGCTTGCTGGCTTGCGGTGTAGGCTGCCGCCTCGTCGGCGGGGTCGGTCGGCTCGGTTGAGGACCCAGGGAACATATACCGAACACAAATCACAAGCAGGGTGCAGTCCGCAAGCCTTGCCTGAAAACAGTCCTACACCGATGGTCCTTGAGAGTGACCGTCAGGCAAGCAAGGCCAGAGGCTCTGCCTTTGGACACTGCCAAAGGGAGGGCCTTTGGAATCCATTTACATAAAGGTGCCAAAGGCCTCAGGCCTTTGGCGGGTCTGGGCAGCGCCCAGCCTTGCTCCTCGACAAGTCAGCGCCCGAGGCCCTTGGCTAACTAGGCCGCTTCCCTGGGCAGCTTCGCAGCCGCCCCGTTCAGCAGCTCGATCTGCCGACCGATCCGGGCCAGCGCATCCGGCGCCCGCCCAGCTGGCCGAGGCGTGGTGGACGCCGACCCGGCGGCCAGCGCCCCGAGCGAGCCGCCGATCCATTCGCGCCATTCCCGCAGCGCCCCGGGGCCGATGCCGTCGGCGTGGTGCGGGTCTAGCTGCAGCGCGGACAGCCGGCCAGCCATCCGGCGCAGCGCCGCGTCCACCACCATGGCCGCTTGCAACGACTCCCCCTGGTTGCGGCGCGGCTCGTGCAGCGCGCGGGAGAGGGACGCCTCCAGGTTGTTGCTCGCGGCCCCGGCGGCGCGGCGGGCGCTGTCCACCGCAGCCGCCGCGCCCTCGCCCAGCAGCGCGTCCAGCTCCGCGCGGGCGAACGCGGCATGGGCGGCGATCGCGGTCCGCAGCTCTCGCCGCAGCCGGTCCGGCTCCCAGCTCGGCCACAGCAGCAGGCAGGCCAGCACCGCCAGCACGCCGCCGGCCAGGGTGTAGAGCGCGCGCAGGGCGGCGATCAGCAGCTCGCCGGTGCCGGGCCGGCTGAACTCGGTGAGCAGCACCACCAGCGGGGTGAGCAGGGCGATGAACGCGCCGAAGTTCACCCCGCGCACCGTGAAGGCCAGCACCGCCAGCGGGAACAGCGCCCCGGCGATGGCCAGCGGCGTGGTGCACACGAGCGCGATCGCCGCCGCCGCCAGCCCGCCCAGCACGGTGCCGCCGATCCGCTCCACCGCCCGCTGCCAGGTGAGCGCGTAGAACGGCTGCATGGTCAGGATCAGCGTGATGATGAGCCAGTGCTGGTAATGCCCGGACAGCGACAGCGTGAACGAAAGCGCGGGCGCGGCCACGAGGGCGCCGCGCAGCGCATGGCGGAACGCGTCGGACCGCCAGGACAAATTGGCCCGCAACGGCCCAGCCACCCGCTCGATCCAAGGCCCAGCGGCGGGCAGCGCGCCGGGACGCCAGCCTTCAGGGGCGGCGAGGGTGGCGGCGATGCGCAGCCGCTCCACGATCGCGTCCGTCACCGCCGCGAGCGCCGGGGCCGACCCGGCCTGCGCGATCGCGTCCAGCACCGGGCCGAGGCGGGACAGCGGTTCCGTCACGCCGGAGCCTGCGCCAGACTGTTCGGCGCGTTCCGCGCCAGGGTCCTCGGCGCGGATGGCTTCGGCCAGCATGATCAGCGCTGTGCGGAGCCGTTGCAACACCTGGCCCGCGGCGGCGCGGATTGCCGGGTCAGGTTCGGCTTCCAGGATGTCCGACAAGGCGACCAGCGCGCCGAACAGCTGATCGACCGCCTCCACCCGGATCAGCGCCTGGAACGCCCGGCCGTTTGCCTGGCCGCGCGCCCGCACCGTGTCCTGCACGGCGGCGCGGGCGCGCTCGATGGTGTCCTGCACGGCCCGGCGGTGGCCGCGCGCGTGGGCCTCCCAAAGTGCCGGGCCATCTGCCGGGTCAGCTTCGCCCAGGAGGCCTTGCAGGTCGGCGGCCAGGCGCGCGGTGGAGCGGTAGGCGTCGGACACGGCGCGGCGGGCCGGGCGGAACGGGCGGATGCGCCAGATCGCCATGGTGAGCAGCACCGCCCACAAGCAGCCCGCCGCGAACACGCCGCCGAGCAGCGCCGCCTCGCGCGGGCTGCGCGCCTGGTCCAGCGCCAGCACCAGCACGACCACCAGCAGGTTGCCGACTTGCAGCGACGCCGGGCTCCAGACCCGGGCGAAGGAGCAGGCGAAGATGCCGAGGCAGGCGAGCGGCACCGTGAAGGCGAGGCCTGCGCCGCGCAGCACGCTGAATCCGGCGGTGATCGCAGCGCCCAGCAGGGTGAACGCGACCAGGGCGGGCAGGCGGCGGCGGATCGGGCCGCCGGCGTCGCACAGGCAGGTCAGCAACGCGCCGAGGGCGGCTTCGAGCAGCACCGGCCAGTGCAGCCACTGGTCGGCCGCGACGATGACGGCGATGGACAGCGCGGCGCGCAGGCCCTCGGCGACGCTGATGGCGCGCAGGTCGAAGGCGATGGGCAGGCGGGCAAGGTCGGCCTGCGGGGTGGTGGCGAGGAAGCGCATCAGGGTGCGTTTTCCCTCACCCTGTCCCTCTCCCGCTGGCGGGAGAGGGAGAAGGAAGGGTTAGGCCGCCTTCGCCATGCCGCGCAGCACGTACTGCAGGATGCCGCCGTGGCGGTAGTACTCCACCTCGTCGTCGGTATCGATCCGGCACAGCGCCTGCACAGTCTCGCTGGTCCCGTCCGCCCGCCGGATCGTCACCGGCACCGTCATGCGCGCGGTGATGGTCCCGATCCCCGTGATGTCGATCACCTCCTCCCCGGTCAGCCCGAGGGAGTGCCGGGTGACGCCGTCCGGCAGGGTGAGCGGCAGCACGCCCATGCCGACCAGGTTGGAGCGGTGGATGCGCTCGAAGCTTTCCACCAGCACCGCCTTGATGCCCAGCAGCATGGTGCCCTTGGCCGCCCAGTCGCGCGAGGAGCCCATGCCGTACTCCTTGCCGCCGAACACCACCAGCGGCACGTCCACTTGCTTGTAGGCCATGGCGGCGTCGTAGATCGGCATCTCCACCCCGTCCGGGTAGTGCCGGGTCAAGCCGCCTTCCGTGCCGTGCAGCATCTCGTTCTTGATGCGGATGTTGGCGAAGGTGCCCCGCATCATGACCTCGTGGTTGCCGCGCCGCGCGCCGTAGCTGTTGAAGTCGCGTTGGCTGACCTGGCGCTCGATCAGGTAGTCGCCCGCCGGCGAGGTCTTCTTGATGTTGCCGGCCGGGCTGATGTGGTCGGTGGTGATGTTGTCGCCGAACAGCCCGAGGATGCGGGCGCCGACGATGTCGCCCTTGGCCACCGGCTCCATCGTCATGCCGTCGAAGTAGGGCGGGTTCTTCACGTAGGTGGAGCCGTCGGTCCAGCCGTACGTCTCGGTGCCGGCCTCGACCTCGATCTTCTGCCACTCCTCGGGGCCGACGAACACCTCGCCGTAGCGCTTGAGGAACTGCGCCCGGCCCAGGGCGGAGCGCACGATCGCGGTGATCTCGTCGTTGGACGGCCAGATGTCCTTCAGGTAGACGGCCTGCCCGTCCGGCCCGACGCCGAGCGAGGCGGTGGCGATGTCCTCCTGCATGGTGCCGAGCAGCGAGTAGGCCACCACCAGCGGCGGGCTGGCCAGGTAGTTGGCGCGCACCTGCGGATGCACCCGGCCCTCGAAGTTGCGGTTGCCGGACAGCACGGACACCGCCACCACGTTGCCCTCCTCGATGGCCGAGGCGATCTGCGCGTTCAGCGGGCCGGAGTTGCCGATGCAGGTGGTGCAGCCGTATCCCACCAGGGCGAACCCCATCGCGTCCAGGTCCTCGTGCAGGCCGGACTTGTTCAGGTACTCCGTCACCACCTGGCTGCCGGGGGCCAGGGACGTCTTCACCCAGGGCTTCGGCCGCAGCCCCAGCGCACGGGCCTTGCGCGCCACCAGCCCGGCGGCGACCATCACGTACGGGTTGGACGTGTTGGTGCAGGAGGTGATGGCGGCGATCACCACGTCGCCATGGCCGATGTCGAAGTTCTTGCCGTTGACCTGCGTGCGGGCGCCGATGTCGTTGGCCGGCACGCCGAGGCTGCGGCTCAGTTCCGCCTTGAACGCGGCGCTGGCCTCGTTCAGCAGCACCCGGTCCTGCGGGCGCTTCGGCCCGGCGATGGAGGGCTGCACGGCGGCCAGGTCCAGCTCCAGCATGTCGGTGAACACCGGCTCCACTTCGGTGCGCCACATGCCCTGCGCCTTGGCGTAGGCCACCACGAGCGCGATCCGGTCCTCGTCGCGCCCGGTCAGCCGCAGGTAGTCGATCGTGGTGGCGTCCACCGGGAAGAAGCCGCAGGTCGCGCCGTATTCGGGAGCCATGTTGGCGATGGTGGCGCGGGTGGCGACCGCCATGTCGTCCAGCCCGGGGCCGCAGAACTCGACGAACTTGCCGACCACGCCCTTGGCCCGCAGCATCTGCGTCACCTGCAGCACCAGGTCGGTCGCGGTCACGCCCTCGCCCAGCTTGCCGGTCATGCGGAAGCCGATCACGTCCGGGATCAGCATGGCGATCGGCTGGCCGAGCATGGCCGCCTCCGCCTCGATGCCGCCGACGCCCCAGCCCAGCACGCCGATGCCGTTGACCATGGTGGTGTGGCTGTCGGTGCCGAACAGCGTGTCCGGGTAGGCGAACTGGTCGGCGCCGATCTTCGCCGTCCACACGGTCTGCGCCAGGTATTCCAGGTTCACCTGGTGGCAAATGCCGGTGCCCGGCGGCACGACGCGAAAATTCTCGAACGCCTGGCTGCCCCAGCGCAGGAAGCGGTAGCGCTCGCCGTTGCGGGCGAACTCCAGCTCCACGTTGTCGTGCAGCGCGTTCTCGGTGCCGGCGACGTCGACCATCACGGAGTGGTCGATCACCAGGTCCACCGGGATCAGCGGGTTCACCTTGTCCGGCGCGCCGCCCAGCTTGATGATGCTGTCGCGCATGGCCGCGAGGTCCACCACCGCGGGAACGCCCGTGAAGTCCTGCAGCAGGATGCGGCTGGGGCGGAACGGCACCTCCTTGGCGCTGCTCGCGGCCTTGACCCACTCGGCGATGGCCTGGGCGTCCTCCACGGTGGCGCTGTGCCCGTCCTCGAAGCGCAGCACGTTCTCCAGCAGCACCTTGAGGCTGACCGGCAGGCGGGAGATGTCTCCGATGGTCTCGGCGGCCTTGGGCAGGGAGAAGTAGTGGAACTCCTGGCCGCCCGCGGTCAGCGTCTGCCGGGTGTGCAGGCTGTCCTGCCCAATGCTCTTCATCGGTTGCCTCGCTCGTTGGGGCGGCGCAGGAATGCGGCGCGGTCAAATGGATATGGGTGCGGCGGTTAAACCATGGAGGGCGGCGCGGGTCCACATGGTGCGTTACTGGGCGCGATGCTGGTCGAGGCAAGCGGGCTGGCTGCCTTCCGCGGGGAGCGCCTGGTGCTGGAGGGCGTGTCGCTGGCGGTGCCGCCGGGTGCGGCGCTGCTGCTGCTGGGGCCGAACGGGTCCGGCAAATCGACGCTGCTGCGGGTGCTCGCCGGGTTGAAGCGGCCGGATGCGGGCACGATCGCGTGGTGCGACGCATCAGTGTCTCCCGTGGCCTACTTGGCACATGCGGACGCCATCAAGCCCGGGCTGACGGTGGCGGAGAACCTGCGCTTCGCCGCCGCCGGCCGCCCGGTCGAGCCCGCCTTGGCAGCGCTTGGCCTGGCGGACCTGGCGGAGCTGCCGGCGCGGATGCTGTCCGCCGGGCAGCGCCGCCGCCTGGCGCTGGCCCGGCTGCAGCTCAGCCGCGCGCCGCTGTGGCTGCTGGACGAGCCGACGCTGGGGCTGGACACCGCCTCGCTCGCGTTGCTGGCCGCGCTGCTGGCGGCGCACCGGGCGGCGGGCGGCGGCGTGGTGGCCGCGACCCATCAGGACCTGGTGCTGCCGGCCGCCGCCGTGCTGCGGCTCGGCTGATGCCAATGGCCCTTGAGGGTGAGCGTCAAGCAAGCCAGGCCAGAGGCTCCGCCAAAGGCAGAGCCTTCGGAACCCGTTTGCTTAAGGAAAGGGTTTCCAAAGGCCTCGGGCCTTTGGCGGGTCTGGGCGGAGTGGCTTCAAGGTTCCGATT
>CAXTPP010000179.1:0-5978 GCA_964246185.1 uncultured Acetobacteraceae bacterium
TCCCCGCTAGACAACCACCCAGCCCCAGCCCATCACCGCCTGCGACCGTGCAACCCCCAACCCCCGACCCCGTCGAAGCCCTCATCGCCCGCTGGTCCGCCGCCGGCGGGGCGGAGCGCGCCAATTGCCAGCCGTTCCTGATCGACCTTTGCACCCTCATGGGCGTGCCGCCGTCAGGGACCGCTCGATGAACGCAAACCGGAACGCCGGCGTGGCAGGCGGCAGCCTTTTCACCCAGTACTTCCTGGAGGACGGCATCCGCCGAACTCCCGCATACGAATCCTTGGCCGCGGCGGACGTGGCAGGCATCCAGGCCAAGATGGCCCGACGCTGGCGGCAGTTCGCCGCCATGCCGTCCCCGAGCGAGGCTGAAACCGAAGCCGAGTTCATCTTCCCCACCTTGGAGCAGCTCGGGTGGGCGTGGCTGGTGCAGCCTCGCGCCGACGCCCGCCGCCGGGACGTGGCGGACGCCCTCCTGTTCCTGGACGCCGCGGCCAAGGAACGGGCGCTCCGGTTGCAGCCAGCCGCCCGGCTCGGGCATGGGGCCGTCATCGTCGAGAACGAGGCGCGCGCCACCAGGCTGGACCGCGCCCTGTCCGGGTCCGAAGCCCCGGCGACGCAAATCCTGCGCTACATGTCTCGCGCCGAGGTCCATTCGGGCGGCTCCCTCCGCTGGGGCTTGCTCACCAATGGCGCAACCTGGCGGCTCTACTACGGCCGCGGGCGCTCCCGCTCCGAAGACTTCGTGGGAATAGACCTCGCCGCCCTGCTGAACTCGCCGCTGGCGCCCGTGGACCCTCCGCCCGGCGCTCCGCGCGACCACTGGATGCGCGTCTTCCTCCTGCTGTTCCGCCGCGAGGCCTTGGAGCCGGACGGACCCGGCGGCCGCACGTTCCTTGACGAAGCCATGGACGAAGGCCGCACCTACAAGGCCCGCGTCACGGAAGAGCTTTCGGAGCGCGTGTTCGACAAGGTGTTCCCCGCCCTCGTGCGCGCCTTCGCCCGAAGCGAAAAGCCCGACCTCGCCAGCGCCGCCTGGCGCGCCGAAGCCCGGGAGGGCGCGATCCGCCTGCTCTACCGGCTGCTGTTCCTGTTCTACGCCGAGGACCGCGACCTGCTGCCCGTCCGCCATCCCGGTTATGCCGGCTACAGCCTCCGCGGGCTGCGGCAGGAGGCCGCGCGCATCCGGGACGACGGCCAGCCGGTCTCCAGCACGGCCACGGGCCGCTGGGCGCGCCTGATGGACCTCATGGCCGCCATCGCCGATGGGGAAACCACGCTCGGCCTGCCCGCCTACAACGGCGACCTGTTCCGCAACCGCGACGGCGACATCCTCGGCCGCGTGCGCCTGACCGACCAGGAGATGCTGCAGGTCGTGGAAGACATGTCCCGCGAGGCCTCGCCCGATGGGCCGCGCTGGATCAACTACCGCGACCTCTCCGTGCAGCACCTCGGCACCATCTACGAGCGGCTGCTGGAACACGACGTGGTGCAGGACGGCCTCGGCGGCATCGCCCTGCGCCCGTCGCCCTATGCCCGCAAGGCAAGCGGCTCGTTCTACACCCGCGAGGAGCTGGTGCAGCTCATCCTGCGCCAAGCCGTGGCGCCGCTGGTGGCGGAGTGCAACGCCGCCGCCAGCGACCCGGCGGACGCCATCCTCGGCCTGCGCATCTGCGACCCGGCGATGGGCTCGGGCCACTTCCTCGTCTCCCTCATCGACTATCTCACCGACGCCATCCTGACCGCCATGGCCGATGCGGACGAGGCCCGCCGCTCCCCGCTCGCCGCCCGCATCGTCGAGGTGCGCCAGCAAATCCTGGACAACGCCGAACGCCAGGGCTGGGCCGTGCTGCAAACCGGCCTGGACGACCGCCACATCGTGCGCCGCATGGTGCTGAAGCGCTGCATCTTCGGCGTGGACCTGAACCCCATGGCGGTGGAGCTGGCCAAGCTCTCGCTCTGGCTGCACTCCTTCACCGTCGGCGCGCCGCTGAGCTTCCTCGACCACCACCTGCGCTGCGGCGACAGCCTGTTCGGCGAGTTCGTCGGCAAGGTGCTGACCCGGCTGCAGGAGCAGTACGGGCGGCTGGTCGTCTCCCCCGCCGTCGCCTCCGCCCAGGCCGCCGCGGCCGGCATGGCAGGCATCGAGGCGCGCTCGGACGCGGACCTGACCGAGGTTTACGCCAGCCGGGACGAGTTCATCCAGGTGGAGGCGCAGACAGCGCCGCTGCGGGCGTTCCTCGACCTGTACCACGCCTCCCGCTGGCTGCCGCCCAAGGACGACACAGACAGGCTGGGCCGCAGCTTCCTGTTCGATGGCAGCTATGGCGACCCGGTGGCCATCGCCAACGGCGCGAGGATGAAGCCCACCGCCGGCAGCGCGGTCATCCGCAAGCCAACCGCCGCCAAGCCCGGGATCACCGCCGCCGACGCCTTCGAGGCCGCGCGCGCCTTCATCGAAGCCGCCCGGCCGCTGGTCGCGCAGGGCCGTTTCCTGCACTGGGAGGCGGCGTTCCCCGGCGTGTGGCAGGGTTGGGAGAGCGCGGCGCCGCAGGGCGGCTTCCATGCCGTGATCGGCAACCCGCCCTGGGACCGCATCAAGATGCAGGAGGTCGAATGGTGGGCGGCCCGGCGCGAGGAGGTCGCCGCCATCACCCGCGCTGCGGACCGCAAGACGGCCATCGCCCGCCTGCGCCGGGCCGGCGACACGCTGGCGGTTGATTACGACCGCGCGGCGTCCCGTGCCGAATCCGCTGCCGAGGTGGCCGCCTTCCTGCCGACGCAGAAGCATGGCGGCAAGATCGGCCCGTACCCGATGTACCCGCTGTTCGCCCGCGGCGACGTGAACCTGTACGCCCTGTTCGTCGAGCGCGCCGGGCAGCTGGTCCGCGCCGACGGCATCGTGGGCCTGCTGGTCCCCTCCGGCGTGGCGGCGGACAAGGGCGCGGCGGAGTTCTTCAGCAGCATCAGCGGCACCGGACGGCTCGGCGCGCTGCTGGACTTCGAGAACCGCCGGCCGGACTACAGCCTTCCGCCGTTCTTCCCCGCCGTGGACAGCCGTTTCAAGTTCTCCGCTTTGGTCCATGGCGGCGTCGCGCGCTTCTACCCGCAAGCGCAATGCGCCTTCTTCCAGCAGGACGCGGAAGCCGCCGAGCGCGACGCCTTCGCCATCACCCCGGCCGAGTTCGCGCAGGCCAATCCCAACACCGGCACCGCCCCGGTGTTCCGCTCGCCGCGGGACGCGCGGCTGGTGCTCGGCATCTACGCCCGCCTGCCCGTGCTGCTGGACCGCCGGGCCACGCCGCCGCGCCCGCTCTACCCGGTGGCGTATGCGCGGCAGTTCGACATGACCAACGACAGCAGGCTGTTCCGCACCGCCGACGAGCTGGAGGCGGACGGCGCCTACCCGGTGGCCGACGGCGCGTGGGAGAAGGGCAACACCCGCTTCCTGCCGCTCATGGTGGGCCGCTCGGTCCACCTGTTCGACCACCGCTATGCCTCCGTGCTGGAGGAAGATTCGGAGGCGGTCGCGGATGGCGACGACCTGGATGCAACGATTGGGGAACCGACCCGGCGCGCCACCCGCAGCCGCAACGTCCACCGGCCTTTCTCAAGCGGCGTAGCCACGCCCGAGCAGCACGAAGACCCGGCTTTCACTCCCCAACCTCGCCATTGGGTCGCGCAGGCCGACCTCGTGGAACGATGGCCGGAGAACCTTGAATGGGCGGTCGGGTTCCGGGACATCACCAGCCCAACGAACGTGCGGACCATGATCGCCTGCGTCGTGCCCTACGCGGCGTTCGGCAACGTCCTGCCGCTGCTCCTTCCGGAGCAACCTGATAAACCGAAGGGAAAGCCTAATCCCGCTGCGATGGAGGCATGGCGGACAGCCTGCCGGGCCTTGGTCGCACGCTACAAGGAGTCGGCGGCGCTGCTCGTGGCGAACCTGGGCGCTCTCGTGTTCGACTACGTGGCCCGCAACAAGGTGCAGTCCGTCCACTTGAACTCATACGTCGTGGAACAGCTCCCGATGGTGCCCCGTACGGGATTCGCCCGCCGCTTCGGCCAGCGCAGCGCGGAGGAGATCGTGCGCGGGGAGGTGCTGGCGCTGAGCTACACCTCGCACGCCCTCGCCCCCTTCGCCCGCGACCAGGGCTGCGCCGGCGCCCCCTTCGCCTGGGACGAGGAGGACCGCCTGCGCCGCCGTGCCCGCCTGGATGCCGTGTTCATGCTGCTCTACGGCCTGGACCAGGCCGACGCCCGGCATGTCCTCGACAGCTTCCCCATCGTGCGGCGCGAGCAGGAAGCCCGCTACGGCGGCCGCTACCGCACCCGGGATCTCGTGCTGCGCACCATGGCCGCGATGGAAGCGGGCAACCCGGACGCGAGGATCGCCGGCTGAACCGGCGCCCTGCACGCCGGGTCGCTGTCGACGTTCGGTCACGCTGCAACCACAGCCTGCCCAATTGGAGCAAACATCATTGGCTGCTAACATCGCCCCGCATCCGCCAGGGCGGCCGTGCAGAGGACGAACCATGCGCCGCGAACCCGCCAAGCCCGCGGCCCTCGTCCTGAGCCTGGCCGCCCTGCTCGGCGCGACGGCGGCGCTGGCCCAGCCCATCCCCGGCGGGCCGGCGGGGCCGTTGGCGATCCTGCCCATGACCAGCATCGGCCTGGACGGCGTGGGATACTTCTCGGACCCGGTGCCGGTGCGCCTCGCCCCTTCCGGCAAGAGGCGGGTGCAGGTGTTCTCCGGCACCACCAAGGCGGTGATGGGTTGCGCCGATCCCGTGTCGCCGCGGTGCTTCTCCTGGACGCGGGTGGTCATCGACCCTGGCGGGCTGCGCGCCCAGATCGCCGCCGCCGGCGCCAGCGTCACCAACTTCCAGAACCTCGACCTGTTCCAGGACGACGCCGGCGGGTGGCACGCGGTGCTGGGCATCGGCGTCCACACCCCGGCGCACCCGGACCACTGGACGGTGCTGGTCCACGCGCACCCGGCCCCAGACGCCGCTTCTCACGCTGGCCCCGCGCCGCTGGCCTGGTCGGCGGACGCCGTGCTCTCAGGCTCGTTCTCGAAGCCGGTGGATGGCAACTACGACGGCAAGTATTTCGAGGACGAAGGCCGGCTCTACCTGCTGTACGTCAAGAATCTCGCGCCCGCCCCCGCCCTGCGCAACGGCATCGTGCTCCAGGCCATGCTGTCGCCGACGCAGCCTGCGCCGGAAGCCCCGGCCGTCCTGCTGACGCCGGGCGACCGGTTCGGCCCGCTCGCCTCCGAAGGCTACGGCCAGACCCGGGCCAAGCTGGTCGAAGCGCCGTACCTCGCCCGCATCGCCGGCAAGTACGCGCTGATCTACTCCACCGGCGCCTACCAGCAAGCCGACTACAAGGCCGGCGTGGCCTGGTCAGACACCCTGTTGCCGACCCAAGGCCGGCGTTACCGCAAGGTGCTGGAACCTGACGCGCAGGGCCTGTGGGGTCCGCCGGGCCGCCCCGAGGTGCGCTACCTGCTGCAATCGCAGCAGCCAGGCTGGCCCAACTTCACCGGCAACCAGGTGATCAGCCCCGGCGTCGCCTCGGCCGTCCCCGGGCTGGGCGCCGGGCTGAGCGCCGGGCTGAGCGCCGGGCTGAGCGCGGGCCTGGGCCGGGCTTGGGGCCTGTCGTTCGCCGGCTACGACCCCGCCGACCGGCCTCAATCGTCCCCCGGCGTGGCGCTGGGCGACCACCGCCGGCCGTACTACGTGCGGCTGCAGGTGACGGTCCCGCCGGGTCAGGCGGTGGCGGGCGCGTCCGACGCCGAACTCGCCACCTGGCTGCAGCCCGACCCGCAGTGACGCGATCGCCCGCCGAAACCCACCGCCATCGACATGAGGCTTGCGGACTGCCCCTCGCCTGTGGTTTATGTTCGGCATATGTTCCATCCGCCCTCCACCGAGCCGCCCGACCCCGCCGACGAGGCGGCGGCCTACACCGCC
>CAXTPP010000180.1:0-5959 GCA_964246185.1 uncultured Acetobacteraceae bacterium
CCTTTCGGCCCCCCCTTTCGGCGCGGAGCTGCTGAACAAGCAACCACGTAAGGCCCCGGTTGACAAACCGTAAGGTGTTCGCTTACATGATGCCCAGTGATCGCAAGCTTCCGCAGCAAAGTTCTCAAGCAGCTATGGGTCAAGGACGATGCAAGCGGCATCAAGCCGGAGTGGCGGGCCAAAGTCAGCATCGTGTTGGGCGCGCTCAACGTCAGCATCGCGCCAAGCAGCCTTGACCTGCCCGGTTTCGGCTTTCACCCGCTCATCGGCAATCGCGCTGGCGAGTATGCCCTGACGGTCTCGCGCAACTGGCGCATCACCTTCGGCTGGTCCGGCCAGCACGCCGTCAACGTCGATCTGGAGGACTACCATGGACGATGAAGTAATCCGCCATCCGTCGATCGTGCCCACCCATCCGGGCGAGTTGCTGGATGCCGTTGTCATCCCCGCCACCGGCAAGAGCAAGACCGAGATCGCACGCCTGCTCGGCATCTCGCGCCAGACGCTCTACGACATCCTGGGGCAGAAGCAGCCGGTGACGCCGCGCGTCGCAGTCAAGCTCGGCAAGCTGTTCGGCAACGGCGCGGGGCTGTGGCTGCGGATGCAGGCGGCGCATGACCTGTGGCACGCGGAACGCGACGTGGACGTGTCCAACATCCCGACGCTGAAGGCCGCCTGACCGCAAGCAAGACCGAGGCTCATCAGATGTTCGAGCAAACCTTCAAGCGAATCGACGACGTGCTCCGCAAGGAGGCCGGCTGCACCACGGAGCTGGACTACGCCGAGCAGACCTCCTGGATCCTGTTCCTCAAATACCTGGACGACCTGGAGCACGCCCGCGCCATGGAGGCCGAGCTGGTCGGCAAGCCCCACGCCCTCATCATCGACCCGGCGCACGCCTGGTCCCGCTGGGCCGCCCCCAAGACGCCCGACGGCGGCTTCGACCACGACTCGGCGCTGACCGGCGACGACCTGGTCGCCTACGTAGACCGCCAGCTGTTCCCCTACCTGCAAGGCTTCCGCCAGCGCGCCGCCAGCCCTGACACCATCGAATACAAGATCGGCGAGATCTTCGGCGAGGTGAAGAACCGCTTCCAGAGCGGCTACTCCCTGCGCGACGCGGTGGAGCTGGTGGACGGCCTGCGCTTCCAGTCGCAGCGGGAGAAGCACGAGCTGTCCCATTTGTATGAGGCCAAGATCAGGAACATGGGCAACGCCGGGCGCAACGGCGGCGAGTACTACACCCCCCGCCCGCTGATCCGCGCCATGATCCAGGTGACCAGGCCGAGGCTGGGCGAGCGCATCTACGACGGCGCGCTCGGCTCCGGCGGCTTCCTGTGCGAGGCGTACGACTATTTGCGCGCCGGCGAGCTGACCGCGAGCCAGCTGCAAGTCCTGAAGACCCGCACCTTCTACGGCAAGGAGAAGAAGAGCCTCGCCTACGTGATCGCCACCATGAACATGATCCTGCACGGCATCGACGCGCCGAACATCGCCCACGGCAACACCCTGGCGGAGAACCTGGCCGACGTGCAGGAGCGCGACCGCTACGACGTGATCCTGGCCAACCCGCCGTTCGGCGGCAAGGAACGCCCGGAGGTGCAGCAGAACTTCCCGATCAAGACCGGCGAGACGGCGTTCCTGTTCCTGCAGCACTTCGTCAAGCGTCTGCGCGCCGGCGGCCGGGCGGCGGTGGTGATCAAGAACACCTTCCTGTCCAACGGGGACGGGGCGGCGCGGGCGCTGCGGCAGGAGCTGCTCACGTCCTGCAACCTGCACACCGTGCTGGACTGCCCGAGCGGCACGTTCCAGGGGGCTGGGGTGAAAACGGTGGTGCTGTTCTTTGAGAAGGGGTCGCCTACGCGGAGGGTTTGGTATTACCAGCTTGATCCGGGTCGCAATATGGGCAAGACCGATTCACTCAACGACGGCGACCTAAAAGATTTCGTGAAACTGCAAATGGACTTTGCCAGCTCTGACAAATCTTGGTCGGTCGACATCTCGAAATTTGACGGAACGACTTTCGATCTCTCGGTAAACAATCCCAGCAAGCTTGAGGAAAATGCTGTGCGTGACCCCAGTGACATCATTGCCGAAATCATGGCGCTCGATATGGAAAGCGCTCGTATTCTCGAGGAGATACAGGCATTGCTATGAAGCACGGTTGGATTGAGAAACCGCTCGGAGCGGTTTGCCAGTTTATTAATCGGGGAGTTTCCCCGGTATATCTTGACCATGCTGGCGTTGCAGTTCTGAACCAGAAATGCGTGCGGAATCACAAAATCGACTTTGGCGTGGGCCGCCGCCATGATGTCAAAGTCAAAAAAGTGCCAACGGAAAGATTCTTACGTGTCGGGGACGTGTTGGTTAACTCGACAGGAATGGGCACCCTTGGCCGCGTAGCACAACTTCGCATTGAGCCTCCTGAGCCCATGACGGTAGACTCGCATGTTACCATCGTGCGTCCCAGTAAGGATATGTTTTACACAGACTTTTTCGGCTACGCGCTCATCGCAATCGAAGATCGAATTCAGCAAGGTGGCGAAGGTTGCGGAGGACAAACCGAGCTTTCGCGCACAAAGTTGGCGAATGATTACAGTATTTGTTACCCTACCGACCTCAACGAGCAGCGCCAGATTGTTGTCATTCTCGACGAAGTATTCATGGGAATTGGCGCCGCAGTTATGAATGCGGGAGAAAATCTCGCAAAAGCCCGCAATCTGTTTCACAGCTACTTGAACTCTGTTTTTGTTCAGAGGGGGAAAGGGTGGGGAAGGGAAAAATTGGAAGATACGGTTGAAAAAACCTGCTCTCTCTCGTATGGAATTGTTCAGCCGGGAGAGGATGTCGATGGAGGATTGCCGATTGTGCGCCCTACCGACTTACAATCTAAAATCATTGGTTTGAGTGGCTTGAAGAAAATAAATCCGCTGCTGGCCGATGGATATAGGAGGACAAAGCTACATGGCGACGAGTTGCTGCTTTGTGTTCGAGGCGGCACCGGCTCAGTGTCAATTGCCGCAAAAGAGCTAGCAGGCTCAAACGTAACCAGAGGCATCGTTCCTATCAGATTCAATGCGTCAATTGTCATCCAGAGATTTGGCTATTACGCTTTCATTTCTAAGGGTGTGCAGAACCAAATAAAAGCCGCTACATACGGCACTGCTCTAATGCAAATTAACATTCGTGACCTAAGGAAAGTTCTTTTGGATTTACCTTCGCTTGATATTCAAAAAGACCTGCTAGAAAAATTTGATGAAATCTCTGCCAATGTCGGTCGCCTAACATCTGCTTACGAGCAAAAGGCTGCCGCATTTGTTGATCTTAAACGAGCTATTCTGCAAAAGGCCTTTACCGGCAAGCTAACTGCGCGGGTTGCGAAAACCGTGCAGAAAGCCGCCGAGTGAACGAGGCCGAAACCCGCGCCGACCTCATCGACCCCGCCCTGAAAGCCGCCGGCTGGGGCGTCGTCACCGACAGCCGCGTCCGCCGCGAAGTCATCACCCGCGGCCGGCTGCAAGGCGGCGGCCAGCGCGCCGCCCCCGCCGTCGCCGACTACGTGCTCACCTACCGCACCCACAAGCTCGCCGTCATCGAGGCCAAGCGCCGCGGCCAGCCCGCCACCGAAGGCGTGGCCCAGGTCAAGGCCTACGCTGGCTTGCTGCAAGCCCGCTTCGCCTACGCCACCAACGGACTCGGCCTCTACGAGATCGACATGGCGACCGGCGCCGAGCAGCCCATCCCCGCCTACCCGACCCCGGACGAGCTGTGGGTCCGCAGCTTCCCCGAGCGCAACCTGTGGCGGGACCGCTTCGCCGCCGTCCCGTTGGAGGACCAGGGCGGCCAGTGGCAGGCCTACTACTACCAGCACATCGCCATAGACCGGGTGCTGGAAGCCATCGCCGCTGGGCGCAGCCGCATCCTGCTCACCCTGGCCACCGGCGCCGGCAAGACCGCCATCGCCTTCCAGATCGCCTGGAAGCTGTTCCACGCCCGCTGGACCCTCGGCAAATGGCACGGCGGCGAGCCGGAGCGCCAGCCGCGCATCCTGTTCCTGGCCGACCGCAACACCCTCGCCACCCAGGCGTTCAACGCGTTCTCCGGCTTTCAGGAGGACGCACGGGTGCGCATCGCTCCGGACGCCATCCGCAGGAACGGCCGCGTGCCGAAGAACGGCAGCATCTTCTTCACCATCTTCCAGACCTTCATGTCCGGCCGCGACGCCGCCGGGCAGCCCGCGCCCAGCTTCGGCGACTACCCGCCGGACTTCTTCGACCTCATCGTCATCGACGAGTGCCACCGCGGCGGCGCTGACGACGAAGGCGCCTGGCGCGGCATCCTCGAGCACTTCTCGCCCGCCGTGCAGCTCGGCCTCACCGCCACGCCGAAGCGCCGGGCCAACGCCGACACCTATGCCTATTTCGGCGAGCCGGTGTTCACCTACTCCCTGCGCGACGGCATCAACGACGGCTTCCTCACCCCGTTCAAGGTGAAGCAGATCGCCACCACGCTCGACGACTACACCTACACCAGCGACGACGAGGTGGTCGAAGGCGAGCCCCAGCACGGCAGGCGCTACGCCGAGCGCGACTTCAACCGGGTGATCGAGATCGCGGAGCGCGAACGCTACCGGGTCAAGCTGTTCATGGACGCGATCGACCAGCGGGAAAAGACGCTCGTGTTCTGCGCCACGCAGGACCACGCCCTGGCCGTGCGGGACCTGGTCAACCAGACGAAGGCCAGCCGCGACCCCAGCTACTGCGTCCGGGTGACGGCCGATGACGGGGCGCTCGGCGACCAGTTCCTCAAGACGTTCCAGGACAACGAGCGGACGGTCCCGACTGTGCTGACGACCTCCCAGAAGCTCTCCACCGGCGTCGATGCCCGCAACGTGCGCAACATCGTGCTGATGCGCCCGGTCCGATCGATGATCGAGTTCAAGCAGATCATCGGCCGCGGCACCCGCCTGTACGAAGGCAAGGACCATTTCACCGTCTATGACTTCGTGCGCGCCTACGAGCACTTCGCCGACCCCGAATGGGACGGCGAGCCGGAAGACCCGGCAACCCCTATGCCCCCCGACAGTCCAGCCGAGCCCTCCCCCGGCGGCGATGGCGACCCGGCGGACGACGACGGGGAGACCCGGCGGCCCTTGCTGAGAATCCGGCTGGCGGACGGCAAGGAGCGCACGCTCCAGCACATGATGGCGACGACCTTCTGGAGCCCCGACGGCCGGCCAATGTCCGCGGCCGAATTCATCGCGCGCCTGTTCGGCGAACTGCCCGCCCTGTTCCGGAACGAGGACGAGCTGCGGGCCTTGTGGAGCCAGCCGGACACCCGCCGGGCCTTGCTGGCCAGCCTGGACGAACGCGGCTTCGGCGGCGAACAGCTGCGCGAGGTCGAACGCATGATCAACGCCGAGAGGAGCGACCTGTACGACGTGCTGGCCTACGTCGCCTTCGCCTTGCCCCCGGTCACGCGCGAGGAGCGGGCCGAGGCGCGCAAGGCCGACATCTTCTCCCACTACGACGGCAAGCTGCGGGCCTTCCTCGATTTCGTCCTGTCGCAATACGTGCAGGAGGGCGTCGGCGAACTCGACCAGGCGAAGCTGCCCCATTTGCTGGAGCTGAAATACCGCGCCGTCAGCGACGCCGCAGCGGAACTCGGCGGCACGGCCACGATACGGGACGCCTTCGTCGGCTTCCAGGCCTACCTTTACGCCCGTTAGCTCGCGCCTCAGACCCGCCACAGACTCGCCTTTGGCGGAGTCCAAAGACAGAGCCTCTGGCCTGGCTCACCCGGCGGTCAGTCTCAAGGACCATCGGCATAGGATTGTTTAAATAAGGCTTGCGACTGCCCCTGTATGCGTTTATGGTCTGTTCGTGATTTTTACAGCAGCCCTCGCCGAGCCGCCCGACCCCGCCGACGAGGCGGCGGCCTACACCGCCAGCCAGCAGGC
>CAXTPP010000181.1:0-5902 GCA_964246185.1 uncultured Acetobacteraceae bacterium
GCTCCGCCACCCAGCCCCCGTCAGAACGTCCAGGATTGGCCAAAGTCGAGGTAAGTGGGTGAGGTAAATCCGGCCTATTGGGCCGCCGCTACGAAAACCTCAGCCATACGCCGTCCCAGAATGTTTTCATCGAAAGGCTTTTGCAGCCGGGGTGCGCCTTTGATCACGGGCGGGTCGCCATCACCGGCGCCATAACCCGTCACCAACAGGAATGGCACCGATCGGCTGGCGAGTTCCTCAGCTACCGCGATGGTCTTCCGGCCGTGGATGTTCATGTCCAAAAGGACCCCATCCAGGGTATTTGCCCGGACGAACGCTAGGGCTTCGTCGATGCTTCCGGCCAAGGCGACGCTGCACCCGAAGTCCTGCAGCATGTTTTCCAGCATCATGGCAACCATCGTCTCATCCTCGACGATGAGGATGAACAAGCCGGCAAGGTGCTTGGCGCGGTTCTCCATAACGTCAATCAACGCCAGCCGACGCCTCTGGTCTCCCCGCCCACGGGAATATCAGTTCACAGCGTACCCCTTCCTCTAGATACTCCAGCCGCGCCTCCCCGCCGAGTTCATGCGTGGTGCTGCGCTCGATCAGTTTCGTGCCAAATCCCTGCCGCAATGGCGGCGTGACCCGTGGGCCGCCCGCCTCGTTCCAGCGCACATGGAACCGTTCGGCCTTCCCCGCCCCATTCTGATGCCAAGTCACCAATAGCTTGCCAGCTGGGACGGATAGTGCGCCGTATTTCAGGGCGTTGGTCGCCAGCTCATGAAGGATCATCATCAGCGCCACCCCGACCTGAGGCCGAACCATCAGTCTCGGTCCCTCCGCTACAACACGGGCCTCATCACTCGTACGATATGGGGCCAATGTGTCGCTGACGATCTGGCCAACGTCAGCACCAACCCACTCCTTTTCGACCAGTAGGTTGTGCGCCTGCGCCAATGCGTGCAATCGCCCAGAGAACGTTTTGGTAAAGTCTTCAACCGACGCGCTCCCGCGTGATGTCTGCATCATGATCGCCTGAACAGTCGCCAGCACGTTCTTGACGCGATGATTCAGCTCGCCGATCAACATTTCCTGGTGAGCGGCAGCGTGTTTCCGTTCGGTGATGTCTTCGATGGCGAGTAGAATCAGGTCTTCCCGGCCGCCGTTCCGCATGAGCTTTCTGGCGTTGAGCAACAGGCATCGCTTGTTGGATCCCTCTGACCCGAACGCCATTTCGACGTTCTGAAACTGTCGGTCTTTGGGAAGCACTTCCTCCATGAGCTCGCGCAACTCGGGAACATCCCATTCCCCCTTACCCAGTTCGTACAGCGACCGCCCAACGGCTTTATCCGGTATAAGGCCGAATAGCTTGTAGAACGCCTGATTGGCCGATTGCACCTGCACTCTGGCGTCAAGAACTATCAGAGGTTGCTGCGATGTCTCAACGATCGCCTCCGCATAGATGCGCGCTTCGTCGATTTCCTCAGTCGCTCGGTGCCGGTCGGTGACGTCTATAAAGGTAATGACGAGACCCGCGATCCGGTTGTCCCGCGTACGGTAAGGCAGCACACGTCGCACAAACCATTTGCCTGTGTCGCTGCGAATTTCGGCTTCGATGGGTGCCAGCTTTTCCAGCACGATTTCGGCGTCACGGAGCAGCTTGTCATCGGCAAACTTGCGCGCGAAGTGGCTGATCGGCCTGCCAACGTCGGATGACACAAGTTCCAAAAGCTGCTTTGTCGCAGGTGAAAACCACTTGATCCGGAGTTCCGTATCGAGGAACACCGTGGCGATCTCAGTTCCAGCTAATAAGTTGGTCAGGTCGTTGCTGGTCTGGTCAAGCTCGCTGATCTTATGTTGGAGCTGACTATTGACCGAATGCAGCTCCTCGTTGAACGATTGCAGCTCTTCCTTGGAGGTTTCTAACTCCTCGTTCGTCGATTGCAGTTCCTCGTTCATGGAGGTCGCTTCTTCGTTCGCGGCCTTCATCTCCTCGTTGACGCTCTCCAACTGCTCGACCGTACCCTGCAGTTCGGCGCGGGTCGATCGCAGCTCACCCTCGAGGGCGGTTGAAGCCTCGCGCTCGCCCTCGCTCTCCGCCTCACGAGCAACTGGCGCCCGACCGCGCGCGTCCGGCTCGAACGTCACCAGCAGCATTCCAGAATTTGTCTGCGGCGGGGGCAGCTTGGAGACGGTCACCAGCACCAAGCGAAATGCGTTGCCCTGGCGAATTTGCGCACTAAAGCTGGCGCTCTGGTCTTCGGCGGTCACCTTGCGCATCGCCTCACGCAACTTGGCGAGCAGCCCGTCGCGTGCCATCGCGAGCAGGTCGCGGGTCGGCTCGCCGCTGGGCTGCTTCAGGTAGTCGCTGGTCTCGCCATGGAAATAGATGACGCGCCCCTTCTGGTCGACCATGACCGACGCCGGCGCGTATCGGTCTAACAGCACCCGCCGCGCTGTCTCGGTCACGCGCACCGAAGGCGGCTCATGGGTGTAGGACGCCTCCGCCTGGTCCGACGCCGGGTGGCCGCCAAGCACAGGAAAGCTGACGATATCATGCCGTGTCGGCCCGATCCGGCGAAAGATACGCCATTTCTTCGACACCGTCTCGAACAGGTCGTCTGCCCGACCGATCGTCTCCGCGTTGCCGAGGAACAGGCGGCCGCCCTCGCGCAGCGCGAAATGGAACAGCGCCATGGCCCGCCGCTGCGCCTCGGGTTCGATGTAGATCAGCATGTTGCGACAGGTGATCAGGTCCATCCGCGAGAACGGCGGCTCGCGTAACAAGTCCTGCCGAGCAAAGACGATAGTGTCTCGCAACGACCGTCTGATCTGATAGGACCCGTCGAGCCTTTCGAAGAACCGGCGGACGCGCTCGGATGACAGAGCCTCCACGCTCGCCGCTGGATAGACACCGGCGCGTGCGGCGTTCAGATTGTCATCTAGGATGTCGGACGCGAACACCTTCAGGTCGAACTGCTTGTCGGCCGCCTCGGCCGCCTCGGTCAGCAACATGGCAATCGAATAGGCCTCCTCTCCCGTGGAGCAGGCGGGAACCCAAACGCGAATCGACGCACCGTCGTCGCGATCGGCTACGATTTGCGCGACTACAGTTTCATCGAGCGTGGTCCACGCTTCGGCGTCCCGGAAGAAACTCGTGACGTTGATCAACAAGTCCCGAACCAGCGCCTGCAACTCGCCAGGCTCGGCGCGCAACAGGTCGATATAGCTGCCAAGGTTCGTCAGGCCTTTCAGACTCATCCGTCGATTGATCCGCCGCAGCAGCGTGGCCGGCTTATAGCTTCGGAAATCCTGACTCGAATGCGCGCGTATCAGCGTGAGGATCTGCTCAACCTCCGGCTGCGTATCCGCAGCCTTAGCGGCTGGGACATCGGGAGCAGCAACATAGCTGTGCTGGAAATACCGCAACAGGACTTCCGGCATGTCACCGGCGGGCAAAACGTAATCGGCGACGCCCGCGCCGATCGCGCTCCGCGGCATTCCATCAAACCCTGCTATCTTGGGGTCCTGGACCAGGATCAGGCCGCCAGCCGCCTTGATCTCCTTCAAGCCCTGCGTGCCGTTCGTCCCCGTTCCCGAGAGAACGATGGCAGCGGTGCGCTCCCGCCGCTGCTCGGACAGCGACTTGAACAGCACGTCAACAGGATGGCGGCGGCTACGTGGCTGCGTGGGCTCGATCAGACGCAACGTATCGCCGTCGAGCGTTAGGTCGTGATTGGGTGCGATCACATAAACGTAATTGGGGGTGATGCCCGTGCCGTCCTCGATTTGGGCAACCGGCATCTTGGTATGAAGCGCCAGGATGGAAGAGAGCTGGCTTTCCTTGGTTGGGTCCAGGTGCAAGACAACCACGAATGCCAGGCCGCTGTCGGCCGGCATGGCGTCAAAGAACTCGGCAAGCGCCTCAATGCCACCAGCCGATGCTCCTAGTCCAACAACCGGGACGGCGGCCTTTGCGGCGGCGCGGGGAGCGTCATTGCTGGCCGAAGACTGGCCATTGCGTTCAAACTCGGCGTCGTCTTCGTCATTATCCATTTCGTGAGCGCCTTTACGAGCCGATCGTTCAATGTGTCCGATCCGACCGACACCTGGCGTTCAGCAGATAAAAGATTTTTGCTTATGCTCTTGAGCTTTCCCGATCAAAGGTCAACGAACGGGCCGCCTATGCGGCAGCACGCTCGATCTGCACCCGCACATTCAGGCCAGCGCGAGCGGCCAGTAGGATCAGCACGTCCAGGCTGAAATTGTTGATTCGACCGCGCAAAAGATCGTTGAGCCGTGGCTGTGTCACTTCCAATCGCCGCGCCGCCATCGCCTGGGTCAAACCCCATCCTGTAACCGCCTGCCGGACTGCGCTCATCAAATCCGACCGCAGCCGCATGTTGGCGGCTTCGGCCGGGCTGTCTTCCAAGGCATCCCACACGCACGCGAACACCTGGCCGGGAATTTCGTCCGTCTCCGTCATGGCTCTCTCCGTATCAGCTTCCTGAACCGCGCTTCGGCTAAATTGATGTCCCGTTTGGCTATTGCCTAGGTTTTCTTTTGAAAAGCGTGCAGCACGTATACCGCCTCGGGCCGTGTTGCTGTGTAGATCACCCGGAACGCGCCAGCCTCGTCGCGTAACCGCACCTCCCTCACGCCGGGTCCCACGCTTGCCATCGGCTTCCAACCATCCGGCTCAAGCCCCCGCTGTATATCGCCAAGCTGATGCCCGGCTTCGCGCCGCGCCGCCTCTGGGAAAGCCCGCAACTCGTCAAGTGAGGTTCCGAGGAAGGAAAGTGGTTTTAGAACGATCGGTACTATATCAGCTTTAGTATAAACCGAACCTTGCGCAAGCCAGCCAGGTTTGCGGTCTATAGCCCTATCGTCCCAGCCCCAACCCTCGGCTCCGCTTCAACGTCTGCTCGCGCGCTACCTCCTGCCGCCGCTGCTCCCCCAGCACTTCGCGGGCCACGCCGGCCCGCTCCTGCCGCTTGGCCAGCTCGGCGACGGCGGCCGGCTCCGCCTGCCTAAACGCCGCTGCCTCCGCCTTCTCGGCCGCCGGCACGAACCGCGCCAACTGCGCGCGCTGAAGATCCAGCTTCTTCAACTCCTCCACGGCCTTGCCTTCGGTGCTCTCGCTGGCGGTGATCGCCGGGTCCAGCCGCGCGCCGGTCTTGTGCATGGTCTGGCGGACGATCCCCATTTCCTTCCAGCGCCGGTCGCCCTGATATCGGGCCGAGCTTTGCACTCGTTCGTTGTACTCGATCGCCTTGCCTACCTCGGCGGCGGTTTTGTGCAGTCCGTCAGCCCGGTCCGCTGCCGTCGCGTACTCGAGGCTGACAAGCCGGGCGGCGTCCTGCACCGTCATCGGCCGCGTCTCGAAGGACCGCCCCACCTGGTCAGCCCGCGCCGCCTCGGCCAACGCGGGCCGATCCAGCGCCTGCATCTCGCGCCGAAGCTGGCGCTGCGGCTCCGTCAGCCCGTCCGGGAGCTGCGGATCGGGCCTGTCCTCCTTGGCGTTTAAGCCCTGCAGCGCGGCCAGCTTGCCGCGCACCTTGGCGCGCAAGCTGGCCTCGTCCCGCTCCGGCTCCGGCTTGCGGGTAAGGGACTGCCAGTAACCCTTGCCCGTATCGGGCTGAGCGGTCTTCGCCCGCGCTTCCTGGCGCGGAGCCTCGGCCTGCTCCGGCTGGCGTTCCTGCCGTGCTCTCGGCAGCTCGTCCGCCGCCGCCCATGCAACCGACGCCGCGCGCACTTCGCCCCGCCCCATCTGCCGGGCGAGCTGGCCAGCGTCGCGCGCCGTCTCCCGCGCCACAAACACCTGCGCGCTCTCCTGCTGCCGGGTCAGCGCCACGTAGCTCGCCGCCGATCGCCAGTGCTCGGTGTGGTAGAGATACGTCCGGTCCAGGGTCTTGCCCTG
>CAXTPP010000182.1:0-5819 GCA_964246185.1 uncultured Acetobacteraceae bacterium
GGACTCCGCCAAAGGCGGGGCCTTTGGAATCCATTTATTTAAGGCAACGGTTTCCGAAGGCCCTCGGCCTTTGGCGGGTCTGGGCGGAGTGGCCCAAGGTTCCGGTTGCCTCCTTCAGGCCATTGGAAGGGCCACGCAGGGGGAGCCCAGCCTTGGCTGTTGGCATTCCGGCGGACAACGCGGGCACGGCGCGGCGATTCCAGACCAGGGTGGCGGACATGGCGTAGTTCCACACCATGCCCACGGCCGCGCCGACCAGCGCGGAGGGGGTCCAGCCGCCATGGGCGTCGAACAGGGTGCGGGCGATGCCGATGTTGGCCACCGCGCCGAGGCTGCACACCGTCAGGAACAGCACCAGGCCCGGCAGCAGCGCCGGGCCGCGCAGCCGCACGCTGCGGTATGTGACGGCGTTGTTGAGGGTGAAGTTGAGCAGCATGGCGCAGAACGTCGCGACCGCCTGCGCCCACGCGAACCGCAGCCCGGCCGCCCGCACGCCGTCCAGCACGGCCAGGTGCGCGCCCACGCCGACCAGGCCGACCAGGCCGAACGATAGGAAACGCAGAGGCACCGCGCCGCGGAACAGCTTGTCCAGCAGCAGCCCGGCGAACTGCAGCACGATGAGGATGTCGAGCTTGCTCTCCCCGGCCACCCTCGGGCGGAACAGCATCGGGATTTCGACGACGCGGAGCGGCTGCTTCGAGGACAGGACCAGGTCGAGCAGGATCTTGAACCCCTGGCCGGTCAGCCGCGGCGCCAGGCCCAGGAACAACGCCGACCGCAGCATGAAGAAGCCGCTCATCGGGTCGGTGAGGCGCACTGGCAGGGCAAGCTGCGCCACGCCGATGCCGGCCTGCGAGATGCGCCTCCGCCAATGTCCGGACAGGCCCGCGGCGCTGCCGCCCTCGACGTGGCGGCTGCCGACGGCCAGGTCGGCCCCGTTGCGCAACGCGGCGAGCATTTCCGGCAGCTTGGTCTCGTCGTGCTGCAAGTCCCCGTCGATCACCGCCACGAAATCGGCGGAGGACGCGAGCGCGCCCTCGATGACGGCGCTGGCGAGGCCGCGGCGGCCGATGCGGTGCAGGCAGCGGATGCGCGGGTCATGGCCGGCGAGGCTGCGCACGGCCTGCGCGGTCCCGTCGGGGCTGTCATCGTCGACGAAGATCGCCTCCCACGCGATCCCGGCCAGCGCGGCATCCA
Source organism: uncultured Acetobacteraceae bacterium (assembly GCA_964246185.1). Taxonomy (GTDB): domain Bacteria; phylum Pseudomonadota; class Alphaproteobacteria; order Acetobacterales; family Acetobacteraceae; genus LMUY01. The sequence goes on from CAXTPP010000182.1 coordinate 1,198, forward strand.
GGCGCTCGACCATGGGCGCCACGTTCGCGCGCTCCATGTAGCACGGGACGACCACGGTCAGTTCGGCCGTCGGCCTGGACGGGGCGGAGCTTGGCAATCGGACCTTGCAAGGCTGCGGGAGGCTTTGCAGTCTGCCTCCGGGGGAGCGGTGTCAAGCGAACCCCATCCTCACGGCCGGTGCGGCTGGACGCTTTGCATTGCCGGGCCGGGCGGGTGTACTGGCGCCTCCCATGCGCAAGGTTGGCCTGATTTGACGGATTGCCTCGCGCGGCTGCGCCCCTGGCGGCTCCTGGCGGCTTGCCTGCTTTGGCCGGCGGCCGCCGCGCCGACGCAAGCTGCCCCGGCTGGCACGTGGCTGGAAACGCAAAGCGCCCTCTGCACCGCCGCCGTGGCCGCGGCGGAGGTCAAGTACGGCCTGCCCGCCGGCCTGCTCGGCACCATCGCCAAGGTGGAAAGCGGCCGCCCCGTCTCCGGCATGGCGGACGTGCGCGCCTGGCCGTGGACCATCGACGCCGACGGGCAGGGCCTGTTCCTCGACAGCAAGGCGGCGGCCGTCGCCTGGGTGCAGCAGGCGCAGGCCGGCGGGCGCCGCTTCATCGACGTGGGATGCCTGCAGGTGGACCTGCCCATGCACCCGGCGGCGTTCCGCTCGCTGGACGAGGCGTTCGACCCCGCCGCCAACGCCGACTACGCCGCCCGCTACCTGCGCTCCCTGCACGAGGAGGCGCACGGCGACTGGAACGTGGCGGTCGGGCTCTACCACTCGCACACGCCGGACCTCGCGGCCGACTACCGCAACCGGGTGGCCGCGGTCGGGTCCGGCATCCTCACCGGCATCGGCGCGCCGGAGCCGCTGTACGCCCGCGCGATCCGCCAGGGCACGCTGCGGCTGGCGCTGGCGGGCGGCGGCATGCTGATGGTGAACCTGAACCGGCAGCCGCGCCCGCGCCAGCACGCTCCCATGTCCCGCTGCCAGGTGGCGGCGGTGCTGGACCCGCTGCTGACGACCAAGGTCAGGGGATGCAACGCGCGTGGCTGAACGGGTTGTGCCAATAATCCTTGAGGGTGACCGTCAAGCAAGGCCAGAGGCTCTGCCTCTGGACACCGCCAAAGGCGGAGCCTTTGGCATCCTTTTGTTCAATGAAACGGTTTCCAAAGGCCCCCGGCCTTTGGCGGGTCTGGGCGAAGTGGCCTCAAGGTTCCGATTGCCTTCTTCAGGCAATTGGGATGGCCACGGAGGGAGAGCCCAGCCTTGCTCTCCCCTTAGAAGCTCGCGATGGCGCAGGCCGCGCCCTTCGCCCGCATCGCCGAGCAGAACGCCGTGGCTTGGGCGAGGTCGGCAAAACCGCCGGTCCGCAGCCGGTAGAGCGTCCTGCCGCCGTGCTCCACCTGCAGGATCGCGGGGTGGCGGGACGCCAGCAGGTCCGGCGCGCGCTTGGACAGGCGCAGCCATTCGGCGGAAGCGCCCGCCGCGCTGTCCATGGCCGCGAGCTGAACCTGCATGGGTGGCGAGGTGGCCGGCGCTGCGGCCGGGGAGATCGGGGCCGCAGCCACCGGGGCAGCAACCATCGGAGCCGGGGGCGCTGCTGGCGGGATGGGCAACGGGCTGGCTGGCGCCGGTATCGGCAATGGAGCCTCGGCTGCCTGGGCCGGCTCCGGCACGGGTTGGCGGGCCTTGATCTGGGCGCGTAGGGCCTGGGGCGCCGGGTTCTCGGGCGGCGGCGCCATGGCCTCGGCGGCCGAGCCGTCGCCGCCCATGATCTGCTCCTCCGCCCCGGCGACCTGCATGCCGCCGGGATTGTCGGGGCGGACCCGCAGCGGGCGGAGGTCGGCCTCGACCACCGGCACGGCTCGCGGGCCGCGGCCACCCAGCGTGTATCCGCCCACGCCCACCGCCAGCAGGGCGACGACGCCGGCCGCGATGACGGCCACCTGCTTGACCTGCGAACCGGCCCAGCCGGCGTGCCGCTGCGGACGCCAGCTCTCGGTCGGCGGGCTCAGTCGCTCGGACACTTCAACGCATCTCCTCTACAGGCGTCACCCCCATCACCTGGAGGCCGGAGCGGATCACCGTCGCCACCGCCGCCACCAGCGCCAGGCGCGCCAGCGTCTCAGCCGGGTGCTCGGGTTGCAGGAAGCGCAAAGTGGCGGCCTCTCGCCCACGGTTCCACAGCATATGAAAGTCGCTTGCCAAGTCATAGAGAAAAAACGCGATTCGGTGCGGCTCGCGGACCTGCGCCGCGGCCTCCACCGTGCGCGGCCAGGCTGCCATGCGACGCACCACGGCCAGCTCCGCCTCGTCCGTCAGGCAGTCGAGCGGGGCCGCCGGGTCAACTGCCATACCGGGCATCCCGGCGGCGGCGCGCAGCACGGAGCGGCAGCGGGCGTGGGCGTACTGCACGTAGAACACCGGGTTCTCCCGGGTCTGCGCCACCGCGGCGTCGATGTCGAAATCCATCTGCGCGTCGGCCTTGCGGGTGAGCATGGTGAAGCGCACGGCGTCCCGGCCCACCTCGTCCAGCAGGTCCCGCAGGGTGATGAACGTGCCGGCGCGCTTGCTCATCCGCACGAACTCGCCGCCTTTGAGCACGCGCACGATCTGGCAGAGGATGATCTCCAGCGGCACCTTGCCGCCCGTCATCGCCGCCGTCGCCGCCTTGATGCGCGAGACGTGGCCGCCATGGTCCGCGCCCAGCACGTCGATCAGCACGTCGGACCGGGCGGCCTTGGCGGCATGGTAGGCGATGTCGTTGGTGAAGTAGGTGTTGCTGCCGTCCGACTTGCGCAGCGGCCGGTCCACGTCGTCGCCGAATTGAGTCGAGCGGAACAGCAGCTGCTCCCGCGGCTCCCAGTCGTCCGGCAGCTTGCCCTTCGGCGGCTCCAGCGTGCCTTGGTACAGCAGCCCGTCCGCCTGCAGCCTGGCGATGGCGGCATTGGGCGCGCCGGACCGCAGCAGTTCGGCCTCCGAGCTGAACAGGTCGAACGCGATGCCGAGCGCGTCCAGATCCTCGCGGATGGCGGCGAACATGGCATCGACGGCGAAGGCGCGCACCGTGTCGAGCCAGCCCGCCGGGTCGGCCACCGTGACGCCGGCGCCGGCCAGGCGGCGGCCGAACTCGGACGCCAGCGCCTCGCCGACCGGGACCAGGTAATCGCCGCGGTATTGCAGCCCGCCCGGCACCGCGGCCGCGAACTCCTCCGCCGTCAGCGCCGTGCCGAGCGCCTGGAGGTATCGCCAGTAGCTGGCCCAGGCGAGCGCCACCACCTGGTTGCCGGCGTCGTTGAGGTAGAACTCCTTGGTGACGGCGTAGCCCGCCTTGGCCAGCAGGTTGGCCAGCGCGTCGCCCACCACCGCGCCCCGGCAATGCCCAACCGTCATCGGCCCGGTGGGGTTGGCGGACACGTACTCGACGTTGACCCGGCAGCCCTGCCCCGCCGTGCTGCCGCCATAGGCCTCGCCGGCGCGCAGCACGGCGGGGATGGTGGCGAGCAGCGCCGCCGGGTGCAGCCGCAGGTTCACGAAACCCGGCCCGGCCGGCTCGGCGCTGGCGATCTCGGGCGCATCTTGCAGCGCGGCGGCGAGCAGGGCGGCAATCCTAGCCGGCGGCTGGCGGGACGGCTTGGCGGCGATCAGGGCGGCGTTGGTGGCCATGTCGCCATGCGCCGGGTCACGCGCCGGGGTGACCTCGACACGGGCTGCCAGTTCGGCCGGCAGGTCAGGGACGACGGCGTGCAACGCTTCCAGCACACGGGCGCGAATGGTGGCATGGATGTTGTCGGTCATGGCCTGCCGCTTCTAGGCGAGCGCGGCACGTGGCGCCAGGCTGGGACGCTGGGAACTGAGCTGCTGGATCGCGGCGCGGCTCGAGCGGGTGAACGCGCCGCCCGCGTATCGGTGGCTGCCGATGAAATGCACCAGCGCCGCTTTGGAAAGGTCCTGGCCAGCCTTGAGAAGCGCGGGATAACGCGACCACGGCAGCATGACCGGGTCCGCCGTGTTGGCGATGACGAAGTTCCACGCGAACTGTTCGCTGCCCCAGTTGCGCCACGGCGGACCTATCCTGGTTTCCATGAAAGTCGCCATCGCTGCCGGCCGCGCCCTGTCGCAGCCTTGCGGGAAACCGGCAAAACCGGCGCAACCTCGGACGTAGTGCAGCGCCGCCGAGTTCGGCAGGTCGGACAGCAGCCGTTCCGCCGAATGCTGGATGTGCACATACGTTTGCAGCCATGCAGCCGCAGCTGCATCGGCCACGCTCCGCAGCATCACCCCAGACCCGCCAAAGGCCGGGGGCCTTTGAAAACCGTTTTGTTGAATAAAGGATCCCAAAGGCTCTGCCTTTGGCGGTGTCCAAAGGCGGAGCCTCTGCCTGGCTTGCCTAACGGGCACCCTCAAGGGCCGTTGGCATCAGTTCGAGTCAGAGCGCCAAACCCGTTTCGATGCGCTCTGAGCCTCAGCCTTTCTGAAGGCCTTTGTTGGTCGTGTTCTGCCGGACGTTGGCCGTATCGCCCTGCTCGGCAAAATTCGCGTGCTGCGGATCGACCTTCGTGTGGTCGGCTGTCTCTGCCTTGTCTGGGTTGCCGCCGTGCTTGGGCTGCTGGGCTGGCGGGACCGGGGGAGGGTG
>CAXTPP010000183.1:0-5800 GCA_964246185.1 uncultured Acetobacteraceae bacterium
CAGCAGCGCCGCCTGCGCCGGGTCCAGGTCGGCCGGGCGCACGCCGAACCAGGCCTGCGACCCGGCGCGGACGCCCTCCAGGTTGCCGCCGAACGGGGCCAGGGTCAGCCAGATGCCCAGGATGTCCGGCTTGGACAGCCGCTCCTCCAGCTGCACCGCGCGGAACGCCTCGATCAGCTTGGAGCGCAGGGTGCGCGGGCGCGGCTCCAGCAGCCGGGCGGCCTGCATGGTCAGCGTGGAACCGCCGGAGACGGCGCGCCCGGCCCGCAGCCACTGCCCGGCGGCGCGCAGCACGGCCAGCGGGTCCACGCCTCGATGGGTCCAGAACCGCCGGTCCTCGGTGCGGACCAGCAAGCTGACGAACGATGCCGGCACGTCCGCCACAGCGGTCCGGAACCGCCACACGCCGCCGGGCGCGGGCAGCATGGCCAGGGTCCGCCCCTCGCGGTCCAGCACCTCCGTGCCGGTTCCGTCCAGCCGCGACAGGTCCGGCGGAAACAGCCGGTCCAGCGTGACGAACGCGCCTACGGCCCCGGCCAGCAGCAGGGCGGCAGCCAGGCCGAGGCGGCGCAGCCGCATGCTACACCAATGGCCTCAGATGCCGACCTGTTGGCGAGCAAGGCTGGGCTCCGCCCAGACCCGCCGAAGGCCGGAGGCCTTTGGAAACCATTATGTTGAACGAAAGGATTCCAAGGGCTCGCCTTTGGCGGAGTCCGGAGGCGGAGCCTCTGGCCTTGCTCGCTTGATGGTCACCCTCAAGGGCCGTTGGCATCATGGCGGCGGCAGGATGGCGATGCGGTTGGCGTTCTGCCGGGCGAACACGCCGGGGCGGTACATGTCCGCGGCTTCGGCCCCCGGGATCTCGAAGTCGCCCGGCGTCACCGCGCGCAGCTTCACCGCCAGCCGGAACCCGGCGTCGTCCGGGGTCAGCCCCGCCACGGCCTGGAACCGGTCATCCGCGGCGGGCATCGCCTCCGTGTCCGAGAGCGTGCCGAGCCAGGGCATCCCCGGCGCGTCGCCGGCAGCCAGGCGGCCGGTGATCTCCCATCCCGCGGGCAAGCCTTGCAGCACCTGCGCGCGGTGCGGCTGATGGTCCTCGGCAGCGCCTTCCAGCAGCAGCACGAACTCCGTGTTCTGCCGCAGGTGGTCCAGGTCGAGCGGCGATCCGTCGGTGTTGAAGAAGCGCCGGGTGATCCGCATCGCCGACCGCGACGCCGCCGGCGCCTGCGCCGCGACGCCGCTGACCGACACGGACTGCCAGACGGACGCATCGCCCGTGTTGCGCGCCGTCGCCGGGCCGCCCAGGGAGGCCATGACGACCGGCCCGGGCGGCAGCGCCCGGCCGTCCAGGCTGACCCGGGTCATGGCCCCGGTGCGGCCCAGCACGCCAGCCGCGGCGGCGAGCCAGGCCGCCTCCTGCGTGTTCAGCCCCTCTGGCTTGGTGTCCGCGCCCGGCATGCGGGACAGCAGCGCGGCCAGCTGGCCAGGCAGGACGCCGCTCTCCTTCAGCAGCAGCGCCAGCGCGGCCTGGTCCCGGACCGGGCTGCCGTAGTCGAAGGCCCAGGGCTGCCGTGCCGGAACCGAGAGCGCCGCGGCGAAGGCGCGCTCGGCCCGCGAGGCGTCGCTCGCCATGGCCAGGGCAGCGCCGAGCTGGGCGCGGGCGAGCGGCGTCGGCAGCGCGTCCAGCTGCTCGAACAGCACGCGGGACAGTCCGGCGCGGCCCTGCCCGGCCAGGGCCAGCACGTAGAGGCGATAGGCTTGCCCTGCCAGGTCCTCCGGGCCGCTGCCGCCGCCCAGCGCCTCGGCCTGGGCCTTGAGCGCATCGTTCAGCGCGGCTTCCCCGACGGTCGCGCCCGCCCGCCTGGCCCGCAGCAGGAACTCGGTGGCATACGAGGAGAGCCACGGCTGCGCTTCGCCGTTGGCCGACCACAGGCCGAACGCGCCGTCGTAGCGCTGCCGGTCCAGCACGCTGTCCACCATGCGCTGCAGCCGCCCGGCGCGGTCCGGCCCGGCCTCGACGCCGTCCGGCAGGACGGCGAGGGGAAAGCCCTTGCTGGCCGCCTGCTCCAGGCAGAGCAGCGGGTAGGCGTCCAGGTCCCGCACCATCGCCCCGGCGTCGTAGCGCACCGGCGCGCCCCAGACGGCGCTGGCCTGCCACGCGCCGGGCAGGAAGCGGCCGGTCGGGGGCTGCAGCGAGGCGGTCGCGCCGGCGGCCAGCTCGCCCGCCGCGACCACGCTGCTGGGCAGGCGGACGGAATGCACGCCCAGCGCCGCCTCGTGCCGGGCGTGGAACCCGTCCGGCCCGGTCACGTCCAGCCGGACATGGGCCAGCCCGACGCCGTTGGCCCGCAGCACCAGCGCCGGGGTCGCCTGCGCGCCGTGCGCCAGGGTGGCGGAGAGGGTGGGGCTGCCGTCGATGCCGAGCGGCCCGTCGGTGGAGACGTCCACCGTCACGACGCCGTCCGGCAGCTCCACGTTCTGCAGCAGCACGGCCATCCGCGCGGTGTCGCCCGGCGCCAGGAAGCGGGGCAGCAGCGGCTCGGCCACCAGCGGGTCGCGCACCAGCAGGTCCGTGCTGGCCGACCCGACGCGGTCGCCGTCCCATGCCACCGCCATCAGCCGCACCTGCCCGGCGAAGTCGGGGAACGGCAGGTCGAACGCCGCCACGCCCTGCGCGTCCGCCTGGGCGGGAGGCAAATAGAGGGACACGACATGCTGCGGGATGTTGGGCCGGCTGCCCTCGCCCTCGCCGCCGGGCGCGTCGTCGCCACCCTGGCGCAAGGCCGCCGCGACGCCTTCCGCCGGGGCGATCAGCCGGCCCCAGTCGTCGCGGATGTCCACGCCCAGCGAGCGCCGCCCCAGGAACCGCGACGCCGGGTCGGGCGAGGCGAAGCCGGTCAGCCGCAGGATGCCCTCGTCCACCGCCGCGACGCTCACGGTTGCGCCGGGCGCCGTGTGCAGGGACAGGTGCGCCGTGGCGCGGGGGCGGACCACGTCCGGCGCGTCGAACCTCACGTCCAGCGTGCGTGCCGCCGGGTCGGCGCCGAGCCAGGCCACGCCGACGGCCCGGCCCGGCCGCTTGCCGTCATTGCCGGCGCGGAACACGTGCAGCGCCACGTATGCGCCGGGTCCCCACGCGGCATCGACCGGCACGTCGAAGTCCGCCCCGCCAGCCGGCACGTCGACGTTGCGGGCGGACAGGACGCGGCCGGTCATCACCAGCAGCGTCGCCGGGCCGCCGAACGGGGCGGAGACGTGCACATGGGCCGTGTCGCCGGCGCGGTAGGCCTTCCTGTCCGACGACACATCCACCCGGTCCGGCCGGTCCGGCCGGTCCGGGCTGTCGGAGGACGCCCAGCCGGAGCGGAACCGCACGGACGCCGCTGCGAGCCCGTCCCGCTGCACCACCTCCAGCCGGTAGCGGCCGAACGGCAGGGTGCGGGCGAAGTGCAGCGCGGCGCTCGCGGGCACCGTCTCGTCGTGCGATTCCAGCGGGTCGTCGCGCCACACGGTCTCGTAGGAGGCAAGGCTGCCGTTGCGCACCAGCCGCCAGTCCGGCCGCTCCCGCACCAGGCGCAGCCGCACCCCGAGCGCGATGCGGCGTCCGTCCGGATCGATGGCCGCGATGTCGAAGCCGGCTTCCGACCCGGTATCGACTGACCCGGCGAAGCTGGGCTTGATGCCGATCAGCGCCGAGGCCGGGCGCACGGGGACGGTGGCGGTCGCGTGGGCCGCGTGCCCGGAGGGGTCGTTGACCGTGACATCGACCGCGGCTTGCAGCGCGTGGGTGCTGTCCGGCGCGTGCGGGAGGGACAGCGGCAGCGTGGCATGGCCGTCCGCATCGGTCGGCGGCAGGTCGATGCTGGCCGCATCGGCGGTGACCGCCTCGTCCTCCAGCCCCACCTGGCAGCCCGCCAGGGCCGGCGGCGGATCGGGCGCGATTTCCAAGCGGACGGAGGCGCTGCCGGTCAGGCCGGCAGCCGGCGCGCCGTACAGGAAGCGGGCGTCCACGCCGACCGGGCTGGCCGGCCCGGCGGCCAGTTGCGCGGGCAAGAAGCTGAGCGCCACCGCCATCCGGTCCGGCACGAACGCGTCCACGAGGAACGACGCCTCGCCGACCGGCGGCCCATCCGGCTCGCCCGGCACTTTCGGCTCGCCCGGCACTTTCGGCTCCCCCGGCACTTTCGGCTCCCCCAGCACCTCGGCCGTCCAGCGGCCCACCGCCGCGCCGGCCGACAGGGTGGCGGCCATGTGCAGCGAGCCGCCGGGTCCGGGCTGCGCCACGGCGTCGGCGAACACCTCGCGGTTGGGGCGGCGGATGCGGACATGGGCCGCGCGCATCACCGGCTGGCCTGCGCCGTCGCGCAGCAATGCGGACACGTTCACCGTCTCGCCGGGGCGGTAGATGCCGCGCTCGGTCCAGGCGTAGGCGTCCAGCGGGCCGGGCTGCGGCCGGCCCGCCACGCCGCGGTCGGACAGGTCGAACGCGGCCGAGGTCAGGTCCAGGCTGACGAAGTCGTCCGGCTGGCCGTCTGCGCCCGATGCCGTGCCCTGGATCGCGGCGGGCGCCAGCGGGCCGGGGCCGTGCAGCAGGGGGGCGGCGAACCGGGCGATGCCGTCCGCGCCGGTGTCCGCTTCGGCCAGGATGTCGTTGTTGCGGGCGATCAGGCGCAGCTTCACGCCGGGCCGGGCGGCAGCGTCGGCGTAGGAGCGGACCTGGACGGTCAGCCCGTCCTCGCCGCGCCACACGGTGGGCGCCAGGTCCGTGCGCAGCACCGCCTGCACGGCGCTGAGATCGCCGCCGCCGCCGTCGGGCTGCACGCTCACCACGTACAGCCCCGGCGCAGCCATCGCGTCCGCCGGCAGCGGCAGCACGGTTTGCAGCGCGGCGTTGGCACGGAAGTTCGGCACGTCCGCGCGGCCGGCCCATACCTGGCGGGCGCTGCCGTCCTCCGGCGTGCCGAGGCTGGCCTGGCCGAGCATGTTCTCGGCCGTCCACGGCTGGATCGTCCGCTCGGTGAACAGGAACACCTTGATCCGCAGGCTGCCGACGTTGGTGCTGGCCAGCGCGATCCGCGGCGCCTGGCCGTGGGGCAGCAGGAACAAGCGGTCGTTGAAGGCGAGCACCGGAGTCCGGTTGCCCATCGCGAGCGCCGCGGCGGTGTCCGCCTTCAGCGCGATCCCGCCCTCGCCGGGCAGGCCGGCGCGCAGGGTGGCCTTGGTGACGGTGGCCAGCGGCAGGCCGGAGATGCAGATCGCGTCACCTTCCCGCGTGACCGCCGCACCCGGCGCCGGCGGGTCCAGCCTCACCCAGTCCCCCGGATTGAAGTCGCCGCGCCGCACCGGAGGCACGCTGAACTCGATGCAGGCCCGCGGCGGGTCGGCGTCCGCCTCGGTGCGGGTGGCCTTCACCAGCATCCCGGCGGCCTTGTTCGCGTCCGCCAGCATCTGCTTGAACGTCTGGTTATCAGGCTGGCTTTCCACCGCGCCCCCCAGCGCGGCGACCTCCTGGGCCAGCCGGCCCTGCGCGGCGAACGCCTGCGCCATCACGATCAACGCGTCAGCCTTCGCCGCGTCCGCGTCCGCGTCCGCCGTGGCGTACGCGCGCCAAGCGGCGGACAGCGCGCGGCCCGGATCGGACGGGGTGCGCTTCAGCTCCGCCCGGCCGAGCTGCAGCCACAGGTCCGGGTTGGCCTGCCCCTGGCCGAGCCGCGCCTCCAGCGCCGCCGCGACGCCGCTCCAGTCGTTGCGCAGCGCGGCGGCGGCGGGGCGGGGTTTGGGACCCCCCCCGGGCGGGGGG
>CAXTPP010000184.1:0-5784 GCA_964246185.1 uncultured Acetobacteraceae bacterium
CAAACCGGAATCCCTAGCCAACATCGCAAATCAAAAAATCCGCTCACCGGTATAATGCCTAATGAGATGCGACCTGACTTTGTGGCGCTCGGAAGTTGTGCTTAGCAACCCGTCAAGACCTGTGCCCCGCTTACCCGTTGGCGCTAGAATTGGACAGTCGCCACCGTGGCATGGTTCGCCACCCCAGCTGGGGAAGAAACGGACGATGGCGCGCGAGATACGGCTTCGCGCATCGGCGGCCAATTTCTCAGCGATGCCGGAGACGTGCCTAAATTTTGCCGTCAAAGCAGCGTAAAGCCTTGCCCATTCGAAGGGTGACTAGCATGGCCGCTGAACTGACGATGGATGCTCCGGCGTGGCTCCGGCCGCTCCCCGTCGTGGCGGCCTTTGCGGCTGCCATGGTCCTTGGCGGCCTAGGGGGCGGCGTAGGCTACCTGACTGCCACCCGGAGCCGAAGCTGTCCGGTCGCAACCGCCACGGCCCGTCTGCCCGCCCTGGTCCTGCCGGTCGCTGCCGCCCGTGGCGCACCCGCCCACCCCGACTGACAACTATCCCGCCACTCGTGCCGGGCGGGGCTTGGCCCAAAGCCATGCCGGGACCCGGCGTGACGAAAGCTGTGCGACAGGTAGCTGGGCGTCCCGTAGGGGATTCGAACCCCTGTTACCGCCGTGAGAGGGCGGTGTCCTAGGCCTCTAGACGAACAGGACTTGGCCGGATGGTGGAATAGGCAAAACCGCTTGATCCTGCAAGTGCGTCTCGGTTTCCCCATGCATTTGCCGTTCAGCCGGTTCTGGGACACCTGAGTATCCCTTCAAGTCTCGTCCTGGCAGAAAACGCCCTAATGTAGACCTGCCGGCCCTTGCCTCATGCCGTCAGCCACGCCCCCATCGGCTCGCGGAGGACGCACGCCGGGTCGCCCCGCAGCACTTCGGCGTCCGTCGCCTCGCCGTTGCGGGTGAAGCGGATGTCGAACACGTCCTGGCCCACCCGCAGGTCGCGCAGCGTGAGGTCCGGCAGCCACTCCGGCAGTGTCGGGTCGATCAGCACCCGGCGGTTCGGCGCATCCGGCCGGAAGCCGGTCATGGCCTGCACCAGCGAGAACACGCTGCCCGCCGCCCAGGCCTGCGGCACGTTGGCGCCGAGGTATTGCACGGGAAAGCTGCTGCCGTCCCGCTGCGTGCCGGCATACAGCTCCGGCAGCTGGTTGAGCATGAAGTAGCTCGCCGCCGCCATCACGTCCCGCGCCACGGCGTTGGCGGCGTCCGCGTGGCCGTAGCGCTTGAACCCCTGCGCGATCAGCCCGTTGTCATGCGGCCAGACCGAGCCGTTCTGGTACGAGTACGGGTTGTAGCTCGGGTGCTTGGCCGAGAGCGTGCGGATGCCCCAACCGCTCCACATGTCCGGCTGCTGGAAGCGCTCCACCACCCGGGCGGCGCGCTCGGGCAGCGCCACGCCCGACCACAGCAGGTGCCCGGGGTTGGAGGCGACGCTGAGGATCGGCCGCTTGTCGCCGTCCAGCCCGTAGGCGTAGGTGCCTTCCGCCTCGTTCCAGAACAGCTCGTCGACCCGGCGCTTCAGCACGGCCGCCTTGTCCCGCAGCGCCCCGGCCTGCTCTGGCTTGCCCAGCGCGTCGTACAGCTCGGCCATCCGCATCCAGGCGTCGAACACGTATCCCTGCAGCTCGCACAGCGCCTTGGGGCCGCGCACCGCGCTGCCGTCCGCGTGCATCACCGAGTCGCCCGCGTCCTTCCAGGCCATGTTCTCGTAGCCCTTGGGCGAGCGGGTCTGGTACTCCTGCAAGCCGTCGCCGTCGCGGTCGCCCCACTCGTCGATCCATTGCAGGCAGCCCTCGGCCACCGGCAGCAGCCGCTCGACCATCGCCAGGTCCCCGGTGCAGCGCCATGCGGTGTGCAGCGTGACCAGGTACAGCGGCGTGGCGTCCGCCGTGCCGTAGTAGGGCGTGTGCGGGATCAGCTTGAAGTATGCCAGCTCCCCCCGCCGCAGCTCGTGCAGGATCTTGCCGGGCTCGGCGTCGCGGTAGTCGTCGCGCTGCTTGGCCTGCCAATGGCCCAGCACGTCGAGCGCCCCGCGGGCGAAGTCCGGGTATACCAGGGCGGTCTGCAACGACACGATCAGGCTGTCCCGGCCGAACAGCGCCACGAACCACGGCAGCCCCGCCGTCGGCACGTACTCCTGGGCCTGCCCGATCCTGAACGGCAGGCGCAGCGCCGCCATGTCGTCCAGCGACTGGGCATAGACCCGCTCGAACGTGCTGTTGCTGCTGTCGAGCTTGGTGACCGCGGCACGCCACTCGTTCATCGTCAAGTTCTGGCCGTGGTTGTCGAACTCGCTGGCGCAGTGCGTCGGCGCAGGGAAATCCTCGTCGCCGTCGTGCAAGTCGTACAGCAGGCAGGAATTCCAGCTCGCACCCGGCTCCAGCGCCACCTCGAAGCTGATGCGGCCGTTGGCATAGACGGCGGTGGTGGCGCCCTCCGCCGTGATGCCGATGCCGCGCCGGAAATCTTGGTTGCCGTAGCTGGTCACCAGGCGCTGGTTCGCGTCGTCCCATTCGCTGGTGATGCGGCCCCGGCGCACGATGTGCTCGCTCTTGACCTCGAACACGTCCGCGAAGTCGCTGCGCACCACCACCTCCAGGTTGAAGCGCACCGGGACCGGCCCGTGGTTCGTCAGCTGGAAGTCCTCGTGGATGCCGCCGTCGATCCGGCGCGAGATCACCAGGCTGAGCGTGCGGGCCGGGATGTCGCCGGTTTCCGTCGGGATGACGCGGTTGGTCAGGTAGACGCGGGAGAGATAGTAGGCCGGGGTGCCGCTGTTCAGCAGGTCCCACAGGACGCCGTTGGCATACAGCGACCAGGCGCTGATCACCCTCGTGTCCCTGAAGTACAACCCCATCGCGGTGGGCCAGATGACCTGGCCATCCGGCGCCGTGATCAACACGGCGTTGCCCTGGTGGATGGCGAGTTGCGGCGGGCCGACCTTGATCTCTAGCGACATCCGATGCCCCGCGCTTATATTAAGCCAGATAGAAGCTCAGGGCTCTGCCCTGAAACCCGCCAGAGGACGGTCGTCCTCTGGACGCCTCATGTTGAAAGTGCAGGGCAGCGCCTTGCTTCAGGCTGGCTCGAACGCCAGCGACAAGCCGTTCATGCAGTAACGCTCGCCGGTCGGCTTCGGGCCGTCCGGGAACACGTGGCCGAGGTGCCCGCCGCACTGGCTGCAATGCGCCTCCGTGCGGACCATGCCGAGGCTGCGGTCCGAGCTGGTCGTCACCGCCCCCTCGATCGGCTGGAAGAAGCTGGGCCAGCCGGTGCCGCTCTCGAACTTGGTGTCCGACTGGAACAGCGCCTGGCCGCACCCGGCGCAGCTGAACACGCCGGTGCGCTTCTCGTAGTTCAGCTTGCTGCTGCCGGCGCGCTCCGTGCCGTGCTGCCGCAGCACGCGGAACTGCTCGGGGGACAGCTTCGCCTGCCACTCGGCATCCGAGCGCTCGACGGGGAAATCCTCTGCGGACGCCTGCTTGGCGCTGAACGAACCGGCCATCGATGGTCTCCTTTTGGCTGCCCGGAAGATGGGGCTTGCCGGCCGCTGGGCAACTCCGTGGGTCATTCGGCGGCCAGCGCCAGGGATGCGGCCTCGGCCCGCACCCATACGGCCGTGTCGTGGAACACCGCGCCGCCGTTGGGCGCCGCCGCGTCCGCGCTGGTCAAGGCATTGATGCCGATGCCGCCCTCGAACGCCGCGTTCGGCCACACGCTCTCCACCACCACGGTGCCGGGAAGCTGGCCCGCGCCGAGGGCCGCGTGCAGCACCACCTCGCCCAGCGCGTTGCCCAAGCGCAGCCGCCCGCCCGCCGGCACGCCCAGCCGCGCCGCGTCGTCCGGGTGCAGCAGCGCCGTGGGCCGGCCCTCGCGTTTCAGCGCGGTCGGCGTCTCGGTGAATGTGGTGTTCAGGAACTGCCGCGCCGGGGCGGTGACGAGGCGGAACGGATGCCGCTCGGTGGCCCCGTCGGTGCAGTCCCAATGGTCCGGCAGGCGTGGCATGGCAGCACCCGCCGGCCCCAGCCCCGCCCAGTCCGGCGCGAAGCGGAACCGCCCGCCGGGGTGCGCGAAGCCGTCCAGGAAGTGGCTCTCGCGGAACGGCGGCTGCCGGTCCACCCAGCGCCCGGCGACCAACGCCTCCGCCCCCTCGTAGCCGGAGGCGCGCAACGTCGCATCCACCAGCTGCATCGCCGTCATGCCGAACCCGGCGTGCTCCGCCCCGAGCCGCTCCGCCAGCGCGCAGACCACCTCGTGATTGGACCGGCACTCGCCCGGCGGCGTCACCAGCTTGCGGCCCAGCTGCACGTGCCCGTGGCCGCCGGCGTGGTAGAGGTCGTCGTGCTCCAGGAAGGTGGTGGCGGGCAGCACCAGGTCCGCCATGGCGGCGGTCTCGGTCATGAACTGCTCGTGGACCACGGTGAACAGATCCTCCCGCGCCAGGCCGCGGCGGACGCGGTTGCTGTCGGGCGCCACCGCCGCCGGGTTGGTGTTCTGCACCAGCAGCGCGTGCACCGCCGGGCCGTCGCCGAGGTCCGCCGGGTCTCCGGTCAGCACGGCGCCGATGCGGCTCATGTCCAGCTGGCGCACCGACAGGTCCCGCCGGTCCAGCCCCTCGATCAGCGTCTTGTCCCAGCCGTAGATGTCCCGGTTGTTCCAGAACGCCCCGCCGCCCTCGCGCTGCCAGTGCCCGGCGACGGTGGGCAGGCAGGTGACGGCGTGCAGCATGGCCGCCCCGTTGCGCGACCGGCTGAACCCGTAGCCCAGCCGGATGAAGGCGCGCGGCGTGCCGTTGTAGGCGCCCGCGAACGCCTCGATCTCCGCCGCCGGCAGCCCGGTGATGGCGGCGGCCCACTCCGGCGTGCGCGACGCAAGGTGCGCCTCCAGCTCCTCCGGCACGTCGGCGTAGCGCGCCATGTAGGCCCGGTCGGCGTGCCCGTCGCGGAAGGCGCAGTGCATCACGGCGCAGGCCAGCGCGCCGTCGGTGCCGGGTCGCAGCGCGAGGTGCGTGTCCGCCGCCGCGGCGGTGCCGGTGCGGTACGGGTCCACCACCACCAGCTTCGCGCCGCGCTGCTTCCGGGCGCGGCTGACGTGGGTCATGACGTTGACCTGCGTCGCCACCGGGTTGCCGCCCCACACGACGATCAGGTCGCTCTGCGCCATCTCCCGCGGGTCCGGCCCGGTGATCCGCCCGACCCCGGCGCGCCACCCGGCATCCGTGATGGAGGAGCAGATGGTCATCTTCTGCCGCGAGTACCCCATGACGTGGCGCAGCCGGTTGATGCCGTCCCGCTGCACGTGCCCCATGGTGCCGGCGTAGTAGTACGGCCATACCGCCTCCGCCCCATGCCGCCCTGCCACGTCCGCGAATTGCCTGGCAATGCAATCCAGCGCCTCGTCCCAGCCGATGCGGCGGAACTGGCCGCTGCCCTTGGCGCCGGTGCGGAGCAGGGGGTGGGCCAGCCGGTCCGGATGGTGCTGCCGCTCGGCGTAGCGCGCGACCTTGGCGCAGATGATCCCGGCCGTGTAGCTGTTGCCCGCGGCCCCGCGCACCGTGCCGATGCGGTTGCCCGCCACGTCCACCTCCAGGGCGCAGCAGGACGGGCAGTCGTGCGGGCAGACGGTGGCTTCGAAGCTCATGGCCGCCAGGATGCCGGCGGGGGGGGGGGGGGGGGCCCCCCCCCCCCCCCCCCCCCCCCCCCCCCCCCCCCCCCCCCCCCCCCCCCCC
>CAXTPP010000185.1:0-5662 GCA_964246185.1 uncultured Acetobacteraceae bacterium
CCGGGCGGGGGGGGGGGGGGCGGCGGCCCCGCGGCCGGGCGGCCCGCCGGTCGCGCGGGCCGCCGCCACCGCTTCCCGCGCCGCCACCACGTCCGGGTTCTTCTCGGTCAGGCGCAGGCGCAGCTGCTGCAGGGTGCGCTCGGCCTCCATCAGGCCGGACGCCCCGCCGGGGCCGCCGCCCGCCGTCTCGGTCACCAGCAACGGCGGCGTGCCGGCCATCTCCTGCTTCAGCAGGTCCCGCCGGGCCGCCGCGTCGGTCACCTGGCCGCGCAACGCCTGCGCCTGGCCCCGCGCCGCATCGAGGCGGGAGACGCCGCCGTCGGTCCCGGGCAGCAGGTCCGCGTACTTCACCTGGAAGGTGGCGCGGGCCTGCTCGGCGGCGCGCAGCTTGTCCTCGTAGGTCTTGATCTGCCGCTCCAGGAACACCCGCGCGCCCTCCATGTCCTCCCGCGAGGTGCCGGTTGCGCTCTCGACGAACAGGGTGACGATGGTCTGCACCACGTCCCGCGCCAGCTTGGGGTTGGTGTCGCTGTACTCGATGGTGAACAGGTTGCGGGTCTGCGGGATGATGCGGATGCTGGTCGCGAGCGACTGGATCAGCTGGTCCCGCTGCGCCTGCGTGCCGGCGCGGGCGCCCAGGTCGGTCTTGGAGATCAGCTTCTGCAGGTTCGGGCGGCTCAGCAGGGTGCGCTGCAGCATGTCCACGTCGCTGCCGGTCGAGCTGTCGATGGCGAGGCCGTGCAGCAGCGGCGTCAGCACCGCCCCGGTGTCCACGTACAGCCGCGCGCTGGACTGGTACTGGTTGGGCAGCGCGGTCACCCCGGCCCAGCCGGCCAGGCACACCACCCAAGCGATGGCCAGCGCCACCCAGCGATGCTTCCAGGACACCGTGAGGTATCGGCTGACCAGGCTGCGGATCGAGATCATGGCCGGGTCAGAACCAGGTCTGCGGGATGATCAGCGTGTCGCCGGGCTGCATGGCGACGTTCTTGGTGATGTCCCCGTCGCGGATCAGGTCGCCCAGGCGGACGTGGATGGTGTCCGTCTCGGCGCCGTTGCGGCGGATGATCTCGGCGTTGTTGCCGGCGGCGAACCGGGTCAGCCCCTTGGCCTCGATGATCACGTCCAGCAGCGTCATGTGGTCCCGGTAGGGCAGCGCGAGCGGCTGCGTGGCCTCGCCGATCACGCGGATCTGCCGGTCGAACGGGCCGACGAAGCCCATCACGATGACGGTCACGTTCGGGGTCTTCACGTAGTCCTTCAGCTTGGCTTCCAGGTCGTGGCCGAGCTGGGTCGGCGTCTTGCCGGCGGCAGGCATGTCCGGGATCAGCGGCGTGGAGATCTTGCCGTCCGGCCGCACCGGCAGGCTCACGCTCAGCTCCGGCGCGCGATAGACCGTGATGCTGATGTTGTCGCCCGGGCCGAGGATGTAGTTGCTCTCCGTCGTGCCGTTGGTCTGCGCCGGCCCCACGGTGGTGCGCGAGCCGCCGCACCCGGCGAGGCACAGGGTGGCCAAGACGGGAGCGGCCAGGAGGGCGGAAGCCGGTCGTGTCACTCGGGTGCGCATTGCCATCTCGATCTGCCTCAGCCTCGGTTATAGTGACGCGCGGAGGTTAACATCAACTGACCGGCAGCGCGCTTGAATCCACACCCGGCGGCGACATGCAGGGCAGCGGCAGCGTAACTGTTATTTAATTGCAACGGCCCTATCAAACCAACTTCGCGCCGCGGCGGAGCCGGGCAGCGCCTGGTTGCTTCAACAGGCATTCTGCACGGAACGTGCGTTCCTCACCTGCTCTCGGAGATTTCGTGGACCCGCAAGGCGCCCTTCCCGTCCTGTTCACCCACTTCGGCGACCCATGGATTCGCGGCAGCGAGACCTTGCTCCTCGACCTGCTCAAGCACCTCGACCCGGCGCGGGTGCAGGCCGTCGTCTGGTGCAACGGGACCGGGATGGCCGAGGCCTGCGCCGCCGCCGGCTTCGCCACGCACCGGACGGACTTCGCCTACTACTTCGACGCCGACTCCCCCCGCTTCGACCCGCGCGCCTACGCGGCCCTGGTGCGGCAGGGCACGGCATTGGTCCGGCAGCACGGCATCCGCGTGCTGCACGCCAACAGCGCCGCCCCCACGCAATGGCTCCTGCCGGTCGCGCGCACCGCGGGGTTGCCGCTGCTCTCGCATTTGCACATCGGCTACCTCCGCCGCAGCCGCTTCACCCTGCTGCTGCACCAGGCCGACCTGATCGTGGGCGTGTCGCGCCAAGCCGTGGAGGAGCTGGCCCGCGACGGGATGCCGGAGGCGCGCACGCGGGTGATCTACAACGGCATCGACTTCACCCGGCTGACCGCTCCGCCTGCCACCGACCTGCGCCGGGCGCTCGGCATCCCCCCCGGCGCAATGGTGGTCGGGACCGCGGGTTCGCTGATCCGCCGCAAGGGCCATGACGTGCTGTTGCGCGCTTTGGCCCTGCTGCCCGGAACGGCCGCGCCGCACCTTATGCTCGCCGGCGATGGCCCGGAGCGTGGCGCGCTGCAGCATCTGACGGCCGAGCTCGGGCTGTCGGGCCGGGTCCATTTCCTGGGCCACCGGGACGCGGTCATGGATTTCTACCGCGCCTGCGACATCGTCGCCCTCGCATCCCGCGCCGACGCGTTCGGGCTGGTGCTGGCGGAGGCAGGCTATTGCGCGCGCCCCATCGTCGCCACCCGGGTCGGCGGCATTCCGGAGGTGGTGCTGGATGGCGAAACCGGGCTGCTCGTGCCGCCGGACGACGCGGCGGCGCTGGCTGCAGCACTTTCCCGCCTGGCCGATGACCCGGCGCTGCGAGCCAGGCTCGGCGCGGCAGGGCGCGCCCGGGCGGAAGGCGTGTTCTCCGCCCAGCGCATGGCGGCGGAGTTCACCATGGAATACGAACGGCTGGCTGCCGTCGCAAAGCGGCGGCTCGGCTGGGCGAGCGCTGCGCCGCGGGTAAGGCCCTACTTGAACCTGCTGGCCCGGCGCGCTTCCCGCCCGGCATGAACAGCCTGCCGGCTCAGGCTTGGCAGGCAGGAGGAAGAACATGCCGCGCGTGGCCGTCATCATACCATTCTACCAGAAGCAGCCGGGCTTGCTCCTGCGGGCCGTCCGTTCCGCCTTGTTGCAGTCCGGCTGCACGTTGGACATCATCGTGGTCGATGACGGCTCCCCGATCAGCGCCGGCGACGAGCTGGCGGCGCTGTCCAGCACCGATCTCGCTTGCATAAAAATCTTGCGGCAAGACAATGGCGGGCCGGGGGCAGCGCGCAATCGAGGGCTCCTGGAAGTGGCCGCAGCAACTGACTTCGTAGCGTTTCTGGACTCGGACGACGAATGGCGGCCAGCCCACCTTGGGCGGGCGATGCATGCGTTCGACCTCGGCGCGGATTTCTACTTCACGGACTACACCCCGCTGCATTCCGGCGGCGCTGCCGCCGCGTTCGCCTGGAGCGGCCTGGTCGCCACCGACCACACCCACCAGCCGCATGGCGACGGCTATTACACCTTCGGCGGAAACCTTTTCGACGCCATCCTGCGGCGATCCCCGATCGGCACGTCAACCGTGGTTTTCCGCTGGGCGATCGGCTCCGGCCACCTGTTCCCTGTCAGCTACAGCTATGGCGAGGATGCCGCCTTCTGGCTCCTGCTGACACAGGGCGGGAGACACGTCATGTTCTCCACCCAGGCTGAAGTCACCTATGGCAAAGGCATCAACGTCGCCGCCGCCGCGACGTGGGGCAGCCCGAGCATCCTACCCAAGCTCTATGGCGAATACCTTTTCCATTTGGAAATCGCGCGTCGCTATCGGCTCAACCGGGAGCAAGCGGCTTGGAGCGAGGCTTACCGCCGCGAGATAGCGGGAAGCTACGACCGTTCCCTGCTTCACCTGCTCCGCCGGGCAGCGCGGATCGATTGGACGTGCGTCCTGCGCTTCTACCTCCTGCGGCTCGGCCGAGCTGCGATCCGGCCCGACCGGGCGGCCGTTTCCAGCGTCGGTCGGCCACACGATGAGTGAGGGAAGACATGGACGTCTCGGTCGTCTGTCCGGTGTTCGACACCCCGCCGAACCTGCTTGAAGCAGCGATCCAGTCCGTGCTGCGGCAATCCGGTCCGCATCACTGCGAACTCGTCCTCGTGGACGATGCTTCCACTGGTCCTGCCACCCTGAAGGCCTTGCACGAAGCCGAGGCAAGCGGTCGCGTTCGGGTGATCCGTTTGGCGAGGAACGCCGGGCCAGGCCCAGCCCGGGCTGCCGGCGTGCGCCAGGCTGCGCATGGCTGGATCGGCTTCATAGATTCTGATGACCTATGGCCCGACGGCAAGCTCGACAGGGCTCAAGCCATACTGCGCGAGCGGCCTGAGACACGGTGGATCGGCGGCAGCTACGCCAGCCTTCATCCAGGCGGCGAACTGCGCCCATACCATTACCTGCTGGACGACGGCTTGCGGCTGGAGGATCGCCGGCCGGACCGCCGCCTTGCCGCACCTGCTCTTACCCGAGCCCTGGTCGGCGATTGGGTTCCGCTCGGCGCGAACCTGGTTCGGAAGGACCTGATCGCCGAAACCGGTGGCTTCCATCCAACCCTGATCTACGGCGAGGATTGGCTGCTCTGCCTGCAACTCTCGGTCCGCGCCCCGATGGAGTACCTGAGCGAGGTCACTTACCTGGTGCGGCGTCAGGGCGCGAGCATGATGCGCTCCCCCGCCCGCATGTCCGCCAAGCTGGTGCACAGCGTCCAGGTGGCGCGGCGCGACCCGGCGCTGCGCGTCGTGCGAAGGGAATTGCGCTGGTACTGCTACACGATATGCAAGGACATCGCGATGAACAACGCCCTGAACGGAAAGCGGCTGCGCGGGCTGTGGTTCGCCCTGCGCGCGCTGGGCATCGATCCCCGCGAGCTGCGCGATTTCACGGCTTACCTCAGGTCGCTGCCGCTCAAAGGCCCGGCGTTGGCCGAGCACCTGCGCGGCTACAGCACCGCCGAGCAGGTCATCCTCAGCGCCCTTCCGCCCAGCGCCGGATAAGGCTGTGATGGACCTCTTCTCCTCGTCATGCCCGGGCGGAGTAGCCGAAGGTTCCGCGTGCACACTTCGCATGTGGAATAGCTACGGAGGGTCGACCCGGGGCATCCACGCGAGGGCAGCGCACGCGCCCATGGTCGCGGAGACGCCGTGCCCCGCCGCCCGGCTCCGGTTTTGAACTTCCGCGTGGGTAGCCGGATCAAGTCCGGCCATGACGATGGAGGTTGGGGCTGGGGCGACGATGCAGGCAAAACTTGCGGACTGCCCCTCGTCTATGCTTTGTGTTCGGCATATGTTCCTTCCGCCCACCGAGCCGGCCAACCCCGCCGACGAGGCGGCAAACTACATCGCCAGCCAGCAGGCCGAGCGCATCGAGCACTGCCTGCAGTCGCTGCACCAGCTGATCGACCTCGGCATGGACGTGGCCAGGGTCGTCCTCCACCAGGCCCAGCACCATGCCATGGCCACCATCGCCGGTGGCAAGCCGGGACCGGACTTCACCGCCGCGTTCGAGCGCGCCGCCCGCACCGTGCTGATGGCCCAGCACGTCGCCAAGCCGCAGCCGGGGCGCGTGTTCCGCCGCACCGCCGCGCGCAAGCCGGTCATCCACGCGGCCGAGGAC
>CAXTPP010000186.1:0-5472 GCA_964246185.1 uncultured Acetobacteraceae bacterium
TTCCTTCCATGCCGGGGAGAAAACTGCACCATCAAAACCTGGGATCAAACACCTAAGTATGTCCGATGATGCCGCAAGCGGCACGCGGGAAGGCCGCGACGCGGAGCGAGGCGTCAAGCCTTGACCACTCCCTCAGTCAGCAGGCTTTCCGCTGTGGCAACGATAGCGTCGTCGTTGGATCTAAGCGTCCATCCAAGCTCCCGCTTGGCTTTGTCGGACGAGACCGGGCGCAGCTTGGCCAGCTCGAACAGCCGGTCGCGCACCACCGGATCAAAGATCGCGGACACGCGCACCAGCCAGTTCGGCAGCGTGCGGCGCGGCACCCGCTTGGCACGCGGAACACGGTCCCGCAGCACGCGCGCGATGTCCGCCATCCAGTAGAACGGCCCGGCGCCGATGTAGCGCTGCCCGGCAGCCTTCGGCTCCAGCATCGCCCGGCAATGCAGGTCCGCGATGTCGCGCACGTCCACCAAGGGCCAGCCGAATCTCGGCAGCCCCGGCAGTGAGCCGTCCATCAGCCGCTTGACGATGTCGATCGAGGCGGAGAAATCCCGCCCGAGCACCGGCCCCAGCACGGCGCCCGGATTGATCGTCACCAGCTCGAGCGCTCCTCCCTCCCGCTTCAGCCAGTCCCACGCCGCCCGCTCCGCGATGGTCTTCGACCGCTCATAGGCGGAGCTGTCCGCCCGGTTCGTCTCGTCCGACCAATCGGCTTCGGTGAAGGGAGTCTCCCGCCCGCCATGGCCATAGGCGACCGCGGCGGTCGAGGCGGTCATCACCACGCGCCGCACCCGCTCGTCGCGCGCCGCGGCAAGAACGCGCAACGCCCCGTCCCGCGCAGGGCGCACCAGTTCGTCATCGTCCTTGGGATTGCTGGAAGGCAGCGGCGAGGCGACGTGCAGGATGTAGTCGCAGCCGCGTGCGGCCTCCCGCCAGCCGGCGTCGGCGTTCAGGTCGGCGCTTATCACGTCCAGCCGGCCGTCTGCCGTGCACAGCTTGCCGAGCGTCTTGCGCAGCTCCGCCTCACGGGACAGGCTCCGGACCGTCGTGCGCACCCGCCAGCCTTCGTTCAACAACTGCGCGATGCAAAAGGCAGCTATGTAGCCCGTGCCCCCCGTGACAAGCACCAGACCCCGATCTGCCATATGATCCCCTTTGCATTGCCAGTCATATTAGACAAGATAGATTTATAGTGTCCATTCGATCCGACGATGTCAACGTGAGGGTGCTCCAGGCTGCCTTGACCCTGTTTGGCCGCCAGGGCCTGCGGCGCACCAGCATGGCCGACGTGGCGGCCGAGGCGGGCATCTCGCGTGCAACCTTGTACTTGCGCTTCAG
Organism: uncultured Acetobacteraceae bacterium; assembly: GCA_964246185.1. Classification (GTDB taxonomy): domain Bacteria; phylum Pseudomonadota; class Alphaproteobacteria; order Acetobacterales; family Acetobacteraceae; genus LMUY01. The sequence goes on from CAXTPP010000186.1 coordinate 1,339, forward strand.
CGACAAGCAGGCCGTGTCCAAGGCCATCGCCGGCTGGCTGGTCGAGCGGGCGCTGGCAGCGGCCCAGGCGGCTTGGCAGCCTGCGGCCAGCCTGGCGGATAATCTCGAGGCCACGATCCTCGCTAAGGACCTCATGTTCTTCAGGTTGCTTCACGCGTCACCCCACGGCGCGGCTCTCCTGGCGGCCGAGTCCGATCTCGCGCGCACCCACGGCCAGGAGCTGGACGAGCGTTTTAAGGTGCTGCTGGCGCATCGAGCACGCGAGGCGGAGGGCGCCGGGGCCGATCTGAGCGTGTTCGGCGGGGCGGAAAGCTTCGGCGCGTTCCTGGCCACCGCTGCTGCCGGCCTCAAGCACGAAACGCAGGATGAGGCAGACTACTGCGCCGCCGTGCGCCGCCTCAGCGCCGTTGCTGCCGCCGCGTGCCGCCCATCGGGGAAGGCGTGACTTCAAGATGAAGACGGACCGGTTCGGCATGGAACCGACGCAGGGGCTGGTTTCCTGCCTGCCGCGCGCAGCTTAGGTTTGCTGCTTGGGGTGCGCACCAGAAAAGCGGCTGAACGACGCCGCCAAAATCTGATATGTTGTCCGCTTGAACGGCGGTCCCAGCTCTGGCAGCTCGGCCAGCTCCACCCAGCGCCAGGCGTCGAACTCCGGGTGCGGGTCAGCATCCAGCCGGATGTCCGAGTCCTGCCCGTCGAAGCGCAGGGCGAACCATCTCTGCCGCTGGCCGCGGTATTGACCGCCCAACGACTTGCCGATCAGGTGCGCCGGCAGGTCGTAGGTCAGCCAGTCCGGGTGCTGGCCGAGGATGGTGGCGTTGCCTGTGCCGATCTCCTCCGCCAGTTCGCGCAACACGGCGTCCTCCGGCTCTTCCCCGGCGTCGATGCCGCCCTGCGGCAGCTGCCAGCCGGCAGCGCCCTCGGCGGTGGGCAAGTTGGCGCGCCGGGCGACGAGCACCTGCCCGTAACGGTTGAACAGCGCAGCGCCGACGTTCGGGCGGTAGGGCAGGCTGCTCATCGTAAGGCGGATCGGGAGGCGGCCTGGGGCGCCAGCGCGCTGACGGGGACCAGCGCCAGGCCGCGTCCGTCCAGCCCACGGGCCCAGTTGGTGATCCGCTCCACCGTCACCGGGCGCAGCGGGCCTGCGACGCCAACCGCGGCGCCCTCGTCCCGCGCCCGCTGCTCCAGAGCGGCCAGCTTGGCATCGATGGCCGTCCGCTCCGCCGGCTCGTCCACGACGGCCGATGCGCGCACCGACGGGCCGGACGCTGCCGCACCCGGGCGCGGGTCGACGTAGAGCAGCCCGCGTGCGGCCAGCTCCTGCAGCACGGGACCGAACGCGGCGGGGGCGTCGGCGAAGCGCTCGCCCAGCAGCCCATCCGATGCGCCGGTGACGCCCACTTCGCCTTGCATGCGGGACAGCGCCCATTCGAGGTTGCGGGCGTTGTCCGCCGGGTCGATGCCCGTCATCAGCGCATGCGGCCCGGACTGGTTCAACGGGTAGCCCTGGCTCTCCATCGGCAGGGTCACGAACACCTCGTGCCCGTGGGCGTGCGCGTCCGTCACCACGTCCTGCGCGTCGTGCGAGTAGGGCGACACGCCGAGGGAGACCGCCGCAGGCAGCGCCTCGATCGCGGCGCTGGTGTCTGCGCCGGACAGGCCGAGCCCCACGACCAGCATCGCGACCCTTGGCCGCTTGTCTGCGGGGTCGATCGGGCGGGCGTAGGCCTGCGAGGAGGTTTGCCCATCGGCAGCGGTGCGCGGCAGCATGGCGCCAGGGAAGTCGGGGGCTGGCTGCAGCAGCGCGGCCTGTGGCGCTGGCATCGGGTCGGTCATGGAACGGGCAGCGATGGCTGGGGCCGGCGGGACTGGCGCCAAAGCTGGCGGCACGGCCTGGGCAGGCAGCGAAGCCTGGGCAGGCAGCGAAGCCTGGGCAGGCAGCGAAGCCTGGGCGGGCGGCAAAGCCTGGCCTGGGGACGAAGCCTGGCCTGGGGACGAGGCCTGGGCTGGGGACGAAGCCTGGGCGGACGGTGCGTGGCGAGTGGCGGCCGGCCCGATCGCCTGCAGCACCGCGGCGCCCGCGGCAACCGACCCGGCCGCCGCAAGCCACGCCATGCCAAGCGTCCGCCAGCCTGGCACCGCGATCATGCTAGCGGTTGGCGTGCCGCTGTTGCTGCGCCGCCATGGCCCGCACGACGACCAAGCCTTCCTGCAACTGGAAGTCGGTGTCCGGCTTGGCTGCATCGAACGCCGGCCAGGTCTCGGGCGGCAGCTTGGGGATGGTGGCCGCGATCGCCGGCAGGTCCGTTCGCGGCCCGGCGCCGGCCGCTGGCGGCGTGCCACCCTGGTTGGAGATGGTGTGGTTCAGGTCCGCCTCCCGCTCCGGCCCGAAATGCGTCGCCTCGGTTCGGCTCTCGGCCACCGGAACGTCGGGCGCGATGCCGAGGCCCTGGATCGAACGCCCGGACGGGGTGTAGTAGCGCGCCGTGGTCAGCCGCATGGCGCCGTTGCCCGGCAGCGGGATCACCGTCTGCACCGAGCCCTTGCCGAAGGTGCGCTCGCCCAGGATGATCGCCCGGTGATCGTCCTGCAACGCCCCGGCGACGATCTCGCTGGCGGACGCGCTGCCGCTGTTGGTCAGCACGACCACCGGCAGGCCGCCCGTGATGTCACCGGGCTTGGCATTCCAGCGCTGGCTGTCGTCCGAGTGGCGGGCGCGGGTCGAGACGATCTCGCCCTGGTTGATGAAGTCGTCGGACACCGAGATCGCCTGGTCCAGCAAGCCGCCGGGGTTGTTGCGCAGGTCGAGCACGATGCCGTCCAGCCGGTCGCCGATCTGCTGGCGGAACTTGGCGACGGCGGCGCGCAGGCCAGCGTCGGTCTGCTCGTTGAACTGGGTCAGCCGGACGTAGCCGATGTCGCCTTCCAGGTGGCTCTTCGCAACCTGAATGCGGATCACCTCGCGCTGCAGCGTCAGCTCGATCGGCTTCTCGACGCCCTCGCGCTTGAGCACCAGGCGGATGCTGCTGTTGGGCGGGCCGCGCATCTTGTCCACGGCGTCGTTCAGGGACATGCCCTGCACCGTGGCGCTGTCGATGGTGGTGATCAGGTCCCCGGACTTGATGCCCGCGCGGGAGGCAGGCGTGTCGTCGATCGGCGAGATGACCTTGATGATGCCGTTGTCCTGCGTGACCTCCAGGCCCAGGCCGCCGAACTCGCCCCGGGTCTGCACCTGCATGTCCTTGAACGCCTTGGCATTCATGTAGGAGCTGTGCGGGTCGAGGCCGGTGAGCATGCCGTTGATGGCGTTCTCGATCAGGTCGCGGTCGTTGACCGGCTCCACGTATTCCGCCCGGATGCGGTCGAACACGTCGCCGAACAGCTGCAGCAGCCGGTAGGTGTCGCCCCGGCCGCTGTCCTGCGCCAATGCCGACTGGACTGGCCAGCCCCGGCCGGTGAACACGCCGGCGGCAGGCCCGACCGCGACGCCGACGAGGAAGGCTGTGCCAACGAGCAGCCCGGAACGGAACTTCATGCCAACCTATCCCCTCGGCGCCATTCCGGCGCATGCCTCGCGGCCATCGTCCCACATGGGGCCGCTTGCCGCCACCGTCATGAGCGCGCCCGCAAATATGGCGCGGGATTGACCGGCTGGCCGCCCTGGCGCAGCTCCACGTAGAGCAACGGGCGGTTCCCCGGCGTGCGCGGGTCCCAGGCCGGCATGACTCCGATCGGCTCGCCGGCCTGCACGGGACTTCCCACCGCTACGTCCAGCCGGTCCAGCCCGGCCAGCACGAAATGGGTGTTGGCGCCGCAGTCGATGATCATCAGCTGGCCGAAGGAGCGGAACGGCCCAGCGAACACCACGCGCCCGCCGCAGGGCGTGGACACCCGCGCGGCCGGCGGCGCGCCATAGGAAAGGCCGGTGGCTGGCCCCGCATCTCCCGGCTCGCCGAACACGCGCACGACGCTGCCGGCCACCGGCGCGCCCAGCTGGCCGTGCGCCGCACCCAAGCCGGGGCCTGCAGGCTGGGCCAGCGCCGCCTCGCGCCGCCGGGCCTCGCCGGCCGTAGACTCGCGGCGGGCGTGCTCCGCTTGCTGGGCGTCCGCGCGGGCACGGGCCTCATCCTGGCG
>CAXTPP010000187.1:0-5333 GCA_964246185.1 uncultured Acetobacteraceae bacterium
GCCCACCCCACCCAGGCCAGAACGCAATCAGAGCGCTCCGAGCCGCGCCAAATCATACCGGCCCGCTTAAATCCTGATTTGGCTAAGGTGGGGATATTTGGTCAGGGTTTTGAGGCGGCCTGGGGTAAGTTGGTTCCAAGCTTTGCAGAGTGCGTCCACGATGGCATCGTATCCAGTCAGCAGCCGGTGGCTGAGGTGGCGTTCACGCAGAAACAGCCACACGCGCTCGACTGGGTTCAGCTCAGGGCTGTAGGGCGGCAACAGGACCAAGGTCACGTTGTCCGGAACCTTGAGTGCAAGGGCACCATGCCATCCCGCCTGGTCCACGACCATGACGGCGTGCTCGTCGGTGGCCAGCGCCTTGCCAAACCCATCCAGGAACGCCTGCATGGCCGTGGTGGATACCTCGGGCAGCACGAGCGCGAAGCTCTGCCCGGTGGCGGGCTGCACGGCGGCGAACAGATGCGCCCAGGTGTAGCGCTGGCCGCGGGTGAACCAGCGGTGGCAGACACGCCCTTTCTGCCCGAAACGGGCTTCATCTTGGAACCAGAGCGTCAGGCGCTTGCCGGGATGCTCCGCTGCGGCCCCGTCCAGCGCGCTTTGCAGCCCCCTTTTGCGAACGCCTCCCGCGCCGCTGCATCTGCCTTGGGATGGCTGGGCCGGGCTTTCTGCCGCGACAAGCCCAGCGCCCTCACCACCTTGGACATGTGTCCTTCGTGGTAGCGCACGCCCCAGCGCTGCTCCACCTCGCGGCACAGTTCGCCCAAGGTCCAGGCTGACAGGCCCGTCGCCTCCACGTCCGGGCCGTCCAGCACGAGCTTGTGCAACGCCTTGCGCTGCGCCTCGCCCGGCCGGGCCGGCCGGCCCGGCCGCGAACGGTCGTACAAACCTGCCAGGCCCTCGGCATTGTAGCGCAGTACGGCATCGCGCAGCGCTTGGCGCTCCATACCCGCCAGCCGCGCCGCCTCGGCACGGGTCAGGCCCTCCAGAGCACCCGCGATCGCCTGCATCCGCACCGCCGCCGCACGGTCCGGCTCCCGCCGGGCCAGCCGGCGCAACTCAACGGCAGACAAATCATCGCGTATCGCAAGCCGCTTGCCACCCATCACGCCCACTCCAACCAGGTCACGCCATGACGGAACCAGAGCACCCCAAGCCGCGCCAAATCACATCGGAGTCAACAGTTCAGCAGGCCGGTTTACATCCCAGGCTTTGTTAGATGCCCTAAGTCGATGCGGTCCAGCCCGGCCATGTATGGGCGCAGCACGTCCGGCACGGCGATCGACCCGTCCGGCTGCTGGCAGGTTTCCATGACCGCGATCAAGGCCCGGCCCACCGCCACGCCGGAGCCGTTGAGGCAGTTGACGAACTCCGGTTTGCCCTCCGCCGGGCGGAAGCGGGCATTCATGCGGCGGGCCTGGAAAGCGCGGGTGTTGGAGCAGGAGCTGATCTCCCGCCAGGCCCGCTGCCCCGGCAGCCACACCTCCAGGTCGAACGTCCTGGCGGCGCCGAACCCGGTGTCCCCGGCGCAGAGCAGCACCCGGCGGTAGGAAATCTCCAGCCGCTCCAGCACCGTCTCGGCGCACCGGGTCATCCGCTCGTGCTCAGCGTCGCTGTCCTGCGGGCGGACGATGGAGACCAGCTCCACCTTGCGGAACTGGTGCTGGCGCAGCATCCCCCGCGTGTCCCGCCCGGCTGACCCGGCCTCGGACCGGAAGCACTCGGTGAGCGCCGTCATGCGCAGCGGCAGCCGCGCCTCGGGGATGATCTCGCCGGCCACCATGTTGGTCAGCGGCACTTCCGCGGTGGGAATCAGCCAGCGGCCGTCCGTGATGCGGAACATGTCCTCGGCGAACTTCGGCAGCTGGTTGGAGCCGTAGGCGGCGGCGTCGTTCACCAGCAGCGGGACGGCGGTCTCCTGGTAGCCGTGCTCGGTTGTGTGCAGGTCGAGCATCCACTGGCCAAGGGCGCGCTCCATCCGGGCAAGCGGGCCGCGCAGCACGGTGAAGCGGGAGCCGGCGATCTTGGCGGCCGCCGCGAAGTCCATCAGGCCGAGTGCCTCGCCCAGCTCGAAATGCTGGCGGGCGGCAGCGAGAGCGGCGGGTTCGCCGTGCTGCGTGACGACGACGTTGGCGGACTCGTCGGCGCCGTCGGGCACGTCGGGGTCGAGGATGTTGGGCAGGCTGGCTAGAAGCGTGTCCAGCTTGCTCTCTGCTTCCATTATCTTTGTGCGGAAATGATACAACTTGCCATCGAGATTCCCCGATTCGTTCTCAAGGGCGACAGTGTCGCCCTGTTCGCGGCGCCTGACTCCAACGGCTCTGGACAACTCACGCTTCCGCGCCTGCAACTGCTCCATCTCTGTTATTGCCGTCCGGCGTATTTCGTCTTGATGGAGTATTGCCGTTCCAACAGGCCGCTCTTTCCTGCGTGCCATCTGGAAATCGAAGGCTTCCGGGTCCGCTCGGATCGCGCGCAGGTCGTGCATATGCTGCCCATCGTCATGGCCGGGCTTGACCCGGCCATACACGGGGTTCCAACAGCACCGGAGGCAGGCGTTTGAACCGGCTGCGCCACCCAGTCAAGGCGGCCGTTGGTGCAGCTTGCCCAGCAATATGCTAATTTCCGGGCCAGGCCGCTGAGTGCCGACCAGGAACTCTTGGAACACGAGATAAGGGTGGAACTGATGGCCATTCAGACCAAGTATTCTGAAACCCAGGTTCGTTGGGAGCCATGGAAGGCCATGGCCGCCGCAGCGGGCGCAGGCGCGGGCATCATGGCCGCGCTGATCGGCATCATCACGCTCGTGCTGCACGCCATGGGTGTTTAGGATGAGATAGGCGCAGACAGCTACAGGCCAGAGATCGTCACCAGAACGACACCTTGGGATCAGAGACATGGATGACTCTGAACTGGGACAGCCTAAAGTCCAGCAGATCAAAGCTGAGCTTGCAGCAAGCGAGGCTGAGGCGCGGGCAGGAATGACGGTCCCTCTCGACGAGGTGCTCGACCGCATCCGGGCAAGCGTCGCTCAAACCGAGTCGAAGCAACAAGACAGAGCCGCCGCCAAAGCGTGATCAAGCTCAGCCGGACGGCAAACCGGCAAGTCGAAGCGCTTCTGAAGCATTTTGAGGCAAAAGGACGGCAAGAGGCAGCCCAGAACCTGCTGCAAGCCTTGCAACATGCTGGGTTGCGCATGGAACGACTGCCGCAGGAAGGCTTGCCAGCGCCACGCTCCTACCCCGAGTTGGCTGCCGCAGGGCGCTTTTGGACCAAGGAAGGGCCGTATTGGTTTTCCTATATCCAGGAGCAGTCTGACGTCGTTGTCACCGGCATATACTTCGTAGCCTCGGATATTCCCAATCGGCTGTGATGACCTACGTATCCACCGACTTCTTCGACACCAATCCTGCGGCAACGATCGAAATCTCGTAGAGCGCGATCAGCGGCAGGGCCAGGCCGCATTGCGTGATCACGTCCGGCGGCGTCAGGATCGCGGCCACCACGAACATGCCGACATAGGCGTAGCGCCGCATCTTACGCAGGCCGGCCTGCGTCACGATGCCGACCTTGGCCAGCAGCGTCAGCAGCACCGGCAGCTGGAACGCAATGCCGAACGCAAAGATCAGCTTCATCACCAGGTCGAGGTACTCGCCCACCTTGGCCTGCAGCTCGATCGGCAGACCGCCCGCGCCGTTCGGCGTCTCGAACGAGAGGAAGAAGCGCCAAGCCACTGGGAACACGAAATAATAGGCTAGCGCCGCGCCCAGCAAGAACAGCACGGGAGTCGCAATCAGGAACGGCAGGAATGCCCGCTTCTCGCTGCGATAGAGGCCCGGCGCCACGAACATGTAAATCTGCGTCGCGATCACAGGGAAGGCCAGGAACGCGCCGCCGAACAGCGCCACTTTCAGGTAGGTGAAGAACGCCTCGTAGAGCGCGGTATAGATCAGCCGCCGGTCCTGCCCGGAGCGGGACTGCAGGATGTCGGCCAGCGGCTGGGCCAGGAACGAGTAGATCTGCGTCGAGAAATGGTAGCAGACCGCAAAGCAGATGAAGAACGACAGCCCGGCCCACATCAGCCGGCGGCGCAGTTCCAGCAAATGCGCCATCAGCGGCATCGGCGTGTCGTTGATGGTGTCTTCGGGCTTCCCGGCGGCGGAGGACATTCCAGGCGGTCCGGTCAGGCGCCGTGCGTCTGGGCCGGCGCGCCGGCCGCGTGCGCCGCTTCGGGCGGGATGAAGGCGGGCGGCGGCTTGATCTCACCGACGGGCTCGAGCGGCACGAAGGCGGGCACGGCATCAGCCGGGGCGGCGACCGGAGCAGCGATGGTGTGCTCGGGCAGCGCCTCCACCGGCGTGGTCACGACCGGCGGCGGCGTGCGCATCGGGTCCTCGAACGCCTTGCGGACCGAGCCGTCGCCGTCCACCGCGCGGGCGACTGCGCCGCGGATGTCCATGGAGCGGATTTCGCGGATCTGGTCGCGCACCTCGTGCAGGTCGGACTCGCGGACCATCTCGTCCACGTGGCCCTGGAACTCCGCCGCCATCTTGCGCGCCTTCTTGATCGCCGTGGTGACGGCCTTGATGGCGACCGGCATGTCCTTCGGCCCGATCAGGACGAGCGCCACCGCGCCGATCAGGGCGATCTCGGACCAGGCAAAATCGAACATGGCAGCCGCACTCCCGGAACAGCCTGTAGCACGGCCTATCTAGGGTGTGAAACCGCCGGAACCCAGGGCGGGATGCACGGCGGGAGGCACGGGCGCTTCCTCCACGGCCGGCACGGCCGGCGGCGGCTCGACCAGCAGGTCCTCGCGCTTGGGCAGGTCCCGCAAGTCCCGCAGCGCGAACTGGGCGAGGAAGGCAGGCGTGGTGCCCCACAGCGTCGGGCGGCCCGGCACCTCGCGCCGGCCGGTGGCGGCGATCAGGCCGGCTTCCAGCAGCGCGTCCATGGTCTGCTGCGACAGGCTGGCGCCGCGCATGTCCTCGATCTCCGGCCGGGTCACCGGCTGGTGGTAGGCGACGATGGCCAGCGTCTCCATGGCGGCCCGCGGCAACCGGCGGGGCTGCCGCACGACCCGGCGCAGCAAGGCCGCCAAGTCCGGCGCGGTGCGGAACTGCCAGCCGCCCGCCACCTCCACCAGGGTCACGCCGCGACCGTCCAGCCGGTCCCGCAGCGCCGCCAGCACCGCGGCCGCGTCGGCCTCGGGCGGCAGCAATTGCTGCAGCGCCCGGACGGGCACCGGCTCGGCGCTAGAGAACACCAGCGCCTCCGCCAGCCGCAGGTGGGCGTCATCCATCATGGAGCTCGCCGGCGAACAGGATCGGGCC
>CAXTPP010000188.1:0-5183 GCA_964246185.1 uncultured Acetobacteraceae bacterium
ATCCGTCACAGCCGCACCATGGACCAAAACAGTCAAAGCATAGGACGGTTGGTATTAGCAGAGTTCTACGCCGGCTTGCGCCATTTTGGACATTATGCTGAAGTGGTCGGCATTCGAAAGTTGCCCTTTTCGCGCTAGAGAAAATTGTGTGGTTGGTTAGGACCATCAATATACCATACGGAAAACCGCTGAACCCATGATCAGTTTTCATGTCATTCAGAGAAACAGTGCGCCGCCATCGAGCGGCCAAAACGTCGTTTTTCTTCAAATTGACCACTGGAACGACTATTCGTTCGTGACGATGTTTTATGTCCATGCCTTTGATGAGCAAGGCATTCGACATGATTTGGCCAATGTAAGAATCGGATTTATCGGGCAAACTGAGGCGGTCGATACATACACGACGATTTTGGAGCCGTTCTCGAAGTTGCCGGAAGGCTATTTTTCGGTCGGTACGGATGTGGAGTATTACGTCAAACTCCGCGACGAGCTCTCCGAAATCTACCGCGCAGCCTTTTTAACTGGCCTTCGCGATGTTGTCTTCGACGACGCAATACTGAGGATCGCCGTAGAGGAGAAGGTATTCAGAATATCGCATTTACGTTCCTTGTCCTTGAACGCGTTAGAGGACCAGTTTCGGCGCGTCCTCACGGGCGGCGTTCCGGTTACAGATTTCGATTTTCGTTTCACGCTTGATCCTCGCCCCAATCGCGCCGGCTATCAGCTTCCCTTCACGGTATCGGCTCATTCTAAGCCAAGCACGAACATCCACGCACTTATCGGCCGCAATGGCGTTGGTAAGACAAGTTTGCTCAACGCGATGATCTGGTCTGTCACGCACGGCGTGGCCGAGGGTGCGCGGTTTGAAGTCAGTAGCGGTTGGAAAGGGTTCACACCGATCGGTTCCAACTACTTCAGCAGCGTCGTATCCATTTCCTTCAGCGCTTTCGACCCATTTAATCCGCCCGAGGAACAGACTGACCCGACCAAGGGAACCTGCTATTTCTACGTTGGCCTCAAGAGTTACGCCGATCAAGACGGTGCGATACTCAAATCGCTTAACGAGCTTTATGACGAACTCATTGAGAGTCTGGACATTTGTCTGAGCGAGAAAGGAAAGCGTCGGCGCTGGCTGTCCGCCATCCAGACGCTGGAAAGCGACGACAATTTCGCGAACATGAACCTTGTAAGCTTAAGCGAGTTAGAAGGAGAGCAGCGCAGGGAGACGGCGCTTTCCCTCCAAAGACGAATGAGTTCAGGTCACGCGATCGTCCTTCTGACCATCACCAAACTTGTCGCACGCCTGGAAGAGAAGACCCTCGTCCTCTTTGATGAGCCCGAGAGCCACCTTCATCCACCGCTCTTATCCGCACTGATCCGTAGCCTCAGTGAATTGCTCAACGACCGCAATGCCGTTGCGATCGTCGCAACGCACTCGCCCGTGGTCCTCCAGGAAGTCCCGAAATCCTGCGTGTGGAAGATCATACGGGTGGGATTGGCATCTTCCTCGTCCCGTCCTGACAGCGAAACATTCGGCGAGAATGTCGGTCTTTTGACCCGTGACGTCTTTGGACTTGAAGTTGCCAAGTCAGGCTTCAATGCCTTGCTTGCCAAAGAAGCTGAACAAACTTTGACCTATGAACAGGCGCTTAACGTTTTCAATCAGCAGGTAGGTTTTGAAGGTCGCGCTATTCTTCGGTCACTCATGCACGGTCGAGGCAAGCAATAGATCATGCGTCGCTTAGCCGTTCCGAATTTTGATTTCAGCGCCGCCCTAACCGAATCCATCAACGGAGTAGGTAATACTGCCACTCAAGCCAACTATCGCTCCCAGATTACAAATCCAGCCGCCATTGCCATCCAAACCGCCTTTCGAGCCAGCGCGCAGGCTGCGTCGCTCTACAACCTCCCCCGCATTGCAAATGGCGCCGACGACGTTTTAGTTCACGGCAACCTGCGCAAATCTGACCTCATCAAGCTCTACACGCAATATTTCGTGCCAGCGGACAAGCCGGCGCGGCGTCTCTACGACGAACTTAAAATTACAGCCAACGGCAAATGTCCACTCTGCGGCGACATCGGCCAGGTCCGCACGCTCGATCACTATGTGCCCAAGGCAAATTTCCCACTCTATTCGGTAATGCCGGGCAATTTGATCCCGTGCTGCCGTGACTGCAATTCGGAGAAGCTGGACACCTTTTCAACAACGCCCCAAGGGCAAACCCTGCATCCCTATTTCGACGATGACAAGTTCTTCAGTCAGCAGTGGGTTGCCGCTCGGGTGGTCCCGGACACTCCGCCTGTTATCGAATATTATGTCTCTCCACCAATGGATTGGTCTATCTCGGAGAAGAGCCGCGTTGAGGCCCATTTTGCGGAATATCGACTGGCAGAGCGGTTCGGCGTTGAGGCTGGAGCCGATCTCCCCGAAACCATCGTGACAAGAAGGACTACACTTTAAATCTATAACTCTTACGAATACGCCGAGTATCTGCGGGAGAAAAGTAACAACCTGAACTTGCCTGTCAACAATTGGCGCAGAGTCATGTTCACTTGTCTTGCGGAAGATACTTGGTTCTGTGAGCACGTTCACTAAGTGCCCGTTTGAGAATGCGACGGTTGAGGTTTGGAGAAGAAATCTTCGCTTCCAGCGGGTAAGACTGCAACCGCGATACTAAGGGTTTTGTGGCTTGGTTCTAGCGCAGCCGAGGCGTAAAAGGCCTACTAAGCCGACCCATCCGCATTCTCAAACGGGCACTAAGGTACGCCTGGAATAGCCAACTTGTATGTCAAGCTATTTCACAAAACAGGGCAAGGTTCGATATCAGGAAGCTTGCTGACACCGCCGTCCGGCCGGCGCAAGTCAGCTTATCTGTTTCTTGTCTAAATGTTGCAGGTCCGCTTCCGGCTAAATTGCCTTCGGACAAACATCCGCATTCCGACGCTGCCGCTCTGGAGCGGACCTTCCGCTCCCCGCCAGGGAGCCAATCTCCAGGCCGAGACATTACCGCTCACCCTTGGTAAGTGATCCTTAGACCATTTGCCCCTATCATGCCCCGCATGAGAATCTCCATCTTTGGTGCAGGCTACGTCGGCGTCGTCGCGAGCGGGTGCCTCGCCGCCGCCGGGCATGAGGTCATCGCGGTCGATGTCTCCCCCGACAAGGTCGCCATGCTCAACCGCGGTCAATCCCCCATCGTGGAAGCCGAGATCGACGGCCTGATCGCCTCGGGCGTCCGCGACGGCCGGCTGCGCGCGACGGAGGACGCGGCGGCGGCAATCGCCGGGTCGGAGGTCACGTTCATCTCCGTGGGCACCCCCAGCGCGCCCAACGGCAGCGTCTCGATGGACGCGGTGGACCAGGTGTCCGCCCTGATCGGCCGCGCCCTGCGGGACAAGGCCTCGCCCCACACGGTCATCATGCGCTCCACCGTGCCGCCGGGCACCGCGGAGGAGCGCGTCATCCCCATCCTGGAGCGCGAGTCCGGCCACCGCCACGGCGAGGGCTTCAGCTACTACAGCAACCCCGAGTTCCTGCGCGAAGGCACCTCCGTGCGGGACTTCCACGCCCCGCCCTTCACGCTGATCGGCGCCCGCTCCGGCGACGACGCGCCCGTGCTGCGCGAACTGTACGCCGGCATCGACGCGCCGGTCCATGTGGCGCCGTACCGCGTCATCGAGAGCGTGAAGTACCTGTCCAACGCCTATCACGCGGTCAAGCTCGCCTTCGCCAACGAGGCGGGCCAGGTGCTGGCGGCCTACGGGGTGGACGCGCGCGAGGCGTTCCGGCTGTTCCGCGAGGACCGCATCCTGAACGTGTCGCCGGCCTACCTGCGGCCCGGCTTCGCGTTCGGCGGCTCCTGCCTGCCCAAGGACACCCGCAGCTTCATCTCGCTCGCCCGCAGCAGGGACGTGGCCGCCCCGCTGCTGGGGAGCCTGCTGCCCAGCAACGCCGCCGTGGTGGACCGGGTGTACGACGCCATCCTGCGCCAAGGCCGCCAGCGGGTGTCGCTGTTCGGCCTCGCGTTCAAGCCGGGCACCGACGACCTGCGCGAGTCGCCCTTCGTCGTGCTGGCGGAGAAGCTGATCGGCCGCGGCTTCGACCTGCGCATCTACGACCGCCACGTGCGGGTGGCGCTGCTGATGGGCAGCAACCGCAGCTACATCGACCGCGAAATCCCCCACATCGAGCGGCTGCTGGCGGACGACGTGGCGACCGCGCTGGACGGCAGCCGCCTCGCCGTCATCGGCCACGTGGGCACCGAGGACCAGCCGGCGCTGCTGGCGGCACTCGACGGCCACACGGTGTTCGACCTTGCCAGCATCCCCGCCCTCGAAGCCAAGCCGGGGATCGCCTACCAAGGCGTCTGTTGGTGACCCGGCCGCGCCTGCTCTTCATCAGCCCGCGCTTCCTGTTCCCGATGGACGAGGGCGGCAAGATCAGGACGGCCAACATCCTGCGCGGCCTCAAGGGCGGCGCGTTCGAGGTGGCGCTCGCATCGCCCGCCCCTGCCGAGGCCGAGCAGTTCCGCACCGAGATCGACGCCGCCTGCGACTCGTTCGTCTCCTGGCCGTCCCGCCCCGTCCCGCGCTGGCGACGCGCGGCGGCCTTGGCGTCCTCCCTGCCGGTGGGCGTCGCCGCGGACCGCTCGGCGGCAGGACGGGCCGCCATCGCGGACACGATCAGGACCTGGCGGCCCGACCTGGTGGTGGCCGATTTCCCGCACGCCGCCGTGCTCGATCCTGGCACAGGCGCCGCCTCGGTCATGTTCACCCACAACGTCGAGGCGGAAATCTTCGAGCGCCACGCCGCCCGCGCCCGGGGGCCGTGGCAGCTCGTCTGGCGCAGCCAGGCGGGCAAGATGCGGCGCTTCGAGGCGGAGGCGCTGCGCCGCTACGACACGGTCATCGCCGTCTCCGCGCGCGACGCGGACGCGCTGCGGCGGCGCTACGGCCTGGCCTCGGTCGCCACCATCGATACCGGCGTCGATCTCGGCTACTTCGCCGCCATCCCGCCCCCGCGCGCCCTGGCGGACACGATCGTCTTCACCGGCGTCATGGACTCGCCCGCCAACATGGACGGCATCGCGTTCCTGATGGACGAGGTGTGGCCGCTCGTGGCCGCCGCCCGTCCGGACGCCCGCGCCCTCATCGTCGGCCGCAACCCGCCCGCCGCCCTGGCC
>CAXTPP010000189.1:0-4931 GCA_964246185.1 uncultured Acetobacteraceae bacterium
GCTGTTGGGCGCGACGGCGTTGGGCGCGGGCTCCGTCAGGCGCGCGCCGCCGGGCTGCACGGAGAACACGGCCAGGCCGCGCGCCACCTGCCCGTCCGGCCGCAGCGCGAACGGCCCGTCCACGCCGCGGAAGCCGCCCGGCTGGGTCAGCACGGCGGGGTTGCCGGCGGCGGTGCGGGCCACCTGGGCGGCGTCGTAGGCGATGTCGGCGATGCCGGGGGGCGCTGCGCCGAAGCGGGCGGCGTACGCCTGCTCGAACCCGGTGCGCGCGGCCGGGTCGGGGGCTGCGTACCATGCGCCGGTCAGCCCGCCGAGGTTGGCCGCCTCCCGCGCCCAGGTGGCGGGGCCGATCACCTGCACCTCGGGGGGGGCCACGCCGTATTTGGGCAGGCTGGTGGCGGCGGTGCGCAGGCCCGGGCCGCTTTCCGCCAGCAGCAGGCTGTCGAACGGCGGCGGCGTCAGCGGCGCTGGCGTAGGAGGGGGCACGGCCGGGTCGGCATCCGGCGTGGCCAGGTCGGCGGCGAGGGCTTGGCGGCTGGCGTAGTCGGACAAGCCTTTCAGGGCGGTGTCGAACTGCGGCAGCCGGCCGTTCGGGTAGCGCTTGATGGTGGGCGCCGGGTCGCCGGCGGCCATGGCGGCGTCGGTCAGCCCGCTGGCCAGGGCGTTGCCGAACGCGTTGTCCGGCAGCACGGCGGCGATGCGGACCTTGCCGGCTGTGGCGAGCGCCTGCACCAGCCGGGTCGCCTGCTGCTGCGGCGTGATGCCGAGCGCCCACACGCCGGGTCGGCCCTGCTGCCGGTCCGAGGTGAAGGCCAGGACGGGCAGGCCGTTGGCGGACGCAGCCACTGCGGCGGTCTCCGGCGCGGTCAGCGGCCCGATGATGAGCGTGTCCCCGGCCGCGACCGCCGCCTGCGTGGCGGCCGTAGCGCCGGCGGGCGTGCCCTGGGTGTCCCGCACGTCCGGTTGCGGACCGTCCGGGCCGAGCGCAAGCTGCACCGCGTTCAGCAAATCCCGCCCGAGCGCCGCGTTCGACCCGGTCAGCGGCAGCAGCGCCGCGATCTTGGCGGGCGGCGGCGGGGCAGCCTGGCTCGCGGCCGGCAGCGGCACGGCGTCGGGTTGGGCGCAGCCGGCCAGCAGCAGGGGACCGAGGAGCAGCAGTGGGACAGCTTGGCGCATCACGATCGGCACTCCGATGGGTGTGACGGACGAACCGCCCGAGGACGTGCCGGCTGGGGACTTGCTGGCCGATCCCGCATCCAGCCCGGCACGTGGCCAGCTTGTGCTGGTTTCCACGCCGATCGGCAACCTCGGCGACATCAGCCAGCGTGCGCTGGAGGCGTTGCGGGCGGCGGACCTGCTGCTGTGCGAGGACACCAGGGTCACGGCGCGGCTGCTCTCCGCCTACGGCATCCAGGCCGCCACGTCCCCGTTGCACGACCACAACGAGGAAGGCCGCACCCCGGCGCTGCTGGACGCGGTTCGGGAGGGCAGGCGGGTCGTGCTGGTGTCGGACGCCGGCACGCCCCTGGTGAGCGACCCCGGCTTCCGCCTGGTGCGCGCGGCGCTGGCGGCGGGCCTGCCGGTCGGCGCGGTGCCTGGCGCCAATGCCGCAATCATGGCGCTGGTGCTGAGCGGCCTGCCGCCGCAGCCGTTCCTGTTCCTGGGCTTCCCGCCGCCCCGCTCCGCGGCCCGCGCCGCCGCGTTCGGCCGCCTGCGCGCCGCCGAGCGCGCTGGGCTGGAGGCCACGCTGCTGTGGCACGAAGCGCCGCACCGCCTGGCCGAGATGCTGGCCGACCTGCACGCCGCGTTCGGCGACCGCCCGGCGGCGGTGGCGCGGGAGCTGACCAAGCGGTTCGAGGAAGTGCGGCGGAACGGCCTGGCGGCGCTCGCGGCGCACTACGCCGTGCATCCGGCGCGCGGCGAGATCACGGTGGCGGTCGGCCCTGCCCCGCCCGACTCGGAGGACGCCGAGGGCCTGGACGCCCAGCTGCGCGCGGCGCTGGCGTCCAGCAGCGTGAAGGATGCGGCGGCGCTGGTGGCCGGCTCGACCGGGCTGCCCCGGCGGGTGGTGTACGCCCGGGCGCTGGAACTAAGCCAGGCTGGGCTCTGCCCAGACCCGCCAAAGGCCTGAGGCCTTTGGAAACCGTTTATTGAATAATAGGATTCCAAAGGCTCTGCCTTTGGCGGAGTCCAGAGGCAGAGCCTCTGGCCTGGCTTGCTAAACGGCCGTTGGCCTGATCAGGACGCGGGTGCGAACTCGGGCGTGCGGAAATGCTCCGGCCATTGCCGCTGCACCACCGGCCCGTCCTCCCGGTAGGCGTAGCAGGTGTTCAGCATCGGCGGCCTGCCAGGGGCGGCGGCCTGCTTGCGCTTCATCAGCACGGGATAGAGCGTCTGGAACGCCACCGTGCCCATCTGCTGCATCAGCTCGCGCAGGTGGGTGCAGCCGTGCACCCCGCCCACACGCTCCTGCACCGCGCGCAGGAAGCCGGGTCCGACGCGCAGGCCGACCAGCTTGGCGTAGTTGGGGGCGATCTCGGAGCAGATGCGGTAGGGGCTGTAGTCCGTCGCCGCCTCGAAGCCGACGATCTCCATGTCCTCGTTGACCGTCATGCGCATGGACATGCCGTGCAGCGGCTCGCCGGGCTCGATCCAGCCGCGGTCGTCGTTGGCGAAGCCGCGCGTCTTGGTGTCCGTCAGGCGTGCCTCGATGTCGAACAGCCCGTCGGCCCGGTGATAGCCGTGCAGCTCGATGCGGCGGGTATGGGCGAGGTCTCGGGCGACAGGGGGGCTGAGGGGCACGGGGCAGTCTCCGGCTGGTGCGGTGCACCATATAGGGAAGCCGGTCGCGTTAGAGGAGGCGCGCCAGGCGCACGGCGGTATGGCCGCGGCTGGGGCGCAGGCTGGGCATGATCAACATGCAGTCGTCGTGCGGGGTGCGGATTTCGGCCGTGCCGTCCAGCGCGATCAAGGTGCCACGGCAGGGGATCACCTCGCCGCCGCGGAACGGCCGTACGAAGGCGAACGCCGCCGTGGCGGCCGTGACCGCCACCGTCACCTCGGCCCGGCGGGTGGAAGCCGGCTGGCCCACAGCGGGGGACGGGCCGGGCCGCAGGCCGGCATGCCGCAGCAGGCCGTCCAGCGCGGCGCGGGTGCAGGCGACGGTGTCCGGCTCCCAGTGCTGGCCCGCCTCCACCAGCACGGCGGCGGCCTGGCCGGGGCCGATGAACGGGGCGTAGTCGATCAGCCGCGGGCCGCTCACGTGGCCGTGGTCGGCCACCACCAGGCCCGGCGTGCCGATCGCCTGCGCCAGCGCGCGGCCCTTGGCGGTGGGGCCGCTGAGCAGCAGCGGGTCGGAAGGCCAAAGCATCGAGTGCAGGTCCAGCAGGACATCGGCCTGCTCCAGCGCCGGGCGCATGGCGCGGGCGCGGTCCAGCTCGCGTGACCGGCGGGGGCCGTCCAGCAGGCCACGGTCCCAGACCCGGTTGAGGTCCTCGTCCACGAAGCGGGAGGCGGTGGGCTGCGCCGGGTCGAACTGGGCGAAGGCGTCCAGGTTGGCGAACCCCAGGGTCAGCCGGCCCCGCTCGATCGCCAGGCCATCGCGCAGCGCCGCGTCCAGCACGATGGCGCCGGCCAGCTCGTTGCCGTGGACCAGCGCGACCACGGTGACGTGCGGCCCGGGACGGCCGGAGTCGAAGCTGGTGAAGCCGGGCACGCCGGTGTTGCCGGCCAGCCAGGGCCTGATGTCCGGTGGCGCAAGTCGCACGTCGAAGTGCGGCAGCACGGCGGATGCGGGGGGCGCGGCGGGCATGGCCGGCATCCTATACGGGTGCGGCCGGGCGGCAACTTGGCCGGGCGCGGTTGCTCCCCGGCGCACCTGGCGGCACAACGGGCCATGGACCCGGCAGCACCGCCCGGCGGCTTGCACCCGCTGCACCGGCTCTGGCGCGCGCTGCCTGCTGGGGGCCGCCGCCGCCTCCTGGCCCACGGCACGGCGCTTCTGGCGCCCCGGCCGGACCAGCCGCCGCCGCCTGCCCGGCACGGCCTGGTGGTGGCCGGCGAGCTGGGCCGGGCCTCCGGGCTGGGCGAGGGCGCAAGGCTGATGCTGGCGGGGCTGGCTGAACTGGGCATGCCGGCCTGGCCGTTGCGCGCCGGCCTGTCCTTGCCCGGGGAAGCCGACGACATGCCGGTGCAGGACGCTGGCCCGCCGCCGCCGGGCGCCCCGCTGGTGCTGCACGTGAACGCGCCGCACGTGGCTGCGGCGCTGCTGCGGCTGCCGCGGGGGCTGCTGCGCGGCAGGCGGGTGATCGGTTGCTGGGCGTGGGAGCTGCCGGTGGCCCCGCCGGACTGGGCGGTGGGGGCGCGGTTCGTGCACGAGGTCTGGGCGCCGTCGCGCTTCACCGCCGCCGCGCTGGAGTCGCTGCTGCCGGGGCGGGTGCATGTGGTGCCGTACTGCGTGGCCGCCCGCCCGCCCGCGCCGTCCGCGCTGGACCGGCAGGCGTTCGGGCTGCCGGCTGGGGCCGTGGTGGCGCTGTGCTCGTTCAGCCTCGCCTCCTCGTTCGAGCGCAAGAACCCGCTGGCGGCCATCGCGGCGTTCCGGGAGGCGTTCGGCGAGCGGGCGGACCGGGTGCTGGTGATGAAGGTGGGGCACGCGGCCGCCTATGCGTCGGATCTGGCCCGGCTGCGCGCGGCGGCAGGCGGGGCGGGCAACATCCGGTTCGAGACGCGCACCCTGCCCCCGGCGGACAACCAAGCGCTGACCGCCTGTGCGGACATCGTGCTCTCCCTGCATCGCAGCGAAGGGTTCGGGTTGGTGCCGGCGGAGGCGATGCTGCTGGGCCGGGCGGTGGTGCTGACCGACTGGTCCGGCAGCACCGTGCTCGTTCAGCCTCGCCTCCTCGTTCGAGCGCAAGAACCCGCTGGCGGCCATC
>CAXTPP010000190.1:0-4905 GCA_964246185.1 uncultured Acetobacteraceae bacterium
TGCCTCTGGACTCCGCCAAAGGCCTCGGGCCTTTGGCGGGTCTGGGCGGAGTGGCCTCATGGGTCCGATTGCCTCCTTCAGGCCATTGGAAGGGCACGCAGGGGGAGACCAGCCTTGCTCTTGATAGGTCACCCTCGAAGGCCGTTGGCGTCAGACCAGCAGGCCGCCTCCATCTACGGGCAGGATCTGCCCCGTCGCGTAGCCGTTGAGCATGAAGTAGACGTAAGCCTGCGCGGCTTCCGCCGGCGACCCGGCGCGTGGCGCCGGCAGCGGCGCCACGAACGACCGCAGCCTCGCCTCCGGCATCGCCTGCGTCACGTGCTCGGTAAGGACGATGCCCGGACACACGGCATTGACCCGCACGGGAGCGAGATCGACCGCGAGGCCACGGGCCAGGTGCTCGACCGCCCCGCCCACGGCGGTCGCCACCGGCGCGCCCTTGATCGGCCGATGCGCGAGCATGCCGCTCGTCAGCGTGATCGAGCCGTCCTGGGCGATCGTGCCGCAGCTGTGCTTGGCCGCTGCGAGCGCGCCCCAGAACCGCACCGCGAAGCCGTCGCGCGCCTGCGCGAGGTCGATCCCCGCGGTGGGAGCGAACATCGCGCCGCCCCAGTCGCCCGCCGTGATCGCCAGGTGATCGAAGGCGCCGAGCTGCTTGAAGAACCCGGCGACGCCGGGCTCGTCGCGCAGGTCCACGATGCCGCCCGTCGCACCGCGCAAGCGCTTGACGGCCGCATCCACGGTCGCCGCGCGGCTTGAGGCGACGACGGTGTCGGCGCCCAACCCGCACGCCAGCTCGGCGACCGCGAAGCCGATGCCTGAGCCGCCGCCGATGACCACCACGCGCTTGCCGTCGAGGGACAGGGATGCGCCGGTCATTCCGCTTCCGCTTCAAAGCCACGGTCGCGTTGCGCGCGAGGGCGTTGCGTCGTCATGGTGCGTAGTACCCGGGCTGGTCGATGTCGGTGAGCAGGTCTGGGCCAGTCGGCTCCCACCCGAGCAGCGATCGGGTGCGTGCGTTCGACGCCGGCATGTCCGCGCCCGCGAAACCGGCGAACCAGCCGAAATGCTCAGGCGCCCGGGACTCGACCGGCAGGCCGAGCTGACGGCCGATGACCTCGGCGATGTCTTTGAACGGCACGCCCTCGTCGGCGACGCCATGGTAGGCGGGCTCGGTCGCGCCCTGCTCGAGCACCAGCCGGTACAGGCGCCCTGCGTCCAGCCGGTGCACGCCGGGCCAGCGGTTCAGGCCCTCGCCGAGGTAGGCCGACACGCCCTTCTCACGCGCCAGGCCGATCAGGATCGCCATGAAGCCATGGTCGCCGAGGCCATGGACCGACGGCGAGAGCCGTATCGTGGTGGCGCGCACGCCTTGCTCCGCCAGCACCCTTGCCGCCGCTTCGGACTTGCGGGGGAAGGCAGGGACGTTTGGCGCCACATCCGCCTCGGTCGCAAGCCGGCCGGGCGCCAGCAGCGCCACGCCCCCGGTGACGAGGAGCATACGGCCTGTTCCCACCAGGGCGCTTCCCATCGTCTCGATTGCGCGTTGGTCCTGCTCGCAATTCTCGGCGAACCTGGAAAAATCGTGGTTGAACGCGGTATGGACCACCGCGTCCGCCGCCGACGCGGCGCTGCGCAACGCGTCGAGGTCGTCGAGCGTGCCGCGGAGCACCTCCGCCCCGGCGGCGGCGAGCGCGGCCGCCTTGTCGTCGGAGCGGGCAAGGCCCGTCACCTGATGGCCGCCGCCGATCAGCTCCTCGACCACGGCGGAGCCGACCCATCCGGTCGCGCCGGTTACGAACACATGCATGGGCTGAACCTCCAAAATCCTCGTCGGACCATTGTGAGCACGCCGCCTATGCTGTTAAAGGTGGGAGATTATCATGGTGTAACCGCTAACAGGGTGTGCCGCAGTGCCCGACAGCAACTCGCTGGGCACCTATCTCAGGAACCGGCGCACGAAGCTCGATCCCGCGTCGTTCGGCTTCGCCGTCGGCCGGCGGCGTACCTCGGGGCTGCGCCGCGAGGAGGTGGCGCAGCGTGCCGACATCAGCGCCGCCTGGTACACCTGGTTGGAGCAGGGCCGCGGCGGAAACCCCTCGGCGGACGCGCTCGACCGCATCGCGCGGGCGCTGACGCTGACCGAGGTCGAGCGCGAGCACCTGTTCCTGCTCGGCCTCGGCCGCCTGCCCGAAGTCCATTACCGCGGCGGCGACGCGATCACGCCGCGGCTGCAGCGCCTGCTCGACGCGCTGGCCTGCAGCCCTGCGATCGTCAGGACGGCGACGTGGGACGTCGTCGCCTGGAACCGCGCGGCGGCGGCCGTGCTCACCGACTACGGCGCCTTGCCGCCCGATCAGCGCAACATCCTGCGCATGATCTTCTGCGACGCCTGCATCCGCGCCGCGCAGTTCGACTGGGACGCCGTGGCCCGCTTCGTCGTGGGCGCCTTCCGGATCGACGCGGCGCGCGCGGGCGCCGAGGCAGAGGTGGCGCCGCTCGTCGAGGAGCTGTGCCGGTCGAGTCCTGAGTTTGCGTCCCTGTGGCGCGACAACGACGTGCAGCGGCACGGCGACGGGGTGAAGCACCTGCGCCATCCCCAGCTCGGGCCGATGGCGTTGGAGTATTCCGCGTTCGCCGTGGACGGCCGGCCGGACCTCAGCTTGATCGTCTACAACCCGGCGACTTCGGCCGACCGGAGGCTGGTCGAGGCATTGGTTGAAGGAAGGCCGGCTCTGGCTGCGGAGTAGGTTTGGGGTGTCTGCCATCCTTGGCGCCATCGGCACTCCCGGGCCGCTTTGCGCGCATCTTGGACGTTCAGGCGTTCGGGTCAGCTTCTCCAAAGCGGACGCTGCCCCAGCCGCTTTCCACGGATAGGCTAGGCCGCAGTCATGAGGGCCAGTGATCAACCTCCAGCCGCCATCCCGCGGTTCAGGAGATCGTCATGCAGCCCCCAAAGCCGAAAGCCGCAGCTCCAACTATCCGACCCGTTGTGCCCTGGAACAAGGGCGCCTTTGTCGGACCCAAGCCGCCCCTCAAGCCCAAACAGGTCTGGTCCATCCGCCTCACTCTTCAGCGCGAGGGCCGCATCCGTGACTTGGCGCTGTTCGACCTCGCCATCGACAGCAAGCTGCGCGGTTGCGACCTCGTGCAGTTGCGCATCGGCCAACTCGTCATCAACGCCGCGGCCCGGCGCCGCGCGACCATCGTGCAGCAGAAGACAGGGAAGCCCGTGCAGTTCGAGCTGACCCAACAGACCCGGGAGAGCCTGATTGCCTGTCTGACGCATCGCGGGGGTGGGCTGCAGGATTTCGTGTTTCCCAGCCGGACGGATGCCGACGGTCACATCAGCACGCGGCAGTATGCGCGCTTGGTGGGCGAGTGGGTCGAGAGCATCGGGCTGGGACGATCCGCCTACGGGACGCACAGCCTGCGGCGCACCAAAGTGGCCCTGATCTACAAGCGGACTGGGAATCTACGCGCGGTGCAGATCTTACTCGGCCACACCAAACTGGAGAGCACGGTGCGCTGCCTGGGCGTCGATGCCGAGGACGTGCTGACCCTGTCAGAAGCTACCGAGGTTTGAACCTAAGCTGCCTCTTACCTCACAATAAGACCGAGCCGAGCTTGCCGCCCGGCTCGGCGTTCCGTAGATTGCGAACTACTGTGGTCACGGGAGAGGCGCTATGCAGGAAATCCAGTTGCGCGATGCCAAGGCGACGCTGTCGGCCGTCGTCGACCAAGCCCGGCAGGGTGAGCCGTCCATCATCACCCGGCACGGCCGACCAGAAGCGGTCATTGTCAGCTTCGAGGAGTGGCAGCGCTTGTCACAGGTTCCATCGTTCGGCCGGCTTCTGATGGAGGCTAAACTGGAGCCTGAGGACGTGCCCGATCGCCATGGAAGCCTTCGCGAGAACGATCTCTGAGCCTTGTACCTCGTCGACACCAACGTTCTTTCTGCGGCTGCCCCGACCAAGGCCGTGCCACGGCAAGACGTTCGAGATTGGATGGATCGGAACAGCGCAGGTCTTTACCTGTCGGTGATCACAGTAGCGGAGATTGAGCAGGGCATAGCGCGCTGTCTCCGCACGGGTGCCCACGCCAAGGCCAAGCGCCTAACGAGATGGCTGGAGACGGTGCTTCACTTGTATGCCAGAAGAGTTCTGCCCGTCGATGTTGCAACGGCACGGCGCATCGGGCCGCTGGCAGATTATGTGCTCGGGCAGGGACATGCCCCGGGACTGGCAGATCTCGCGATCGCTGCGACGGCACTGAACCGGGGCTTGATTGTGCTGACGCAAAATCTCCGTCACTTCACCCCATTGGGTGTGCCAGCGCAGAACCCGTTCGAGACGCTGCCCAGCAACATACTCCTCTGACCAATGGAGAGCCTGGGCTTTGCGCCTCATCGCGGTCATTTGGTTTGCGCCCCCCACCGCCCGAAAGCGAACGTTGAAGCTGTCTAGCGCATTGGCCGGCAAGGGTGGGTAGCTACCGATCTGCTTACCGTTCGCAGCTCGTCACCCAAGGAGACCGCTCTCTAGCGTCGGAGGGGGTAATCGGCCTACATAGTCGTCATAATACCGTATGCTAGCGGATGTGGCGCCTCTCGCTGCACGCATGAAAGGTAAGCAGATTTTGTTAACGGGGCAGCGAGTCGCCATCAAAAGTCAGATTCTCGAATGGTTTGATAAAAGCAAACAACCAGGAGAGAAGCGTGGTAAGCTTTCTGCCGGTATTGACCAGCTTCTGTATCAGCTAACAGAACGGGATGACTGGTCTGAAAGCATGACGGTTCTGCTGGGCGGAACGACAACGCCGAAGTTCAATGCTTCCGCACAGAATTGGCGCGCTAGGGTCAGGACTCATTTGCTGAGCCAGAAGATGACGGTAGCAGCGAGCGTG
>CAXTPP010000191.1:0-4788 GCA_964246185.1 uncultured Acetobacteraceae bacterium
GCCAGAGGCTCTGCCTCTGGACTCCGCCAAAGGCGAGCCTTTGGAATCCTTTTGCATAATCAAACGGTTTCCAAAGGCCTCAGGTCTTTGGCGGGCCTGGGCAGAGCCCAGACTTGCGGGCCTGGGCAGAGCCCAGACTTACTTTCCAGCATGTCAAACACAAGGCCAGTAATGCTACACGCCATGGCGCTTAGCGCCGGCGCGGCGGCGGCGCGACGGAGTTGGATGTGGCGGCAGCGGCTGGCGCGGCAGCGGCCGGGCGCACGCTGGGGGCCGCGGTGCCCGGCGTCGTGCCGCCGGGCGCGGCGTCGGTCTGCTCCACCAGCAGCGCCACCTTGTTGAAGCCGCCCTGCCGGATGGTGCCCATCACCTCGATCATGCGGCCGTAAGGCACGTCCTTGTCGCCCCGCACGTAGATGCGCCGGTCAGGGTCGGACTGCGCCTGCGACTGCAGCCGGGCCACCAGGTCACCGAGGTCCATGCCGTCGTTGGCGAGATAGACCTTGCTGTCGGCCTGCACACTGACGGTGATCGGGTCCTTCTCCGGCGTGAGGGCGGAGGCGCTGGCCTTGGGCAGGTCCACGTTCACGCTCGCCGTCATCAGCGGCGCGGTGATCATGAAGATCACCAGCAGCACCAGCATGACATCGACCATGGGCGTCACGTTGATCTCGGCCATCGGGCGGTAGTGGCCCCTGCCCCGGCCGCGGTTACGGCCGCCCAGCTGCATCGCCATGCCTTAAGCGCGCTCCTCGGACTGACGGGACAGGATGGCGCCGAACTCGGTGCCGAAACCTTCCAGACGGGCCGCGAAGCGTGCCAGGTCGGTGCTGATGGTGTTGTAGGCCAGCACGGCGGGGATGGCCGCAACCAGGCCGATGGCGGTGGCGAACAGCGCCTCCGCGATGCCCGGCGCCACCACGGCCAGGCTGGTGTTCTTGCTGGCGGCGATGCCGGCGAAGGAGTGCATGATGCCCCAAACCGTGCCGAACAGGCCCACGAACGGCGCGGTGGAGCCGACCGAGGCCAGGAACGTCATCCAGCGCTCCATTCGCTCCATCTCGCGGCTCACCGTCACCGCCATGGCGCGGTCCACCCGCTCCCTCACGCCGCCGCGCGTCATGTCCGCGCCCGCGACCCGGGCGGAGCGCCGCCACTCCCCCATGGCGGCGCCGAACACCGCGGCCACCGGGTTGGTCGGCTTGGCGCCCTCCATGTCGTACAGCTCGTCCAGGCTGCCGCCGGACCAGAACTTGTCCTCGAACGCGTTGGCCTGGCGGGTGGCGCGGCGCAGCGAGACGACCTTCTCGAACACGATCGCCCACACCCACACGCTGGCCAGCAGCAGCAGCAGCATGACGATCTTCACGACGATGTCCGCCTGCAGGAACAGCGCCAGGATGGACAGGTCCGATCCTGCCGGCGCCGCGCTGGCCGCGTTAACTGCTTGATCCACTCCGCACCTCCTCGAACGCCGCGCGCCACCGGGCCGGGACGCGCGCGGGCCGTCCATCGGACCCCCGCACGCACGCCAGCCGCACCTCCAGCCGCGCCACCGCCTGTCCGCCGACCGAGAAATCCTGCCGCAGCAGCGCCGTCACTGCGCCAAGCTCCAGGGGGTCGGTGGCGATGGTCAGCAGATCGTCGAGCCGTGCCGGGCGCAGATAGTCCATTTTGACACGGCGCACCACGAAGAACATGCCCTCCTTGCGCACCAGGTCCTCGTGCGGCACCCCGGCGTCGCGCAGCAGCTCGGTCCGGGCGCGCTCGGCGAACGCCAGGTAGCGCGCGTGATAGACCATGCCGCCCGCATCCGTGTCCTCGTAGTAGATGCGGACCTGGATGGTGTGCGGCGTCTTCACGGCTCCGGCCCCAGCAGGTCCAGCAACGGCGCGGCCGCGACGGGCGCCGCGAGGCCGATGTGACGCCACCCAGGCTCGCCCAGCATGCGGCCGCGGCTGGTCCGCAGCACCAGCCCCTCCTGGATCAGGTAGGGCTCGATCACGTCTTCCAGCGTGTCCCGCGCCTCGTTCAGCGCGGCGGCCAGCGTCTCGACCCCCACCGGGCCGCCATGGTGGTGCTCGGCGATGCGGCGCAGGTAGCGGCGGTCCATCGCGTCCAGCCCGAGCCGGTCCACCTCCAACCGGGTCAGCGACGCATCCGCCTCCTCCCGGTCCACCGGGCTATGCTCGCCGTCCTCGCGGGCGACGGCGGCGAAGTCCCGCACCCGGCGCAACAGCCGGCCGGCGATGCGGGGCGTGCCGCGGGAGCGCCGGGCGATCTCGGCGGACCCCTCCTTGGTCAGCGGCAGGCCGAGCTTCTCCGCCCCGCGCGTCACGATCAGCTCCAGTTCCGCCGGGCTGTAGAGCACCAGCCGCAGCGGGATGCCGAACCGGTCCCGCAGCGGCTGCGCCAGCAGGCCGGCGCGGGTGGTGGCGCCGACCAGGGTGAACGGCGACAGGTCGATCCGCACCGAGCGGGCGGCCGGCCCCTCGCCGATGATGAGGTCGAGCTGGAAGTCCTCCATCGCGGGATACAGCACCTCCTCGATGGCGGGCTGCAGCCGGTGGATCTCGTCGATGAACAGCACGTCGCGCGGCTGCAGGTTGGTGAGGATGGCGGCCAGGTCCCCGGCGCGCTGGATCACCGGGCCGGAGGTGGCGCGGAAGCCCACGCCCAGCTCGCGCGCCACGATCTGCGCCAGCGTGGTCTTGCCGAGGCCCGGCGGGCCGTGCAGCAACACGTGGTCCATCGCCTCCGCCCGGCCGCGGGCGGCGTGGATGAACACGCGCAAATTCTCGCGGCTGGCCTTCTGGCCGATGAACTCGGCCAGCACCTGCGGCCGCAGCGAGGCTTCGGCCGCGTCCTCGGGGGCGCGCTGCGGGGAGAGCGGACGCTCGCTCATGGGATGCTCGGGTTCGTCCTCATGCTGGATGCCGGTTGACCAGACTCTCGCACGGAACGCCAGCCCGTCAGGGTGGCGCGGCCGGTGCGGCGGCCACGCGCTGCGTGTCGAGCTGCACGGTGCGGGTCCGGCCGTCCTCGCTCCAGGATATGGCGGAACTGACCGTGTAGAGCGTCAGCACGGGCTTGCCGGGCGACCCGGGATCGGCTGCGCCGGCCTGCGCCGGGGTGATGCGGACGTGCCAGTGGAAGCCCTTGCCCTCGTCTCCCTGGCGGTCCCCGGGGGCCAGCGCGTCGCCCACGGTGGCGGTGGCCAGGTGCGACTCGGCGCGCGAGACAGCTTCGAGATACCGTCCGGAGGTGGCCGCGGCGCGCAGCCCGCCCAAGCCGCCGCTGAACAGCGCGGCCAGCGCCAGGGCGGCGATGATGAAGGCGACCAGCACCTCGAGCAGGGTGAAGCCGTCGCTGGCGTCAGGACGCATCCGCGATGCTCACCCGGCCGGTCAGCCAGTCCACCGCCACCACCTTGCGCACCGGCCCGGCCGCGACGCCGATCCGCCCGCCGCCGGAGGTGCCGTCGGGCGCGAAGGTGATGGGATGGGCGGACTGGAGGATGGCGCTCAGCGCGTGCGGCGGGGCGGCCCCGACCCGGACGGTGCTGCCGGCGACGGTGACGGTCACCGGCTGGTCACGCGCGATGGCTTCGCTGCGGGCGGCGCGGAGCGTGCCGGCGAGCACGCTGGCGGCGGTGCGGGCGTCCAGCCCGGCGCTGCGCAGCGGCCCGCGGACGACGACGAGGCCGACCGTGAGCCCGAGCACGGCCAGGACGACGAGCATTTCGAGGAGGGTGAAACCTCTTTCTGAAAGCCCTCTCCCGCTTGCGGGAGAGGGTGGGGTGAGGGGAGCCGCGCACCCGAAACCTGCTGCGTGGCCACCCTCACCCCGGCCCTCTCCCGCCAGCGGGAGAGGGAGAGGCAAGAGGGTCATCCCGAGGCCAAATCGTTCAGGCTCAGCATCGCCAGCAGCAGCGACGACACGATACCCGCCACCGCCGCCCCCATGACGATGGTGATCACCGGCACCAGCAGCGACACCAGCCGCGACACGCCCAGCCGGGTCTTCTCCTCGTGGATCTCGGCCGCCCGCAGCGCCATCGGCCCGAGCTGCGCGGTCTCCTCGCCCAGGCGCAGCAGGTAGATGGTCCGCAGCGGCATCACCCCCGCCTCCGCCAGCGGGGCCGACAAGCCTGCGCCGTCCTTGGCCGAGCGGGTCGCCGCCTCCACCGCCGCCGCGCTTGCGCGGTTGCCGATCGCCTCCGCCACGATGCCGAGCGCCGCGATCAGCGGCACCCCGTTGGTGAGCAGCGTGCCGAGCGTGCGGGTGAACCGGGCCGCCGCCACCTCGCGCGCCAGCCCGCCTACCACCGGCAGCCGCAGCAGCAGCCGGTCCGCCGCCAGCCGGGGGCCTGGGCGCTGCAAGGCCTGCCGGATGGCGAACCCGGCCAGCAGCGCCGCCGCCAGCGCCCACAGCCCGTAGGCCGACACCGCATCGCCAAGGTCGATCAGCAGCTGGGTCGAGCGCGGCAGCGACGCGCCGTTCTGTTGGAACAAGGGCACGAACTGCGGCAGCACCTCGGTCAGCAGCAGGGTGATGGAGCCGATGGCGGCGGCCAGCAGCAGCGCCGGGTAGATCATCGCCGACTGCACCGTGCTGGCCAGGCTGCGCTCGCGCTCCATCAGCGTCGCCAGCCGCTCCAGCGTAGCGGCCAGGGTGCCGCCGGCCTCCCCGGCGCGCACCAGGCCGATGTACAGCCGCGGGAACGAGCGCGGATGGTTGCCCAGCGCGCTCGCCAGCGGGGAGCCGTCCCGCACGCCCTCCCGCACC
>CAXTPP010000192.1:0-4778 GCA_964246185.1 uncultured Acetobacteraceae bacterium
TCGCGGGGGCGGCTTCGGCGTCGGCGGGGGCGTCGTTGGCGGGGGCGGCTTCGGGGGGGGCGGCGGCTTTCTTGGCGGGGGGGGCGGCTTCCTTGGCGGGGGAGGCGGCCATCACTAAGGCAGCACCTTCATTCCAGCGACGCCGCAACCCCGCTTCACTGCAAAGGATGGCTTCATGAAATTCGCCAAACACCATGTCTCGCCCGCCGCTGCGTGCCTGTGCGCCATGGTCCTGCTTGGCCCGGCGCAGGTCCTTGGCGCCCTGCCCGCCGCAGCCGTCCAGCCTGCGAAGGGTTCGGTTCGGCCAGGTTCCATGATGCCGACCGAGGATGTCGGATCGAGGGTCAAGCGGCTGCACGACCAGCTCCGCATCACTCCGGACCAGGAGGCCATGTGGGCGGCGGTTGCCGGCGTCATGCAGGACAATGCTGCGGCGCTCGTGGCTGCCATGCAGGCCCGTCAGGACAAGCTGGCGACGATGGATGCCGTCGATGACATCCAATCCTATGCAACGGTCGCCGACGCGCATGCCACCGGTTTGAAGAAACTGGCTGCCGCCTTCGCCCCGCTCTATGCCGCCATGCCGCCGGCACAGCAGCAGAACGCCAACCTGGTGTTCGAGAACAAGCCTGCGTCGCGCCGCCCGGGCTAACCGGCCCAGCTATCCCGCGCCTGCCTCCGGCGCACCGCCGGAGTGGCATGTCCGCGCAGGCAGCGCCGCCGCCACGGCCGGGTCCAGCAGCGCCGCCAGTTCCGCCTCGTGCTCGTAGCCCGGCATCAGCCGGCCCAGCAGCGGGTCTGGCCTTGCCGCCGGGTGGAAATATATCTCGCTCACACCGGCTGGCAGCAGCGGGGCCAGGCTGAGCAGGCGGGCGGCGGTCACATGCCCGCTCCAGGCGATGCCGAACGCATGGTCGTTGGTCCGCAGCCCCGCCCGCCGCGCTTGCCGCCGCAGCAGCCCGGACCAGCGGAACAGCAGGTGCGCGCCAAGCCCTGCCGCCCCGCCCGCGGCCGCGATGAGGGCAGGCGGCTCGGCCGGGATGCGGACGGCAGGCAGGTTGTGGCGCAGGCCCTCCTCGATCAGCAGCCGGCCGACCGTGGGGTGAAGGTGCATGTGCTTGTGCGCGTTGGCGTGGTCCAGCCGCAGGCCGGCCCGCGCGAACGCCGCGAACTGCGCCGCGATCTCGGCCCGCAGCCGCCGGCGACCTGCCGGATGGAAGAAGTAATGCATCCCGAGCCGCACTTGATCGGACGAAAACTGTCCGTCCGGACCGAGCAGCGCCGGGTCTGGCAGCACGGCCGGGCCTTCGATCACCACGAGGTGCAGCCCGACCCGCAAACTGGGCAAGCGCCGCGCCCGCTCCACCGCGTCCGCCGCCGCAGGACCTGCCACCATCAGGCTCGCCGTGCTCAGGATGCCATGCCGATGGGCCAACTCGACCGCCTCGTTGACCGCCAGCGACAGGCCGAAATCGTCGGCCGATATGATGACCCGGCGGTCGGGGTTCAGGCCGCCTTGTTCCGGTCGCGCATGAACTGGAAGAACTCCACGCCCTCGCGGAGCCGCCGCTTCATCATCTGCGGGCTGCGGACCATCTCGCCCACGATGGAAGCGATCTTGGGCGCGCGGAAGTAGAACCGTTTATAGAACACCTCGACGCTGTCGAAGATTTCCCCATGCGACAGGTGCGGATAGTCGAGCGGCGCGATCTGGATGCCGGTCTCGTCGGTCAGCTCCGCGTGCTCGGCGCTTAGCCAGCCGTTCTCCAAAGCTTGCTTGTGCAGGAACGTGCCGGGGTAGGGCGCGGCCAAAGACACCTGCAAGGTGTGCGGGTTGATCTCGGTGGCGAACTTGATCGTCTGCTCGATCGTCTCCCGGGTCTCGCCGGGCAGGCCGAGGATGAAGGTGCCGTGGATCTTGATCCCCAGCTCGTGGCAGTCGCGGGTGAACCGCTTGGCCACGTCGATCAGCATGCCCTTCTTGATGTTGTGCAGTATCTGCTGGTTGCCGCTCTCGTAGCCCACCAGCAACAGCCGCAGCCCGTTGTCCTTCAGCACCTTCAGCGTGTCCCGCGGCACGTTGGCCTTGGCGTTGCAGGACCAGGTGACGCCCAGCTTGCCCAGCTCCCGCGCGATCGCCTCGGCGCGCGGCAGGTCGTCGGTGAAGGTGTCGTCGTCGAAGAAGAACTCGCGCACCTGCGGGAACATCCTCTGCGCATGGGCGATCTCGGCCGCCACGTGCGCCGGGCTGCGCGTGCGGTAGCGGTGCCCGCCGACCGTTTGCGGCCAGAGGCAGAACGTGCAGTGCGACTTGCAGCCGCGGCCCGTGTAGATCGAGACGTACGGGTGCATCAGGTAGCCGATGAAGTAGTCCTCGATGCGCAGGTTGCGCTGGTACACGTCCGTCACGAACGGCAGCGAGTCCATGTCCTCGATCATCGCGCGGTCGCGGTTGTGCACCAGGGCGCCGTTCGCGTCGCGGAAGCTGATGCCGTCCACGTCCTTGTAGGCGCGGCCCTCGGCCACTTCCTTGATGGTGAAGTCGAACTCGTTGCGTGCCACGAAGTCAATGCAGTTGCCCTGCTGCAGGCTCTCGGCCGGCTGCACCGCCACCTTGGCGCCGACGAAGCCGATCTTCAGCGAAGGCTTCGCGTCCTTGAGCGCCTGCGCCACCTTCACGTCGGACGCGAAGGACGGGGTGGAGGTGTGCAGCACCACCATGTCATGCTCCATGGCGGCGGCCAGCACCGGTTCCATGCCCATGTTGGCGGGCGGCGCGTCGATCAGCCGGCTGCCCTCCACCAGCGCCGCCGGCTGCGCCAGCCAGGTCGGATACCAGAACGAGCGTATCTCGCGCTTGGCCTGGTAGCGGGACCCGGCCCCACCGTCGAAGCCACTGAGCGAGGGCGGCTGCAGGAACAGCGTCTTCATCATGTTCTATCCTTTGCCTGCCGCGAGCCGCGGCGGCGAAATGTGCAGGACATGGCCGCGCCACTCCACCCGGCGGCCACCATAGCTTGCCAGGATGACGGCGACGGACAAAAGGTCCCGCAGGGGCAAGAGCCAGATCGGCAGCGCCGTGGCAAGCCCGAGCGTCCTATCGATCCCGATCATGGCGCCTGCCCGGACCAGCCAGGCCGCCCCGAACAGGACGGCGGCAAACGGATGGAACCCCGAGAGCACGACGGACGCTGCGGCCCAGAACAGGGGATATTGCACGGCGGACAAGGCGAACCCGACCGGCGCCAGCGACTGGATGGTCCGGCCCCACCGCAGCTCGTGCGCGAACAGCTGCGATATCTGCATCTCCGGCACCGTGGTCGCAGGAACCGTGTTGGCCAGCGCCACCGTCTCCCCCTGGCCGGTGACCAGGCGGCCCAGGACGGCGTCGTCGGCCAGATGGTGCACGAGGGCGTGCAGCCCGCCGATGCGCTCCAGCATGGACCGGCGCAGCGCCATGGTGGCGCCGAGGCAGTCGCGGCGGCCCAGGGTCCGGGCCAGCAAGGCTCCTGGCAGGAAGCTGTGGTTGATCTGCCCGGCGCCCAGCCAGGCGGCGAGCGTCGCGGACGCGCCGAACCCGGCATACAGCGTGGTGGACAGGCCTACCCCGCTCCTGCCCAGCGCCGTGACCAGCTGGTGCAGGTAGTCGGGCGTGGCGTGGATATCGCTGTCCGCCATGACGATCAGGTCGTGCTTGGCGCGCGGGTACATGTTGATCAGGTTGCTGACCTTGCGGTTCACCCCGTGCTGCGCCGAGTCGATGACCACGTCGACGTCTATGGCGGGGAAGCGCGCGCGCAGCCGACGGATGACCTGGAGCGCCGGGTCAGCAGCGTCCTGCAGGCCGAACACGATCTGGAACGCGGGGTAGTCCTGGCTGCAGAACGTGGCCAGCGCCTGTTCGAGCAGGGGCTCGTCGCCATGCAGGGGCTTCAGGATGGTGACAGGCGGACGCCACAGGCCCGGCTCGCGGTCGGCACGGCTGAACCGGCGCACGGCCCACCAGCCGACCACTGCCTGCAGCAGGCCGGCCAGGGTCGCGAGGGCGGCCAGCACCGCCAGGAGCGTTGTCACCTGCAACATTTTGTCACGGAACGCTGGCACCGCTGGAAAGGTCCGTCACTTTCTTCTGCAACATTCCCACCAGCGCTTCCGGCCCACCCCCGAGCAGGCTGCGGAAGTCCGACCGCTGCACTGCGACCCGGCTGATGGTCCCGTCCAGCAGCACATCGACCACTCGCCAGCCGCCCTCGGAATGGCGCATCACGTAGTCGAGCCGGTTGGCCGCGCCAGCAGTCGGGACGATGCGGGTGGACACCACCTCTTCGGGGCCGATCGCTCGGGTGTCCGGCTCGATCTCGAAGCGCTCGCCCCCGAAGCTGGTGAAGTTGCTGACGTAGCTGGCAACCGTGAAGCGGGTGAACACCGAGCGCAGGTCTTGCTGCTGGGCCGGGGTGAAGCTCTGCCAGCGGGCGCCGATGGAGGTTTCCAGGATGCTGTCCAGATCGAAGGTCCGTTCCACGACCGGCTGCAGCGCCGCATAGCGTTGCGCGAAGGGCGTGGCCTTGCCCGCCTTCATGACCTCGATCAAGGCATTGTCCAAGGCTGCGATGGGCGCTGCAGCCTCCGGCGCCGCCGCCCGCGCGACGGACGCAGCCAGCAGCAAGGACGCGAGCAGGACAGGAACACGGCTCATCGGCTAGCCGCCAGCTTGATTGTGTCGCAGCCTGCTGCGTTCATGACTGTTTGTATGATGCTGGCGGCGTCGAGTCTGGCGT
>CAXTPP010000193.1:0-4663 GCA_964246185.1 uncultured Acetobacteraceae bacterium
TTTCAACCCAATCGGCGGGAACAGGCAGCGTCAAGACGACGCAGCCTATGTTGGCCCCACAATGTGTCCGGCGAATGGCTGCCGATAGCATCGCTGAAGCCGAATTGAAATTGTCCGCTATCCTGCCTTGGCAATTGCGCTGACCGGGCAGCCGATGAAGCGTTCGGCCGCTGCCCCGTCGCCTTCCCGCAAGGCGAAGCCGCCGAGTGCCTTGCCCAGGGCGTCCGCGCCGCCGAACTGCAGGCCAGCCTGGCTGGCATAGGCCTGCGCCGCGGCGATCTTGCGGTCCAGGGCGGCGGCGATCGGCACGGTGCTGGGCTCGCCGCGCGGCAGGAAGGGCAGCGGTTCGGCGTCCGGCTGGCGCATGGCGTAGGGCGTGTCCCGGTAGAAGCCGGTGCGGTCCAAGGGCAGGCTCCGCATCGCGGCGGCGGCCACCTGCTGATGGTCCACGTGGTTGCCGAGGCCCTGCGGCGCCAGCAACAAGTCCGGCTGCAACTCCGCCGACAGCTCCATCAGGAGGGCGATGAGGTTGACCCCCACGGCATCCTCCGCGTGCACCGGGCCGAACAGCGCCGGGGCGGAGTGGTAGCCCCGGTGCGGCGCTTCCAGCAGGTCGAGCCAGCGGATCGAGCTGAAGCCGAGGATCGCCCCGGCCACCGCGTCCTCCTCCCGCCGCAGCGCCATGTAGTCGATGTCGGGCGGCAGGCCCTTGTCCAGCTGGCAGGCCAGCGCGAACCCGGTGGCGGGCACGACGGAGCGGGTGAACACCGTCGCCAGGACGGTCCGCCATCCCCGGTCCACCAGCACCGCGGCCAGTCCCCCGCAGGAGAATGCCACGTCATCCAGGTGCGGTGAAATGAACAGGGCTGTCGGCATGGGCCTCAGAGCAGGTGTGGTTCTTGCCTGAAACGGCAGAGCGTGCGCGGCAGTTCCACCGACCAATCCCGGTCGGGGAAGCTGCCGGCCAGCGCAGCGTACACCTGCATGATCTGACCGCTGACCGCCCGCCAGGAATAGACCCGGCGGCACTCCTCCAGCCCAGCCGCGGCCAGCCTCGCCCGCTCCGCCGCGTCGGTCAGCACCCGGCGCAGCGCCGCGGTCAGGGCGGGAACGTCGCCGGGTTCGGTCAACAGGCCGTTCTCGCCGTCCCGGATGCAATCGACCACGCCGACGCAGCGGCAGGACACGACGGCCAGACCGCTCGCCATGGCTTCCAGGATGGTGTTGGAGAAGCCCTCGGCGTAGGTGGGCGAGACGAAGATGTCCGCCCGGCGGTAGACGTCCGGCACGTTGGCGTAATCGACGTACCCCGTCATGCGGGCCTGCGCGCCCAAGCCGAGTTCCGCGATGCGCGCGGCGGTCTCGTCGTAGGTCGGGCCGATGCCGGACACCAGCAACTCGAACGGCACGCCCTCCGCCGCGAGCGGGGCCAGGGCGTCCAGCATGTCCAGCACGCCTTTCCGCGCGTCCACCCGGCCGTGGTAGAGCAGCACGGGTGCCGCCTTGGCTGGGCGGGCGCCCAAAGGGGCGGCAGGCGTGAAGCGGGAGGTGTCCACCGCGCCGGGCACGATGGTGAAGCGCGCCGGGTCGATGCCGAGGCGGTGCACCACCTCGTCGGCGAAGGAGCGGCAGCCGATCAGCGCCGCGCCGGCGTGGTCCAGCACCCGCACCATGGCCAGCCGGTGCGTCTCGCAGCAGGAGCCGACCCAGTGGCCGTCCCCACCCTGGATCGACACCACCGTCGGCACGGGGATGTCCCGCGACGCCTCCAGGACGGCCCAGCCGGTTGGGTAGCCGTACTGGGCATGCAGGATGTCGAACGGGCGGCGGGCGTATTCGGCCAGGATGGCGGCCTTCATGGCCGCGATGTCGGTCTCGAAATCGCCGGTGGTCTGCTCGCCGAGCTGCTCCAGGCCGATGACGCGGACGCCGGGCACGGGTGGGGGCGGGCCGCCGCCATAGACGCGCACGCCGAACGCGTCGCCGCGGTACTGGCTGATCATGGTGACCTCGTGCCCCGCCGCGACCAGCTCGCGCAGCAAGTTGAGCGCGTAAACGCTCATGCCGGAGATCGCTGGGAAGAAACGGCGAGAGACGAAGCAGATGCGCATTCAGGACCTTCGCCGCTTGCTTTTCCCTCTCCCCTTGGGAGAGGGCTGGGGTGAGGGGTGCAGCACGGCTGACAACGGGCCTGCGGCCCCCCTCACCCAACCCTCTCCCCGAGGGAGAGGGCTTCTCGCAAGGCAGCCAGCGCGCCCGGGATCATCAAGTCCGCCCGGTGGCTCTCGCGGGACAGCTCGACGCAGACCAGCTTGCGGAACCCGATCGCCTGCAACGCGCGCAGCACCCCGGGCACGTCCATGTCGCCCTCGCCGAATGGCAGGTGGATGTGCGCGCCGCGCTTCATGTCCTCGATCGTCACCGTGCCGAGCACGCCAGCGAACTCCGCCACGGCCGCGGCCGGGTCCCGCTCGCCGGTGACGAGGCAGTGCCCGGTGTCGAGCGCCAGCGCCAGGCCCTGCACGCCGAGCGCCTGCCAATCGTCCAGCGTCTCGACCAGCATCTCCGGCTCCGGCTCCAGCGCCGCCGTGACCCCCATCGCCTCGGCCACCTGGACGACCTGCTCGACCCCTTCCAGCAGCCATCCGCGCGCCTGCTCCCGCGTCACTCCGGGCTTCGGCACGCCGGCCCAGAAGCTCATCGCCTCCCCGCCCGTCTCGGCCGCCACCGTCAGCGCCCGGG
Organism: uncultured Acetobacteraceae bacterium; assembly: GCA_964246185.1. Taxonomy (GTDB): domain Bacteria; phylum Pseudomonadota; class Alphaproteobacteria; order Acetobacterales; family Acetobacteraceae; genus LMUY01. The sequence continues at coordinate 2,743 of CAXTPP010000193.1, forward strand.
TCAGGAAATCGACCCGGCGGGCGCGGCCGTCCGGGTCGGCGGTGAGCAGCGTCGGCTCGTGCTTGGCGCGCGGGTCCAGCAGGAAGCGCGCGCCCGTCTCCACCACGCAGCCCAGGTTCAGCGCCCGCAGCCGGGCCGCGACATGGCGGGTGTTGAGCAGGAAGTCGGGGTCGTACGGGTCGAGGTGGTGGATGTCGAGCGTGAGCGCCACGCCGTCATAGCCAGCTTCCGCGATCAGGGTCAGCGCGTCGTCCAGCCGGTGGTGGGCCGCGCCGTTGGTGTTGAAGGCAAACCGCAGGGTCATGCGCGCGCCTTGCTGACCTGGTTCTCCAGGGCGATGGGCGCGTGGTGCACCTCCGGCTCACGGTAGAGCGGATAGAGCGGTCCCACGATGCGATCCACCGCTGCCACGTCCAGCCACGCCGGGCCGCCCAGCCGCTCCGCAGCGCCAGCGGGCAGGCGGACAGGCGCGGCCCCGGCGGGCAGGGCGCCCACGCCGGCCAGGCGCGAGCCGCGCTGCATCAGCTTGCGAACGCCGCGCTCGCCGATGCGGTGATAGCTCATCGTCTCCACCTCCAGGCCAGGAACGATCGCCTTCACCACGTGCACCTCCCGGGTATCCGGCGGCGAGAAATCGACGAACAGGATTTCCATGCCAGCGCCCGCGAAGCGCCGGGCCAACTCGGCGACCAACGCCGTGCCGGAGAGCGGGCCGTCCCAGGTGGGTAGCTCGTCGAACCGTCTGGTTTCGCGGCGGGACAGCACCGTGCCCGCCAGGTAGCCGCGCAGGGTGGGCGTGTCCGTCGCGCACCACTCCATCATCGCCCGCAACGCGCGGCTCTCCTCGCCGTCCAGCGAATGGTAGCTCCGGAACCGCTCGGCGTAGCCCGCCGGCACCGCGGCAGCGATGTCTGCCAGCGGCGCATGGCTGAACCGCTTGCGGACCCGGGCGGCGGCGAACTCGAACAGCGCCTTGCGCAGCGCCTGCTCCCGGTCGAGCGAGGCTGCCTCCCCGGCGGCGGTGACCATTATGGGGAACGGCGGCGCTGCCTCCCGCTCGCCGCCCACGCAATAGACGTTGGCTATGCCGAACTCGTCGGAAGCGAACTTCGGCAGCACGTCGATGCCCAGCTGCTTGAGCCGACCGAGCAGGGCGTGGGTGCGCGCATCGGCTGGGCCGCCGCTTCCATCCTCGCCGAAATCGAGCACGATGCCGCGGTCCATCGCGCGGAAGCCCAGGCCGTTGCCATCCCGCTGCAACAGCTCGCAGACCCCGTGGCCGATGGCGAAATCCAGTGTCGGTCCCGCGCCCAGCCCGTTGGTGATGGGGGTGATGAACGGCTGGTAGCCCGGCGTGAGGTCCCCCACCGAGCAGGCGGCGACCTCCGTCGGCACCAGCACGGCCTCGCCGCCGGGCCAGCGTTGGGCGGGGACCCATTCCATGACGGTGTCGTGGTCCACCGGGCTTCCGGCGGGCAGGCAGAGCGTCAGCGGATCGGCGATGCCGCGGACGCCCAGCTCGGCAACCAACGCGGCATAGCTGCCGATGCGGCGGGGGAAGCGGGCGATTGCGCCGGCGGAGTGCACCGCCTCGGCCAGCTCGCCCGTGGTGCCGATGATCGCCTCCGCGTCCGTGACGCCGTAGCCGACGCCGTGCGGGGTGACGCCATGGAAGCGCGTGCCGTCCTTGTTGAGGAAGATGGCGTTCCAGCAGGCGACGCCGGTCTGGTCCAGGGATGCGAGGCTGAACAACTCCACCCGGCCCGGCGGCATCGACTCGATGTAGGCCGCGGCAGCGTCCGGGATGTCGGGAGGCAGGACGTGGTCAGGCGGCATGGGACAGCCCTGGCCGCGCTTGGCGCTGCGCCCGCAGCACCAGGTCCATGATGTGCAGATCGTGGGCGGGCGGGAACGGGAAGGT
>CAXTPP010000194.1:0-4639 GCA_964246185.1 uncultured Acetobacteraceae bacterium
GCCGACCAGCTACCCATACCTGGAACAGGTCAGGTGTGAGGCTCACCGGTATCAGCCATATGCGACCAAGTCATGCGGCTTGGTAGGCAAACCGCTTATGAGCGCGTGACGCACCTTATTCCGAGGCCCAACAGCCGTCTGGCCGTAACGGGCCAAGCAAGCGACGACCGGTTTGCCTTGCCGCTGACCCAGGAACTGCTGGCTGACGCTCTCGGCCCCGGCGTGCTGCACATCGACCGCATGCTGCAACAGGTCCGGCGTGCTTGCCTATTCGACATGCGAGGCGTCCAGGTCACCTTGTCGCGTTAGCCGGCTGACGGCTTGTAGATTGATCAAACTGTTTGCATGACCAGGTCTGGCAAGGTATCCCCGTGGATGGAGAGGTGCCGGAGTGGCCGATCGGGGCAGTCTCGAAAACTGTTGTACGTGCAAGCGTACCGTGGGTTCGAATCCCACCCTCTCCGCCAATCGAGCCGGCTTAGTTGGACGCTTCGAGATGCTTCAGCATCCCTGTTGGCATCCAGGCTCGCGTGACTTGCCATTGCGGCCACCAGCTCGCCTCGACCAGATCTAACCTGACTCGTATAGGAGATGTGCCTGGCTGGTCCGATTTGAGGTGAAAGCTCGCTTCAAAGCTGGTCGGACTGGTGAACCATGCCGAACGCAGCACCACAGTCCCTGACTGCATAAAGCTTGCATGGCTGTCTTTCAGGCTCTCTGACAACTGCCTTGGTGTCACGAACCGATCCACCATCTCAGTTGCCATGGTGCTGACGAAGCCGGAACCGAATGGCGGCAACTCATCGGCTGAAGCCTGAGTTGTCACGCCCTGACCGGTCATTCCCTCGACTATGTCGTCGCACAGTCCCTCACGCACGGACGGCCACGAAATATCGGCGGTCAATGTTGGCACGTCGCCTTGTTGCAGGGCCTGTCCGATCCGGTATAGCGCGATGTAGGGCCAGGCTAGGTAAGCCGCCGCGCATGCTCCGACAAAAACAGCCTTTTTCATTTCCGCTCTGCCAGGAACTGAGTAAGAATGGCCCAATATAACACAACATACGCCAGGACTTGGTCAACGCCAACAATGGGCGGCCAAGATGTCAATCCGTTTTAGAAACGGTTTGGATGTGCCCGTTCTAGTGCTCTGACGCTTGTGAGGGTTCGGTATGTGTCAGCGCACTAGCCTGATTTGGTGGGCCGATTCAGCCAACCCGCTGAAGTGCGCGTTGGCATCGGACCACTAGCGTTTTGACAAGGCTGGCGCGCTACGCGGTTTGCCGTCCGCACGTCCTGTTGGCGGCGACCACTCGCCACGCTGCCTTACGGTCCAGGCATAGCGCGGATCGCCTTCCAACAGCGCGGAATGGTCGGCAAGGCGGTTGCGTTCCAGCCAGCTGACCGCGGCTTCCAGTTCCTGCAGGGTCATCCTTCCCCGCGGCTTGTCCCCGGTGCGCCGTTTCAAGATGGCGTTGTATCGGTGATACAGGCCATCGCCGCGCGGCTGCCGCATCCCTGTCTCGTCTTCCACAGCCTGCTGCGCCACCAGCTCACCGACCCGCCGGCGGAGCCGGCGCTCCAGCACGGATGGTGGGTCAAGCATCTCTGTCTGCGCCGCTTCGTGCTCCGGCCGGCGCATTGCATAGTCGGGGCCGGGCTGCAGCAATCCGTAGCGCATCGCGAGCGCGTTGCTCTCCAGCGGGACGATGCCACGCTCCTCCCGCTCAGTGGACGCCAGCTGGTCAAGCAGCCATTGGGGCAGGGACCGTTGCAGCAGCGGCTTCGGACGCTTGGCGATCATGCCCTGCTCCGTTTCCACGCTGTGGCGGAAGCGGGCGAACAGGGGGTCGTCCGGATGGAACACCAGGGCGCGCTGCCCAGCGTATGGGCCGGCGTGAGGGTCCACCCGGGTGGCGCGTGCCATCATCTGCTCCAGCCAGGCGCGGGAGCGGATGTGGGTCAAGGCAGCCACCACCGCCACCTCCGGCGCATCCAGCCCCTCGTAGGCCATGGCGACCGTCACCAGAACCGTCGGTTCTGGCAGCAGGCGGTAACGGGCCAGTATTTGGTGCGCGTCCCGCTCATCGGAGGTGGCGAGCTGCACGGCGCCTGCCTGCGCGCCTGGCATCCAGCCTCGCAGCACGTCGGCGTAGCGCCGGGCCGCCGTCTGGTCGGGCGCCACCACGAGCAGCTTACCCAGGCCGCGTGCCTCTGCACCCGGCGGCAACCTGCGCTGCCGCCGCCGTTCGACCCGCAACGTGCGGGTCGCATCGAACGCCTCGCGCAGCAGCTGATCGGCGAAGCCGGTGCGCAACGCCGTGAACAGGGCCGGCCGGGTCGTCTCAACCGGCCAGTGGGAGAACAGCCGGTGCGGGCCTGCCGGCGTGCGGGCCTCGTCCAGCCAGCTCGCCTCCCCGTCCAGCGCCCCGAACACCACCGGCAGTACGGCGCGCTCTGCAAGGGCCTGGGCGCGCGAATAGCCCACCACGGCCCAACCGGGCGCCGCCAGGTCGACTTCACGGGTTTTGGCGCGCGGGCCGGTTCGATAGGGCAGCCACAGGATGCTGCGCCCATCCGCCCGCTGCAGGGTGCCGGACAGCAGCAACCGTAACTGGGCGCACTCCAGCAACGGGAGCAAGGCCCGGCTCCAGCCGGAGGCATCCTCCTCGGCATCGGCGCCAGCGATGGCCAGCGGGTCGGGCGCCACGTCGGACAGGGCAGGCAGGTGATGCACCTCGTCCACCACCAGCAGCGTGCGATGGCGGCGGAACTCGGCCAGATGCAGGTCGGGTGCGGCTGCGACGCTCTGGTAAGTGGTGATGTAGCCCTGCAGGCCGCGGCATGGATCGGGCGCGTTGTCGGCAGCCCGCACCGAAACGGCGTGGCCCAGGGCGGCACGCCAGGCTGGGTCGGCGAAAGCCTCCTCCGCCTGCAGGCGAAGGCTCTCGCGCGGCACGATCCAGCAGAGGCGCTCGACGACTTTGGCCGCAATAAGGACGGCGGCCGCGATCACCGGCAACAGCGACTTGCCGCCGCCGGGCGTCACGGCCGCCAGCACGTCGGTGACGCCGGACGCCTCGCCGGCAGCGATGGCCTGCACGATGGCCGCGAGCTGGGCCTGATGGGTTCGCAAGGGACGCGAAGGGGACGACAAGCAGGCCGACTCCGGACGAGGTGACGGTGGAGTCTCCGCTATTCCGGCATAATTGGGAATCCCGTGTGTCGAAATTCGATGGCAGGATGCGCCGGCCAGCTTGCGGATGCCGTGCCTGGCTTGATCCTGCTTGCAGACCTTGAGATTGTAGATCATGACAGTCCGGCAGTGGGCTGCCGCGGCCCAGGATCAAGCATGTTCAGCGGCTCCCGCCAATTCAAGCGCGGCGTTCACAGTCCCGGTCAGGATCGTAACCAGGGCTGTACTGCGTGTGGTTCAACTCAGAGACAGGGCTCGCGTCGAGGGGGCGCGCACCGATGGTGAAACGTCGCAAAGAGGATGACCCTGCCGGCATCCTGGAATTCGAGGGCCGTACGGCAGAGGATCCGGAGCTTGTCGAGTGGCTCGCCGACCACCGCGCCCGCAATGGAGGCAAGATACGTGTCAGCAAGGGTGGGCGCGGAGTGCGGGTCATGTTCAGCAAGGAAGCTGACATGCTGTTCTGGAAACAGCGGTCCGAGAAGGCCGACAAGGCCAAGCGCGCGTCCTAGACCTGGCATTCCAAGCGTGGCGTCCCAAGCTCGGGCATCATAGGCACGGCGGGCCGCGCTCCACCCCGATCATCCAGGCTGCGTGCGGCCCGGCCGTCATCCGAAGGCGCCGATGGCGAAACACCCGGCATGCCCCAGCCGCGATTCGGGCAAGGCTGTAAGCCTTTGCCCGGACGTCATGGCCTACGCGCGCGAGGCTGAATTCCAGCACGAGTTCCTGGGTGGCGCCATGCCGCCCGACCTGGGTAAATCCGGCGCAGGCATAAAGCCGTCGCGCCGGAGCATTGTCGGCTGAAACCAGCAGTCGGATTCGTCGGCAACCAACTAGCCGCCGCAAGCTGGCGATGATGTCCAGCAACGCGCGGCGACCAAGTCCGTGCCCTTGCTGGCCTCGGTCCAACGCCAGCCAGCCGAGCCACCAACAGGAAGCATCACGCTGGTCTGGATGGACGACGTAGAAGCCGACCGGCTCGCTGCCCGCGTCGATGACGAAGAGCGAATGGGCGGGGCCGCGCCTGGTAGCGGCGATGACATCAGTTAGTGGGCCGAGGAAGCGCTGAACCTGCGATGGGTCGAGGTCAAGGCGGGTAATCTGGTCATGCTCGGCACGGGCGAGACGACGATAGGTAAGGGGCGCGCCGCCCCGACTGAAAAACATGATGTTCTTTGTGCAACAGGGACACAGGAAAGACGCAACGGAACGGTGTTAGCCTAGCCGTTTAGTTGCAAGCCCGGATACTATCCGGGCTGGGTCCTTTATGCATATGTGTCTTATGGCAGAAAAACTCGATCAAAGCAAGGTTTTGCTTGTCCCGGCGGCGCAAATATAGCTGCAACGCCGATTTCACGCCGTCATGCAAACCGGGAATGCCTTGGATTTGTCCCCGGCGGGATTCGAACCCACGGCCCCAGGATTAGGAATCCTGTGCTCTAT
>CAXTPP010000195.1:0-4634 GCA_964246185.1 uncultured Acetobacteraceae bacterium
GGGGCGGAAGGCCCACGCGCGTAAAACTGCACGGTAGCGTATTGCACGCAATATTATGGGTAGGCTTAGCGGCTGCGTGTAGGGCTGGTTGCGAGGAGGGTCTGGAGGCCGAGATCAAAGTCGCTCATGCCTAAAACTCTGTCGATCGTGCCTTTGCGCAGTTCGTCGGCCAGCTCGAGCACGGCCTTGGTAACCTCCCGTAGCTGCTGGTTCTGAGTGTCCATACGATCCAGTTCGCTAATCCGCGACGGGGAGAGTTTCTCGGAGCGCCAGAGGTTGATTTGCTGGTCGTATATGCCGACGAATTCCATCTGCTCGGTGTGGACCCGTTCAACCCGATCGATAGTCGCGTCGTCGAGGACATGAGGCTGGCCTTTTGCTTTGGTCAGCGTGCCCAGGTGCTCGCGCGTTTCCGCCAAGGATGTAGAGATCACCGAGGCGATTAACGGCATTTGGCTGATTGGCTGCCAGTTCACTGGTTCGGCTTTTGCCATGCGGAATATCCTCTCGTTCAGGCCACGGGTTCGGGGATGGCCCCGGTGCGCCGGCGGGGCGACTGGAAGTAGCTGCCGTTGGGAATGACGTGGGCATGGATCAGTGGCGAGACACGCGCCAGATCCTCGTCTTCCACCACATGCCCGGCGGCTCTGAGTTGATCGACGATGCCGGCGATATGGACGGTGTTCCAGACCAGAACGGCATTTGAGAGGAGGCTGAGGCAGCTTGCCTTATTCATCACCTCCTCGTAGTCCCCGGAGCGGAACGTGCCCCAGTTTTCAAAGAATAAAGACTTTGCGAGGATGTGGCGGAATTCGCCGCGGTTAAGCTGCAACTGGATGGCATCACGAAGCGGCTCTTCCTGGATGTAGCGCAGGATATGCAACGTCTTCATCAGGCGGCCAAGCTGGCTCAGCGCGCCGGCGAGGCGGTCAGATGCGTTGGCGTTCACCAGGCGTTGCATTACGACATGGGCCGGTGTCAGGCGGTCTTTCAGCGATGCTGCGAGGCGGACCAGTTGATCCCATTGTTCAAGGATGAGTTCGATGTTGATGCGGCCTCTGAACAGCGGCTGCAGGGTGCCATAATCGGCATCGCGGTCGATACGGCTGAGCACCTGGTCGGGCAAATCCTTCAGCCTGGGCATGAAGTTGATGCCAAGCAGCGCGCAGAGCGCAAAGAGATGTTCGGTAAAACCGTTGGTATCTGACGTGTGCTCGCGGATGGCGAGGTTGGTGTCGTTGGCCAGAATGCCGCTGAGCACGTAGCCGGCTTCGCGCGGCCCGCATGATATGGCTTGTGTGGCGTAGACGCTGTCCTGGTCAGAGGTGTGGGTATAGAGCTGCAGCACATGCTCATAATAGCCGAAATATCGCGGGTAGAGGCTGCCAAGAAGACTGCGCCGTTCAACGGCGAAGCGCTGGCCATCGGAGGAGGAGCGGGCTCCGCCGCCCCAAATGCTGCTCAGTTTCAGGCCGTGGTGGTGGTTGACCAGAATGGTATTGGCCGCCTTGATCGTGGCGTCACGCAGGAACCAGCGGCTGGTGTCCTGTAGCGCCTCTGCCGTGAGGGTATCGACGCTTTGGCTCATCGCGGCCAGACCCAGATTGGTGCCGTGCGCGATGAGCGTGGCGAGCAATGAGCGGTGAAGATCAGCACCGCGCGGTTGGTAGCCTCCGAGTGGCTGAAAGGCGCTCATGAACCGGCACCATTCATCGACATCCTGCAGCAGGTCTTCGATGCGCACGCGGGGCAGGCTGGCGGCGATGGTTGCACGCAATTTGAGCACTGCATGTGAGATCGCCAGCGCATCCCGCCGCTTGAGTTTCAGCCGGCCATTGACGATGGATGCGAAGCGGTTAGTGGGCAGGCCTTGTTCGGCGGCACGCGCCGCGGCTTCGAATTCCGTCTTTAGATTGTCGATGAACGCCTGCCCATCGAGAGGCAACGTCAGACGTTGATACGCCTCCTGCTTGTTCTTCCGCCAGCTCTCATCATCGTAAACCAGGTTCCAGAACGAGACATGTTCTCGGCTCTCCGCCAGGAACAGGCTGCCGGCACGTAGCGCATCGCGAACAGCGAAGGCGAGTGAGATTTCCCAGATGCCGCGATCGAGCTGTTTGCCTGCCTTGGCGTCTGTGACCAGGTGGGGACGCCAGTCGGCTTGCACAAAGCCATACGGATCGTCTGTCGTGAGTGCCGCCCGGGTGCCGGCATCGAGGGCGCGTTGAATTTCTATGGCCCCGAGCAATGGCTCGCTACCCGCTGCGGCCTTGAAAGGCAGCCCAAAGAAGGCCGGCAGATATTGGCGCAACGTGCTGTAACGCGCGAGCATCGCGTCGAGGTAGCCACGCGCCTCCAGCCTTTCATATGCGCGGCACGCCGTGGCGGCTTCCATCAAGGCCGAGGTGCCCAGCGCATCGCGGAAAGCATCGAGCGTCTGGCCGCCATCGGCCGCAACCAAATCGTCAATGGCGCCGAGCACGTGCTGCAAACCATCGCGGGCGCGGCGCTGCAGAGGTTTGCGCTGCTTCTCGACGGAATTGCGCGAGAGCCGGTTCATGCTCGTGAGAAACTGATCGTTCATTTCGACGATCTGATCGATCAGCGTCTTGCGGGCATCAACCAAATAACAGGCGACGAGTGCGTCGCGCTTTGACTTGGCAAAGCGCCGCAGATCGCCGGCGTCATACCGTCGCCCGAGTTGACCAAGCTGACGAATGATTTGCGGATCGAGTTCGTCCAGGCCTGCGCCATTACCGAGCAACTCCTCGATCAGACGCAGCCGAACGATGTCGGCTTTAATCACAGCTGCACTCGTCGATTTTTGGTAATCCTTAAGCCGGAACAAGCTGGAGCGCGCGTCGCCCTCTGGTACTTCGACCAGCAGGTCAATGGCTTTGTGGAGCGATTGCGGCAACCTGCTTGAAATCTGAGCATATAAATCCGTCGTGGCCTGCGTCACTTCAGCGGTAACCAGCCGTTCCAATGTGCTGGCCGCTGGTAGCATGACATGCCAATCTCGCAGCTTATCCTGCGCACGGGCAGCAAGCTCGGTTGCGGTTCTGCCTTCCAGAGCTGCCGGGCGTAGCCATGCCCGCAGATCGGCCGCCACCTGGCGATCAAAATTCCGAATTCCGAGATGACGGCGAATGCGCAGCGATTGTGCCCGCTCCGTTTGGGTCCGGCCCGGTCGATCAAGAAACAGCACCGGCGCCAGACCGAGCTGGCGCGACAAATGGTTTACGATCTTGATCGGCGCGTGCCGGTAATCTTCAAGAAAGTGGCCCTGGTTAAGCAGCACGCAGAGCTGCAGGGCAAAGCGGCGGCGATGATCCGGCCCGCGGCATTCCGAGATCACTGTCAGGTCCTGTGGCGTGAGGCTCCAATACTGCGCGAGTTCGTCCTCACTCGGATCGGCCGGAAGCGATGTTCCGCGGCCTGTATGGCTGGCGGCCGTCGCGGAATCACCCATCGACATTGAGATGCGAGCGCTCCAGGTCAGTTGCGAGATCGTCACGCGATGGTCGCGTATAAATGGCCGTCGTGTCGAGTGACTCATGGCCGAGCAGGCTGGCGAGTTCAACCAGCTTGCCGGGATTATCCCGCAAATAACCGAGGGCAAAGGTGTGGCGCAGCGTGTGCGCGGAGACTGACACGCGTTTGAGACGCGCGCGGCGGGCCACACTCGTGACGACGGCCTGGATGGTGCGCACCGGCATTGCCGTGTTGCGGCTGCTGATGAACAGAGCTGCCTTCTTATCTTTGTTTATTGGACCTCGTTCTTCCAGAAATTGTTTAAGTGCGCGGCGGGCTGTTGCATTGAGGGGAACATCGCGTGCCTTCAGTCCCTTACCCTGACGGATGCGCGCGCTACCGGAGCGGTCGCTCATGACGATATCGGCAACCTGCAAGGACGCGACTTCGCCAACACGCAGCCCTGCCTGCAGCATGAGCTGAACCATCGCATAATTCCGCGCCGCCAGTCCGTGTGAAGAGGCGCCGGCAGCGCGCAGCAAGGCATGAACTTCGACATCCTTCAGACCAACGGGCTGCTGATTGCGCACCATGCGCATCGGCCGCACATCCCGCGCGGCGTCAGTTACCAAGGACCCGGTGGCTTGCGCCCAACGGCACAGCCGGCGCAACGCATCCAACCGGCGATTGACCGTGGCAGGCCGCCGGCCGGAGGCGACCATATGCTGCCGGTAGGCAATCAGATCATACCCAGCAAGTCCTTTGATGGTGAACGCAGTGTTTTGGACGCTTTGATGCCAGGCGAGGAAGTGTTGCAGATCGTAACGGTATCCGCGAAGCGTTGCGGGCGCGAGGTCATCCTTCTCCAGGCTGGCGAGAAACCCCGCCATCCAGTCTGATCCACCCGCGCTAGCCGCCGATGTATGTATTGCACGCAAAGTCATCCCCCGCGTTAGCACCCCGGTTTATTGCGTGCAAGAATCCCTTCACGATGCCTATATCGCGTGCAATATCAATTGGACGCAATGATTGCACGCAATAAACAGCCCGTTCGTGTCGAAGGCGGACTAAAACCGGGCTCTACGGTCCCAATTTGTAGGGATTTAGTCCGTGTTCACGTTTCTTACCGTGCAGTTTTACGCGCGCGGGCCTTCCCACCC
>CAXTPP010000196.1:0-4614 GCA_964246185.1 uncultured Acetobacteraceae bacterium
TGGTGCCCCGTACGGGATTCGAACCCGTGTTACAGCCTTGAAAGGGCCGTGTCCTAGGCCTCTAGACGAACGGGACGGGCCGAAGCGTCATGTGCCGCCGCCGGGTCGCCAGGTCAAGCGGGGCAAGTCAGGCGGGCGCGGCGTCGCTCACGATGAAGCTGGCCGAAACCGTGCCGTTCCATTCCTCCGCCCGGATCGTGCCGGCCAGGTGCACCGGCGCACCCGGAGCGGACAGAGCCTGGCCCAGCGGAGTCCCGGCGGCGCGGAACACCATCGCCTTGAGCCGGCCGCCGCCCTCCCCCTCCACGAACGCGCGCAGCGTGCCGCCATCCCGGCCGATCCAGTCGGCGCGCACGACCCGGGCTCGCGGCAGGGCGATCACCGGCTCCTCGTTGCCGGAGCCGAACGGAGCGAGGCGGGCGATCTGCTCTGCGAGTTCCACCCCCGCGCCGCCAACTGCCACCGTGGCCTCAACGGCCAGGTCCGGCGTGCGCGGCAGGGCGGCGGCGTGCGCCAGGCGATCCTCCAGGAAAGCGTGGAAGTCGGCCAACCGGTCCACGTCCAGGCTGAACCCGGCGGCCATCGCGTGGCCGCCGCCGGTAATGAGCAACCTCTCGCGTCGGGCCTCCAGCACCGCCGCGCCCAGATCCACGCCGGTCACCGAGCGGCCTGACCCCTTGACGCGGCCTTCTGCCAGCGCGCCGGCCAGGGCGGGGCGGTTCTGCCGCTGCTTGATGCGGCCGGCGATGATGCCCACCACGCCGGGATGCCAGCCTTCGCCGTGCACCAGCAGCACGGCGCGGCCCGCCTCCGCCTGAGCGTGCGCGGCGGCGTGGGCTGCGTCCAGCACGGCAGCCTCCAGCTCCTGCCGGTCGCGGTTCACCGAATCCAGCCGGATGGCCAGCGCGCGCGCCTCCACCGGGTCGTCCGCCAGCAACAGCCGTAAGCCGAGGTCCGCCTCGTCGATCCGCCCGGCCGCGTTGATGCGGGGGCCGAGCGCCCAGCCCAGCGTGGCGGCGCTTAGCCGGTCCTTCGCGGAGGCCACCTCCAGCAGGGCGGCGACGCCGGGCCGCTCACGCCGGCCCATGACTTTCAGGCCCTGCGCCACAAAGGCGCGGTTCAGCCCGGTCAGCGGCATCACGTCGCACACCGTCGCCAGCGCCACCAGGTCCAGCATCGCGCGCAAGTCCGGCTCCGGACGGGCGGCGAACCAACCGGCACGGCGCAGGGCGCGCAGGACGGCGATGGCGGCCAGGAAGGCGACCCCGGCGGCGCACAGGCCGCGCAGGCCAGAGCGATCGTCCAGCCGGTTCGGGTTGACGGTGGCGAGCACGGGCGGCGGCGGGCCTTCCGCCTTGTGGTGGTCCAGCACCACCACGTCGGCCAATCCCGCAAGCGCGGCCAGCGGCTCGGCGGCGGCGGTGCCGCAATCCACGCACACCACCAAGGTCGCGCCCCGGGCAGCCAGGGCGCGCAGGGCGGGGGCGTTCGGGCCATAGCCTTCCAGGATGCGGTCCGGCACGTGGGTCAGCACGGGGCAGCCGAGGCCGCGCAGCAGCAAGGCGACGATGGCCGTGGAGCAGGCGCCGTCCACGTCGTAGTCGCCGAACACCGCCACGGTCTCGCCGGCCTGCACGGCGCGGGCCAGGCGGGCGGCGGCGGCGTCCATGTCGGCCAGCACGGACGGGTCCGGCAGCAGGGCGCGCAGGGTGGGCGCCAGGAAGTCCGCCGCCGCGTCCGCCGTCACGCCGCGGCCAGCGAGCAGGCGGCCCACGACCTCCGGCACTCCGGCGCGCTGGGACAGCTGCAGGCCGGTGCGCTCCTCCCCGCCCCGCCAGATCCATCGCCGCCCCGTGACGCTGCGTGCGACGCCGAGCGCGGGCGGCGGCGGGCCGATCGCGTTCAGTTCGGCTGCCAGGTCTTGGTGGCGAAGTTGTGATGCGCCTCCACGTAGCGCACCGTGCCGGATTTGGACCGCATCACCAGCGAGTGGGTGACAGCGCCAGTGGCGAAGCGGCGCACGCCGCGCAGCATCGGCCCGGTGGTGACGCCGGTGGCGGCGAACATCACGTCGCCGCGCGCCATTTCGGCCAGGTCGTATTTCCGCTTCGGGTCGCTCACCCCCATGCCGCGGGCGCGCTCGGCTTGCGCTTCGTCCTCGAACAGCAGCCGGCCCTGCATCTGGCCGCCCAGGCAGCGCAGGGCGGCGGCGGCCAGCACGCCCTCCGGCGCGCCGCCGGTGCCGATGAAGATGTCGACCCCGCTCATCGCCTGCGCCGCCATGATGACTCCCGATACGTCGCCGTCGCCGATCAGCATGATGCGGGCGCCGGCCTCGCGCGCCTTGGCGATCATCTCGGCATGGCGGTCGCGGTCGAGCGTGCACAGCACCAGCTCACCGATCTCGACGTCCTTGGCGGTCGCCAGGTTGCGCAGGTTCTCCCAGACCGGCGCGTCCAGGTCCACCACCCCGGGCGGCAGGCCGGGGCCGACGGCGATCTTGTCCATGTAGATGTCCGGCGCGTGCAGGAAGTTGCCCGACTCGGCCAGCGCCACCGTCGCCATGGCGTTGGGGCCGCCCTTGGCCGTGATGGTGGTGCCCTCCAGCGGGTCCACCGCGATGTCCATGGCCGGGCCGCCGGAGCCGACCTTCTCGCCGATGTAGAGCATGGGCGCCTCGTCCATCTCGCCCTCGCCGATCACCACGGTGCCGTCGATGGCCACGCTGTCGAACGCCCGGCGCATCGCCTCCACCGCGGCCCCGTCGGCCTCGTTCTTCTTGCCGCGCCCCATCCAGCGGCTGGCGGCCAGCGCGCCCGCCTCGCTGACGCGGCACAGCTCCAAGGCGAGGTTGCGGTCGTTCGTGATCTCTGGTGGGCGTTCCATAGGTGCGGTCCTTGTCAACCTGGCTCAATGCGGATGGAGGCGGGCGGCTCCAGCACGGTGTCCAGCGCCGCGATGCTGTGCAGGGCCGCGCGCATCGCGTGCTCGCGGACCTCGTGCGTCACCAGCACCACGGGAACCGCCTCTGCCGGGCTGCGGCCGTGCTGCAACAGGGATTCCAGCGACACGCCATGGTCCCGCAGGATGGCGGCAACGTCCGCGATGACGCCGGGCCGGTCGGTCACCATCAAACGCAGGTAATAGGCGCCAAGGTGCCGGCCGATCGGCACGCTGGGTTCGCCCTCCAGCGTGTCCTGGCCCCAGGTTGGCGCGAGCCGGCCGCGGGCGAGGTCGATCAGGTCCGCCACCACGGCCGAGGCGGTCGGCCCTGCCCCGGCGCCGCGCCCTTCCAGCATGACCCGGCCGACCGCGTCGCCCTCGGCCACCACCGCGTTGAACACGCCGTCCACCCGGGCGATCGGCGCGCTGACTGGTATGAGGCAGGGATGCACCCGGGCCTCGACGCCCGCCTCGGTCCGCCGCGCGATGCCGAGCAGCTTAATGCGGTACCCCAGCTCGTCGGCGAAGGCGATGTCGAGCGCGCTGACCCGGCGGATGCCTTCGACGTGAACCGCATCGAACCGGACAGGCTGGCCGAAGGCCAGGGCTGCGAGGATGGCCAGCTTGTGCGCGGTGTCCGTGCCGTCGATGTCGGTCGCCGGGTCAGCCTCCGCGTAGCCGAGCGCCTGGGCCTCGGCCAGCACGTCCGCGAACTCGCGCCGCTGCTCGCGCATGGCGGTGAGGATGTAGTTGCAGGTGCCGTTGAGGATGCCGGCGACCCGGCTGATGCGGTTGGCCGCGAGCCCCTCGCGCACCGCCTTGATGACGGGGATGCCGCCCGCGACCGCTGCCTCGAACGCGAGCGGGGCGGCCCGCGGCAGGTCCGCGCCGTGCAGGGCGATGAGCGCCTTGTTGGCGGTGACGACCGGACGGCCGGCCGCGAGCGCCGCGGTGACGAGGGCGCGGGCCGGGCCTTCTGCGCCGCCGATCAGCTCCACCACGGCGTCGATGCCGGGGAGGCTGGCGAGGTCTTGGGGATTTTCGGCCCAGTGCAGGCCGTCGAGGCTCACGCCGCGGTCCCGGATGCGGTCGCGGGCGCTGATTGCGACGGCGGTGATGGGCTGTCCAGCGCGGGCGGCGATGAGGCCGGCGTTGTCATGCAGCAAGCGAAGGACGCCTGCGCCGACGGTGCCGAGGCCGGCGATGGCTATGCGCACGGAAAGAACCCCTTGCCCCGGCCCTCTCCCGCAGGAGGGAGAGGGAGAAGGAAGAGGTTGGGGGGATTTTGCATCGCTTGCATACTATTGCCATGCGGACCATCAGCCCTCACGCACGGCGACTTCGGCAAGACATGACGGATGCGGAACGGGCGATCTGGTTTGCCTTGCGTGATCGCTGGTTGGATGGCTTCAAGTTCCGGCGGCAAGTCACGCTTGGCCGCTGCATCGTCGATTTCTGCTGTGCCGAGGCTGCCTTGGTGGTCGAGGTCGATGGCGGACAGCACGATGACGCGGCTGACACGGCACGAACGGCCATGATCAAGGCTGTTGGTTATAGGGTCATACGTTTCTGGAACAACGACGTTCTCACCAACTTCAACGGCGTAATGCAAACCCTGCACGCGCTCCTGCTCCCTGCTCCCTCTCCCGCGGGCGGGAGAGGGCCGGGGTG
>CAXTPP010000197.1:0-4598 GCA_964246185.1 uncultured Acetobacteraceae bacterium
GCCGCACCAGATCCCCCGTCCGCACCAGCGCCAATGGCCCGCCCAGCGCCGCCTCGGGCACCACGTGCAGCACCACCGTGCCGAACGCCGTGCCGCTCATCCGCGCGTCGGACACGCGCACCATGTCCTTCACCCCCGCCCGCGCCAGCTTCCTGGGAATCGGCAGGTAGCCCGCTTCCGGCATCCCCGGCGCGCCCTTCGGCCCGGCGTAGCGCAGCACCAGCACGCTGTCCGCGTCCACGTCGAGCGCCGGGTCGTCGATGCGGGCGGCGAGGTCGGCCACGCCGTCGAACACCATGGCGCGGCCGGTGTGCTGCAGCAGCGCCGGGGTGGCCGCGCCGAATTTGATCACGGCGCTGCCCGGGGCGAGGTTGCCGCGCAGCACCGCCAGGCCGCCCACCGGGAACACCGGCGACGCCCGGGGGCGGATCGCCGTCTGGCCCGGCACGTCCTCCGCCGCATCCATCGCGTCCTGCAAGGTGCCGCCGGCCACGGTGCGGGCGCTCGTGTCCAGCAGCCCGCCCAGCTCGCGCATCAGCCGGGGCAGGCCGCCGGCCCAGTGGAAATCCTCCATGGTATGCTCGCCCGTGGGCTTCAGGTCGATCAGCACCGGCACCTCGCGGCCCAGCCGGTCGAACGCGTCCAGGTCGAGCTTGATGCCGCGCCGCCCGGCGATGGCGCACAGATGGATCAGGCCGTTGGTGCTGCCGCCGATCGCCTGCAGCACCACCTGCGCGTTGCGGAACGCGGCCGGGGTCAGGATGTCGGCGGGGCGGCGTCCCTCCGCGTCGATGGCAGCCATGGCGGCTACGCCGGACTGCTCGGCGCAGCGCAGGCGGTCGGCGTGGGTGGCGGGGATGGTGGCGCTGCCGGGCAGCGCCATGCCGAGCGCCTCGGCCAGGCAGGCCATGGTGCTCGCGGTGCCCATCACCATGCAGGTGCCCGGCGTGGGCGCCAGGCGGTCGTTGACGGCGTCCATCTCGGCCTCGCTGAACTCCCCGGCGCGATGCCTCGCCCAGAACCGGCGGCAGTCGGTGCAGGCGCCCAGCTTCTCGCCCTGGTGATGGCCCACCAGCATCGGACCGGTCACCAAATGGACCACCGGGAGGTCCAGGCTGGCGGCGGCCATCAGCTGCGCGGGCACAGTCTTGTCGCAGCCGCCCAGCATCAGCACCGCGTCCATCGGCTGCGCGCGGCACATCTCCTCCGTATCCATGGCGGCCAGGTTGCGCAGGAACATGCTGGTGGGGTGGGCGAAGCTCTCGTGGACGGAGATGGTGGGGAACGGCATCGGCAGCCCACCAGCCAGCAGGATGCCGCGCTTGGCCGCCTCCACCATCTGCGGCATGTTGCCGTGGCAGGAGTTGTAGGCGCTGGAGGTGTCGACGATGCCGACGATCGGGCGGCCCAGCGCGTCGTCCGAGTAGCCCATCGCCTTGATGAACGCCCGGCGCAGGAACAGGCTGAACCCGGCGTCGCCATAGCTGGTCAGGCCCTTGCGCAATCCGCCCGCCATCAGCGCATCCCCCGTTGCCCGTCTGCGTTTATGCACAAGCCGGGCAGGGAAGGGCAAAGGCCATGATGCAGGACGCGGTCTACGGCGGCGTGAACGCGGCGGTGCTGACGGCGATGCGCCCGGACCTTTCCCTCGATATCGGCCGCACCGCCGCGCACGGAAGCTGGCTGCTGGCCAACGGCTGCAACGGGCTGGCCGTGCTGGGCACCACGGGCGAGGCCAACAGCATCGGCATCTCCGAGCGGATGCAGCTGCTGGAGGGCCTGGTCGCAAGCGGCCTGCCGCCCGCGCGACTGCTGCCCGGCGTTGGCACCCCGGCGCTGACGGACACGGTGCTGCTGGCCCGCCACGCCGCCGGCCTGGACTGCCCCGGCGTGCTCGTGCTGCCGCCGTTCTTCTACAAGAACCCCAGCGAGGACGGGCTGTTCGCCTACTTCTCCGAGCTGATCCAGCAGCTGGGCGGCGTCGTGCGCCTGTACCTGTACAACTTCCCCGCCCACTCGGCGGTGCCGGTCACCGTGGCGCTGATCGCCCGGCTGCTGCGGGCCTGTCCCGGCGCGGTGCACGGCATCAAGGACAGCAGCGGGGACTTCGCCAACACGCGCAGCTACGTGGACCATTTCGCCGCCGACGGGTTCGAGGTGTACTGCGGCGACGACGGCGCGCTGCACGACCTGCTGCAGGCGGGCGGCGCCGGGTGCATCACCGCGGCGGCCAACCTGGGCTGCGGGTGCAGCAGCCGGGTGTACGCCAACTGGGACAACGAGGTGGGGCGGCAGGCGCAGGCCACGCTGTCCGCCATCCGCAAGGCGGTCAGCTCCGCCGCCCTGATCCCCGGGCTCAAGGCGCTGGTGGCGCGTCATACGGGCGATTCCGGGTGGGACGCGATGCGGCCGCCGCACCTGCCGTTGTCCGCAGAGGCCCAGGCCCGGTTGTTTGCGGCGTTCGATGCATGTGGGGTAACGTTGCCACGTCCAGGGTAGCAGCTTCTACATAGGCGGCACGGCACCGTTCAGGCCCACGTTGATCCGGCTGGCGGTCAGCATGCCGTCCGCCCCCTTCACCGGCGCCACCACTACGTGCGCGCCCACCGTCAGTTGCGCGCGGTCCGTCGGCGTCATGCTCACGATCGGCACGTCGTCCGGCACCGTGATCGTCTTCTCGCCGCCGCCGCTGTACTTCACCGTCATGCTGCGCCCATGCACCGCGACCAGGTCGCTGACGGTGCCGTTGGTCATCGTGCTGCCGGGCGCCAGGTCCCAGGCGTAGCTGCCCTCGCCGGAGCCGTTCATGCTCGGCGGGAACACATGCACCTCCAGGGCCTTCAGGGTGCCGTCCGGCTGCGGCATCGCGGCCGAGCCGATGAAGCTGCCGGGCTTGATGTCGCCGATGGCCGCCTCGCCCACTCCGACCACCTTGGTGTCGGGCGAAAGCATGACGGCCATCTCCTGGCCATTGCGCTCCCGCAGCTGCAGCGTGTCGCCGTCCACCTTCTCGATGGTGGCGCGCAGGCGGGACCGGGCAGCGGGAGCCTGGGCAGCCGGGGCCTGGGCATGGGCCAAGCCGGCCAGTGATAATCCGGCCACCAGGGCCATGGCTGCATGTCGGTTCGGCATGGGTGAGGGGTCCATTCGCTGGTGCGGCCGGCCTGGCCGTTCGCTGATCACGCGAGCGGGAACGCGCTCGCGCCCTGTTAGCGTCCGATTCACCCGGCCCTGTCAAACATTCTCCCGACTAGAGGAACGTCCCATGGCGACAGTGACCGTCACGGGCGGATCGGCCCTGGCTGCGATCGATCTGGCTTTTCCGGCCGGCAGCGACTCCGATTCCAGAGCGCAGGCCATCGCGCAGGCGATCGACGCCCAGGACGGCAGCGTGTCGGCCACGATCTACGGCAGCGGCGCGGCAAGCTCCGGCTACCTAATCGTTCCGTCCGGCTAGGCAGCCGCCTCGATCGACGCGTCCGGCGACATGGCGGTGGTGCCGCAGACCGCGGCGGCGGAAACGGTGGCGGGAGGCAGCACAGCGCAGCTGATCCTGGGGCAGAGCGGCGGGCTGGATTACGTCGCCGGGTCCGGCGGCGCCGCCATTGCCCTGTCCGGCGGGGACAACACGCTGGATTTCTCAGCCGCCGTCGCTGCGTCGAGCGTCACGTTGGCGCCGGGCCTGGACACGGTCATGGGCGGCGCAGGCGCCCTGACGGTGGATGACGGCGGCGCCGCCAGCATCGTGGGCGGCAGCGGATCGTTGTTCCTGACCGCCACGGGCGCCGACACGGTGCAGCTCGGGGCGGGCAACGTATCGGTGTCTGCCACGGGGTGTGGCGAAGTCAGCGTCACCGGCGGCGCGGGCACGCTCACTTTCGGCAGCGCCGCGGCGAGCACGGTGGCCGGCGGCCAGGGTTCCGTCGATATCCAGGCGGGCGCAGGCGGTGGCAGCTTCACGGGGGGTCCGATGGGCAAAACACCATCATCGGGGGGTCGGCGCGGCCGTGATCACCGGCGGCGGGAATGGCGACTACCTGGAAAGCAATTCGGCCGGCACTGTCGTCGACACGGGCGCTGGGCACGAGAGCGTGGCGGTCAAAGCCAACGCAGACACGATCAACCTTGGCGCGGGCACGGCCTGGGTGGCGCTCGCCGGGGCGGACACCGTCAAGGCTGGAACGGGTGCGGCCACCATCTCGGCGCTCAACGCCGGGTCGGCCTCCGTCACTGGCGGGTCGGGGGCGCTCACCTTCTACGGCGACGGCGCCTCCGCCAGCACGGTCACCGGCGGCACGGGTGCGGTCACGGCCTATCTGGGCGCCGGCGGCGGCATGGCGACGGGCGGCACGAATGGCGGCAACGTGCTCATCGGCGGCAGCGGCGTGGCAACCATCTTCGGCGGAGGCAATGGCGACTACCTGGAAAGCAATTCGGCCGGCAGCTTAATCGATACAGGCAAGGCCATGAAACGGTGCGGCTGAACAGCAGCGGGGACACCGTTCAGGGCGGCGGTGCCGCCGGGTCCAGCTTCGTCGCGGTCGAAGGGGCGGACACCATGGACCTCGGCGCCGGCGCGTCCACGATCGTGGACGATG
>CAXTPP010000198.1:0-4533 GCA_964246185.1 uncultured Acetobacteraceae bacterium
CGCCTCGGCCGCCGCAGCGCTCGCCGCCGGCCGGCGGCCACGCCACGGCCGAGCGCCATCGCGCCTTGGTCGGCATCCTGATCAACCACCCCGTGCTGATCGGGGACGTTGCCGAGGCGCTGTCCGGGCTGCCGTTGCCGCCGATGCTGGCGGGGCTCCGCGACGTCATATTACATTGGTATGATTCGACCGGCGAGCTTGACTCGGCGCACCTCATGAACCACCTCCGACACTCTGGTCAGGCTACGCAGGCCGCGCAGGTGCTTGCCGACCATCCGATGCCGCTGCCGGCGTGCGCCGGCGCCGGTGCAATGCCAGCGGAGGCGGAGGCGGGATGGTGGCATTTCTTTGGTCTTCTCAACCGCGCCCGCCTCGACGAGGAAGTCTCTGCCGCTCAGGCCGCCTTCGCCCTTGCGCCGGATTTAGCGGCCCAGGGGCGGCTCGTGGCGTTATGCGCCGCCCGTGACGCCCTGGCGCGCGACGCCCAGGTGGACGACGCCGAGGCATGACCGGGTTGGCGCCCAGCTAAAGAAGTTTGGAGACAACGCCCTATGGCGACGAAGCCCGCAACCACCGTTGAAACCGCCACCGTCGAGCAGGACGCCGACACCACCTTGCTCGACACAAACGCCGCTGCCGTCAAGCGCCTGATCGCGCGGGGCAAGGAGCGCGGCTACATCACGTTCGACGAGCTGAACGCCGTCCTGCCGCCGGAGCACAACAGCTCCGAGCAGATCGAGGACATGATGGCGATGTTCAGCGAAATGGGCATCCAGGTCGTCGAGGGCGAAGAGTCGGAGGAGAGCGAGGCCGCTCCCGTCAAGGCCGAGAAGCCAGACGGGGAGGCCGAGGAAAGCGAGGCCGAACCGTCCGGCAACGTGGACGAGTCCAACCTTGGCCGCACCGATGACCCGGTGCGCATGTACCTGCGCGAGATGGGCTCGGTCGAGCTGCTGTCCCGCGAGGGCGAGATCGCCATCGCCAAGCGCATCGAGGCGGGGCGGGACATGATGATCGGCGGGCTGTGCGAGAGTCCGCTCACCTTCCGCGCCATCATCGCCTGGCATGACGCGCTCAAGGCCGGCCGGATGCTGCTGCGCGACATCGTGGACCTGGAAGCGACGCAGGGCGCCGGAGCGCCGCCGCCAGAGGCGCTGGTGGAGAACCCGGAGGCCGAGGCTGCAGCCGAGCCGGCGGACGTGGACGATGACAGCGACGAGGGCGAAGGCCCCGGCATGTCGCTCTCGGCGCTCGAGGAGAAGCTGAAGCCCGAGGTGCTGGCCAACTTCGAGGAGATCGAGGCGCTCTACAAGAAGCTGAGCAAGGTGCAGTCGCGCCGGCTGGAGACGATGACGGCGGGCGACGAGATGAACGCCCGTTCCGAGAAGGGCTACGAGAGGGCGCGCGAGGAGCTGATCGGCCGGGTCGAGCAGGTGCGGCTGCACAACAACCGCATCGAGGAGCTGGTCGTGCAACTCAAGCAGCTGAGCCAGCGGCTGAACCAGCTGGAGGGTTCGCTGCTGCGCATGGGCGAGCAGAGCAAGGTGCCGCGTGACGAGTTCCTCAAGGAATACCGCGGCCATGAGCTGGACCCGAACTGGATGGAGCGCGTGGCGCACCTGCCCGGGCGCGGCTGGAAAACCTTCACGGCCAAGCACTCCGAGGAGACGGTCAAGCTGCGCGGCAACATCGGCGCCGTGGCGCAGGACGCTGGGCTGCCGATCGCGGAGTTCCGCCGGGTTTACATGACGGTCAGCCGGGGCGAGCGGGACAGCGCGCGGGCGAAGAAGGAGATGATCGAGGCGAACCTGCGCCTGGTGATCTCCATCGCCAAGAAGTACACCAACCGCGGCCTGCAATTCCTCGACCTCATCCAGGAAGGCAACATTGGCCTGATGAAGGCGGTCGACAAGTTCGAGTACCGCCGCGGCTACAAGTTCTCCACCTACGCCACCTGGTGGATACGCCAGGCCATCACCCGCTCGATCGCGGACCAGGCGCGCACCATCCGTATCCCCGTCCACATGATCGAGACGATCAACAAGCTGGTCCGCACCAGCCGGCAGATGCTGCACGAGATCGGCCGCGAGCCGGCGCCGGAGGAACTGGCCGAGAAGCTCGGCATGCCGTTGGAGAAGGTCCGCAAGGTGCTCAAGATCGCCAAGGAGCCGATCAGCCTGGAGACTCCGATCGGCGACGAGGAGGACAGCCACCTCGGCGACTTCATCGAGGACAAGGCCGCGGTGATTCCGCTCGACGCCGCGATCCAGGCCAATCTGCGGGAGGCGACCACCCGGGTGCTGTCCTCGCTCACGCCGCGCGAGGAGAGGGTGCTGCGGATGCGCTTCGGCATCGGCATGAACACCGACCACACGCTGGAGGAGGTGGGCCAGCAGTTCAACGTGACCCGCGAGCGCATCCGGCAGATCGAGGCCAAGGCGCTGCGCAAGTTGAAGCACCCGAGCCGCAGCCGCAAGCTGCGCTCCTTTCTCGACGATTAGCGGTGGAACGATTGGCGGTAGGCGGGCCGGTCGGCCAGGCAACGGCAGTGCAGCTCACCGACCGGGTCGGGGTCGTCGTGACCTTTCTGCGCATGGACCGTGCGCCGGCCGGGCCGCCGCCCCGGCTGCATCCCGACACCAGCCTGGTCCGGCTGGCGTCGCCGACGGCGGGCTTCTACCGCTACCTCTATGACACCGTGGGCGCCCCGCATCTGTGGTGGCTGCGCCGCGCCGCGCCGGACTCCGCCCTGAACGCCATCCTGCGCGATGCGGCCGTGAGCATCCACGTGCTGTACCGTGGCGGCGAGCCGGCCGGGTTCTTCGAGTTGGACGGGCGGAGCCGACCGGACATGAACATCAGCTATTTCGGGCTGATCCCCCAGGCGGTCGGGCTTGGGCTGGGCAGCGCGTTCCTGCGCGCGGCGGTGGACGAGGCCTTTGCCACCAGCGGCCGCGGCGTGACGGTCAATACCTGCACGGCGGACCATCCCCGGGCACTGCCGACCTACCTGCGGACTGGGTTTCAGCCGGTGCGCTCCGTCCGGGAGACATGGGACGTGCCGACCCGGCTGGGCATGGCGGTCCCGGAGCACCTGCGGGTCTAACCACAGGCCAGAGCCCAGCCTTGTCTCCCCGCTGGCGTTAGCTACGGCAGCCCAACCCCGGCCATTTGCAAGATCAGCAGCAAATTCAGCAGCAAAACCACCAGCGTCACAGCCCCTGCAAGCGCTACCATGCCGCTGCCGCAGACCAGGTCCCCCATGATGTCCCGCCGCCGCACGAACAGCACCAACGCCACCAGCGGCACCGGCAAGGCGAGGCTGAGCACGACCTGGCTCGCGACCAGCGAGGTGGTGGCGTCCACCCCCGCCGCCACGACGGCGAAGGCCGGCAGCATGGTCACCAGGCGGCGCGCCCAGACCGGGATGCGCCAGCCGACGAAGCCCTGCATGATGACCTGCCCGGCCATGGTGCCGACGGCGGAGGAGGACAGGCCGGACGCGATCAGCGAGAGCAGGAACACGCCCGCCGCCGCCCCGCCGAACAGCGGCGCCAAGGTCTCGTAGGCAGTCTGGATTTCCGCAACCTCCGGGTGCCCGGCGTGGAACGCGGCGGCGGCCATCATCACCATCGCCACGTTCACCAGCCCGGCCAGCCCGAGCGCCACCATGACCTCGATGTTGGAGAACCGCAGCAAGCCTTGCAGCCGGAGCCGCATCAGGCCTGGCCGCGCATCCCGCCCGCGAGCCTGGGTGAGGCCGGAATGCAGGTAGATCGCGTGCGGCATCACGGTGGCGCCGACGATGGCCACCGCCAGCGCCAGCGCGTCGCCGTCCGCCAGCACCGGATGCACGATCTGCCGCGCCGCCTCGCCCCAATCCGGCGGGAAGGCCATCAACTCGACCAGGTAGCTCGCCGCGATGACCCCCACCATGGCGGTGATCGCCAGCTCGAGCGGACGGTAGCCGCGGCGGTCGAGCAGCAGGATGGCGTAGGTGGCGATGGCGGTGACGACCATGCCGGCCAGCAACGGCAGGTGGAACAGGATCGCCAGCCCGATCGCGCCGCCAAGGAACTCCGCCAGGTCCGTCGCCATCGCGGCCACCTCGCTGACCGCCCACATCGCCAGCACCACCGGGCGGGGGAAATGCGCCCGGCACAGCTCGGCCAAGTTGCGCCCGGTGGCGATCCCCAGCCGCGCCGACAGCGCCTGGAACAGCATCGCCGCCGCGTTGGCCAGCAGCACGACCCAGAGCAGGCCGTAGCCGTAGCGTGCGCCGGCCTGGATGTTGGTGGCGAAGTTGCCCGGATCGACGTAGGCGATGGAGGCGACGAAGGCCGGGCCGGCGAAGGGCAGCAACGCGCGCAACCCGTGGCGACGGCCGGCCAGCGTGTCCTGGATGGCGGCGTCGGTCCGCGCCGTGATGCCTGGGATGCTTGGTGGCAAAGGGTCCGCCCGCTGTTCGCGCTGCAAGATGTAGCCCGGGCTACATCCTGGTCAAGCGGGGGGTCAAGCGGGGGGGTCAAGCGG
>CAXTPP010000199.1:0-4433 GCA_964246185.1 uncultured Acetobacteraceae bacterium
GCGCATCGGCGCGTTCAGCCGCCGCCTCGGCCAGGCGGCGACGGAGCCGGAGCTGCTGATGGAGGTCGCGCGCCAGGCCAGCGAACTGGCCGGCCGGGCATTGGTGCTGGCGTCGGTCGCGGGCGAGCTGGACATCCGCGCCGCCGTGCCGAGCGCCGACACCATGGACGAGGGCGCCTGGGCTGCAGCGCGCTGGTGCTGGGCGCACGGCGAGCCCACCGGCCGCGGCACCGCGACCCTGCCCGGCGGCGCGTGGCGCTTCCTGCCGCTGCGCACCGTGCGGGCGAAGCTCGGCGTGCTCGGCATCCGCGGCGACCCGCCGCCGTCGCCTCCGGCGCTGCAAGCCATCGCGGCCCTGGCGGACAGCGGCGCCGTCGCATGGGAGCGCGTGCTGCTGGCCCAGACCGGCGCGCGCACCGAGGCGATGGAGGAGACGCAGCGGCTGCGCACCGCGCTGCTAGCCTCCTTGGGCCACGATCTGCGCACCCCGCTGACCGGCATCGGCGGCGCTGCCGGCACGTTGCGCACCGCCTGGGACCGGATGGACGCCGCCACCCGCACGGACTTGCTGGACAGCATCGAGCAGGACGTGGCGCGCATGGCCCGTTTCCTCGGCAACATCACCGAGATGACCCGGCTGGAAAGCGGCGAGGTGACGGCACGCATGGCCACGGTGCCGCTGGCCGACGTCCTGGACGCCGCCATCGCCCGCCTGCCCTCCGGGCCGCACGTGGCGATGCAGCTGCCGAGCCCTGCGCCCGCCGTGCTGGCCGACCCGGCACTGCTGGAGCAGGCCGTGTTCAACGTGCTGGAGAACGCCTCGAAATACGCGCCGAACGGCAGCCTCGTCTCCGTCCGCGCCACGGTGGAAGGCAAGCAGGTGGCGGTGTCGGTGGCGGACGCCGGCATCGGCATCCCGCCGGAGGACCTGCCGCGCGTGTTCGACAGCTTCTTCCGCGCCGCGCGGGGCGACCGCGGACCGCCCGGCACCGGGCTCGGCCTGGCCATCGCCCGCGGCCTGGTGGAGGCGATGGGCGGCAGCGTGACGGCGCAAAGCCCCCGCCCGGACCTCCCGGCGGACGGCCTGCCCGGCACGGTCGTCACCCTCCGCCTGCCGGCCGCCCCGGCTCGGCCGCCCCGGCCATGACGCAGCGGACCATCCTGGTGGTGGACGACGAGCCGCAGGTGCACCGCTTCCTGCGCCCGGCGCTGGAGGCGGAAGGCTATGACGCGCTGCGGGCCGACACCGCAGCCGAGGGGCTGCACCTGGCGGCCACCCGCAACCCGGCCGCGGTGCTGCTGGACCTCGGGCTGCCGGACATGGACGGCCAGGACGTGCTGGTCAGGCTGCGCGCCGCGACCGCCGTGCCGATCATCGTGGTGTCCGCGCGGGACCGGGAGGCGGAGAAGGTGCGGGCGCTGGACTCGGGCGCCGACGACTACGTGGAGAAGCCGTTCGTGGTCGGCGAGCTGCTGGCCCGGCTGCGCGCCTGCCTGCGCCGCGCGCTGAGGGAGGAGGGCGCGGAGGCGGTCTGGCGGCGGGACGGCGTCGAGATCGACCTGCTGCGCCGCCGAGTCAGCGTGGCGGGCGAGATCGTGGACTTCACGCCGCTGGAGTACGACCTGCTGGCCATGCTGGTGCGCAGCGCCGGCCGGGTGGTGACGCACCGCCACCTGCTCACCTCAGTCTGGGGCAAGGCGCACGTGGACGACGTGCAGTACCTGCGCGTCTACATCGGGCACGTCAGGCAGAAGCTCGGGCCGGCCGGCGTGGCGCTGGTGCGCACGGAGGCGGGCGTCGGCTACCGATTCGCGGAGCCGGCGCGGGAGGGGGAGTGAGGGAGGCGTAAAGCGGCGCTTCAG
Organism: uncultured Acetobacteraceae bacterium; assembly: GCA_964246185.1. Taxonomy (GTDB): domain Bacteria; phylum Pseudomonadota; class Alphaproteobacteria; order Acetobacterales; family Acetobacteraceae; genus LMUY01. The sequence goes on from CAXTPP010000199.1 coordinate 1,864, forward strand.
GCTTTTGGCGCAGGATCAGGCTCGCTTGACCTTGAATCTCTTCATCCCGTGGCCGCCGCATCAAGCGGTCCGGCAGGTCGGAAAGGCTTATTGCCGATCGACTGATCATGCCATGCTGAAATTCCTGCCAGCGGCATCGGATTTGCCATCAAATGAGCTGGCATTGGAGCGATCATGGCATCTGAAGCTGTCACAGTAAGAGTTGCAGGCAATGGCCGATCAAGCCTGTCCGCGAAGCAGAGACGGCTTTTGGGTTTGAAGAACGGCGGAGTTGTCATGCTTCGCGTGGAAGGTTGATGCGCTTCTTGCTGAGCGCCGTGAGGAAGCAGCAAAGGAAGATTGAGTCCTGTGGAGAATATCCTGGACGCCTCTGCAATCCTGGCTTTGGTGTTCAAGGAAACCGGGCACGCGGCAGCAACCAAGGCCCTGGCAGCCGGGGCGGCAGCGGCCACTGTCAATATGGCAGAGGTTGTGTCCCGCTGCGGGGGCGCCGGCATGACCGATGGATAGACTCGTTACATTATTGGACTTATTCCTGTCGTTTGGATAGAGGCCGACGTCGATCTCGCATACAGGGCCGGAGAGATGGCCGTGGCCGCAAAACCGTTCGGGTTGTCCCTTGGCGACCGCTACTGCCTCGCACTTGCCATGCGAGAGGAAGTTCCCGCTGTGACAGCGGATAGGCAATGGCTTCAGGTGAGATCGTCATTGCGGGTTCAGGTGATGCTTACCCGCTGAGGATGCGAGGAGAACAAACTGTAAGCAACACCATGTGCTCGGGGAGAAGTGATGTGACTGTTGTCATCAAGGGATGGAACACGAGCCATGAAGCCAGAATGTGTGAAGGAGGGCGTTGAAAGAAGCCATCCCCACAGCCGAGTCTTCTGCATTACTACCGCCCCAATCCCTGCACGATCTCCTCCGTCATCTTCTTCGCATCCGCGAACAGCATCATCGTGTTGGGCCGGAAGAACAGCTCGTTCTCCACCCCCGCATAGCCCGACGCCATGGACCGCTTGATGAACAGCACCGTCGCCGCCTTCTCCACCTCCAGGATCGGCATGCCGTAGATCGCCGAGGTCTTGTCCGTCTTGGCCGCCGGGTTGGTCACGTCGTTGGCGCCGATCACGTACACCACGTCGGCGGTGGCGAACTCGCTGTTGATCTCCTCCAGCTCGAACACGTCGTCATACGGCACGTTGGCCTCGGCCAGCAGCACGTTCATGTGGCCGGGCATGCGGCCCGCCACCGGGTGGATGGCGTATTTCACCGTGACGCCCTCCTCCTTCAGCAGGTCCGCCATCTCGCGCAGCGCGTGCTGGGCCTGTGCCACCGCCATGCCGTAACCGGGCACGATGATGACCTTGGAGGCGTTCTTCATGATGAATGCCGCGTCGTCCGCGTTGCCGGCCTTTACCGAGCGCTGCTCGCCGCCCGCCGTCACGCTCGCCGCCGCGGACGCGGAACCGGTGCCGAAGCCGCCCAGCAGCACGTTGAAGATCGAGCGGTTCATGCCCTTGCACATGATGTAGGACAGGATCGCGCCCGACGCGCCCACCAGCGCCCCGGTGATGATCAGCGCCAGGTTCTGGATGGTGAAGCCGATGCCGCACGCCGCCCAGCCGGAGTAGCTGTTCAGCATCGAGACCACGACCGGCATGTCCGCGCCGCCGATCGGGATGATCAGCAGGAAGCCGAGCGCCAGCGCCACCAGCGCCACCAGCCAGAACACCACCTGGCTTGCGGTCAGGCAGAACACCACGATCAGCGCCAGCAACAGCACGCCCAGCCCGGCGTTCAACGGGTGCTGGTACTTGAAGGTGATCGGCGTCCCCTTCATCAGCGCCTGCAGCTTGGCGAAGGCGATCAGCGACCCGGTGAACGTCACGGCACCGATGGCCAGGCCGATGGACATCTCCACCAGGCTTTGGCCATGGATGTGGCCCGGCACGCCGATGCCGAACGCCGCCGGGGCGTTCAGCGCCGCGGCGGCCACGAACACCGCGGCCAGGCCGACCAGCGAGTGGAACGCCGCCACCAGCTGCGGCAGCGCCGTCATCTGGATGCGGCGCGACACGGTGACGCCGATCGCGCCGCCGATCGCGATGCCGGCGACGATCAGGATGTAGCCGCTGCCGGACATGCCGCTGCGCAGCAGCGTCGCCACGATGGCGATGGCCATGCCGGCGATGCCGAAATTGTTGCCCTGCCGCGCGCTGACCGGGCTGGACAACCCGCGCAGGGCCAGCACGAACAGCACGGCGGCGACGAGGTAGGCAAGCGCGGTCAGGCTGGGCGACATTCCGGGCGGCCTACTTGATGACGATTTTGGCGGTGGACGTTCGCGGCCGGAACATGGCCAGCATCCGCTGGGTGACGGTGAAGCCGCCAAAGATGTTGACGCTGGCCAGCAGCACGGCCAGGAAGCCGAACACCTGCGCCACGATGCTGTCGCCCAGGCCGGTGGCAAGCATGGCGCCCACCACGATCACCGAGGAGATCGCGTTGGTGACGCCCATCAGCGGCGAGTGCAGCGCCGGCGTCACGTTCCAGACCACGTAGTAGCCGAC
>CAXTPP010000200.1:0-3227 GCA_964246185.1 uncultured Acetobacteraceae bacterium
CGACATGACCGAGAAGGCGCCGACGATCGTCAACATGCACACGGCGTCGGAAATCGCGGCCGAAGTGCCCGCCGCCTGGACGCATTTCCAGCGCGAGTTGACGCCTGCGATGAAGGATGCGGGGCCGGGGCGTTTTGGGATGGGCCGTCTCGGCATGAACGCCAGGCGGGTGCCCCCGGGCCACAGCGCGTGCCCGGCGCACACGCACCTCATGGCCGACGAGATCTTCGTCGTGCTCGAAGGGCAAGGTCTGTTCCGCTACGGCGATCGCGTGCATGAGATCCGCCCCGGAGACTGCATTTCCTGTCCGGCCGACACCGGGATCGCTCACCAGATCGCCAACCCCGCGACCCCGGACGGCACGGGCGACTTGGTCTATCTTGCGATCGGCGCCGAACCGCCCGGGGAGATTTGCACTTATCCCGACAGCGGCGCGCTCGTCATCGATGCCCTCAATTACCGCCATGGGTTCTTGCGCGAGGCCGATTATTACGAGGGGCAGCCACAACCCACCCCGCTTCTGACGCGCGGCCGCGACGCACCCGCCCGATCGGGGCGCGCGGGGCCAGCCTCGAAGCCGTTATTGCCGAGGGTGATGTCCTCCAAACAAGCTGGAGGCGATGCAGCTCCTGAGAGTCGATCTTGACTCACTTGGGTATCATCTCGCTGCCCCCACTGGCGCTGCTCAACTGCAGCAGCCGGAAGACGATTTGAGCCGATGCCGAGCGGGGCAAGCAATGGAAGCCCGCAGAGCCGGTGCTGGCCGGAATGCGCGCGACGGCCGAACGCATCTTCTGTCTGCATCACGGGCCTTCTCGGCGCTCGCTGTCCGCCTTGGACTGCCATGGAGGGTTGACCCGGCCACCCGCGCCAGCGGCTCGACACTCGAGGCGCCGACAGCATAGGAAGGCTGGCTATGAAGCTGGGCACCGCCGGGGGGAACACCATGCGCGTCGTCGTCACCGGTGCGAACGGCTTTCTGGGCCGCCGCCTCGTCCTCGCCCTCCTCGACCGCGGCAGCCTGTGCGGCAAGCCGATCGAGCGCATCACCGCCTTCGACATGACGCGGGGCGACGCGCCCGACCCGCGTGTCCGCGCCGTCGCCGGCAACCTCGCCGATCCCGGCCAGGTCGCCGCCCTGATCGACGAGCGGACCTCCGCCGTGTTCCACCTCGCCGCGGTCGTCTCGGGCCAGGCGGAGCAGGAGTTCGACCTCGGCATGTCCGTCAACGTGCGCGCGTTCGAGGCGGTGCTGGAACGTATCCGCGCCGTCGCCCCCGGTGCCCGCCTGGTCACCACCAGCTCAGTGGCGGTGTTCGGCGGGGCGCTGCCGCCGGTCGTGCCGGACAGCCAGGTGTGGGAGCCGCAAAGCTCCTACGGGATGCAGAAGGCGGTGTGCGACCTGATGCTGGCCGACTACAGCCGCCGCGGCTTTGTGGACGGGCGCAGCCTGCGCATGCCCACCATCGTGGTGCGCCCCGGCAAGCCCAACCGCGCCGCCTCCTCCTTCGCCAGCGGCATCATCCGCGAGCCGGTGCAAGGCGTGGACGCGGTGTGCCCGGTGGCGGCCGAGACGGTGCTGTGGCTGATGTCGCCGGGTCAGGCGGTGCGCAACATCCTGCACGGGGCGGAGCTGCCGGCTGCCGACCTGTCTCGCCGGGTGCTCAACATGCCGGGGCTGTCGGTGACGGTGGCGGCCATGCTGCAGGCGTTGCGGGCCGTGTGTGGCGACGCGGCAGCGGACCGGGTGCGGATGCAGCCTGACCCGGCCATCGAGGCCATCGTCGCCTCCTGGCCCGGCGCGTTCGCCGCCGAGGCCGCCCGCACGCTCGGCTTCACGCACGATGCCGACTTCGAGGGCATCGTGCGCGCCTTCGTGACGGAAAACGCCTGAAACCGCTGCAAGCTCCCCGCGTTGCCGCGCCGCCTGGAGTGACGCGCATGCCCAAAGCAGTGATCTTCGACGTGGACGGCACCCTGGTGGACAGCGTGGGGCTGCATGCCCAGGCCTGGGTGGATGCGTTCAAGGATTTCGGCCACGAAGTCAGCTTCGCGGACGCGCGCCGGCAGATCGGCAAGGGTGGCGACCAGTTGCTGCCGGTGTTCCTGGACGAGGCCGAGATCAAGGCCAGGGGCAACGCCCTGGAGGAGCACCGCGGCAAGCTGCTGAAGGAGCGCTACCTGCCCCGGATCAAGCCGTTCCCTCAGGTGCGAGAGCTGTTCCAGCGCATCGAGGCCGCGGGGCTGCAAATCGCGCTGGCGTCCTCCGCCAAGTCCGAAGAATTGCAGATCTACAAGAAGCTGACGCAGATCGAGGATTTGGTGCAGGTCGAAACCTCGTCCAGCGACGCGGAGAAGAGCAAACCGCATCCGGACATCTTTCAGGCCGCCATGCACAGGCTGGGCGATGCGGTCCAGCCGGCTGATGCGGTGGTGGTTGGCGACACGCCTTACGACGCCGAGGCGGCCGGCAAGGCCGGGCTGCGCACTATCGGCATGCTGTGCGGCGGCTGGTCCGAAGCTGAGCTGCGCGACGCCGGGTGCATCGAGGTGTACCGTGACCCGGCGGACCTGCTGGCGCGATTCGACCAGTCCGCCTTGACAGGGTAGATCAAAGGCTGGCTTTTCCGGCAACAGGGGCGCCGCATGGCTTTCAGGCGGCTGACAGGTGCTGCGGCACGGGCGGCAGGTCTCTTGCCGATACTGGCAGTATCGTTGCCGGCAGCGGGAAGCATGGCCGCGCCGCGCCGCGCCGTGGAGGACCATCCGGCTCGCCCGGCGGAGGGCGCACCGGCCAGCCAAAGCCTGCATGACGCCGTCGCCCTGGCATGGCAGCGGCTGCCGCAACGCCAGGCCTTCGCCGCCCGGCAGGCCACCGCCAGCGCGCAGTTCACCGCCGGCGGAGCGCTGCTGCCGAACGCGCCCACGGCCACCGGCAGCTACTTCAACGACAAGATCGCGGGCAGCAACTACAACTATCTCACGGCGGAGGCGGGGCTGAGCACGCCCGTCTGGCTGCCGGGCGAGGGCACCGCGACGCAGCGCCTCGCGCAGGCCGGCGGGGCGGTGGCCGCCGCCGACACCGAGGCCGCCCACCTCGCCGTCGCCGCCCAGGTGGTCGATGTGGCGGCGCAGGCCATCCTGGCGGCCAACGCGCGGGACGTGGCGGCGCGGCGGCTGCAGGCCGACCGGGCGCTGGCGGCGGACCTGGCCCGCCAGTTCCAGGT
>CAXTPP010000200.1:3288-4392 GCA_964246185.1 uncultured Acetobacteraceae bacterium
AGAGCGACTCGCTGGTCGCCAGCGCGGAGGCGGCCAGCGCCGATGTCAACTTGCAGAGCATCGAGGCCCAGCTCGCCGCGGCGCGGCTCGCCATCGCCGTGCTGACCGGGACGGACCTGGTGCCGCGGCTGGACTTGGCTGGCCTGCCTGCTTCGGGTGCGGGCGGGGCGCCGGGCGCGGGGGGCGTGGACCTGGTGGAAACCCACCCGCGGATCGTCGCCGCGGTCCGCGCGGTGGAGGCGGCGCGGGCCAACGCCAAGCTGGTGCGCATCTCGGACCGGGACGACCCGGAAGTCGGCGTGCTGGGCATCAACGAGAAGCAGCCCAACACCAGGTGGGACACCCGGTTCGGCGTCAGCGTCACCTTCCATTTCGCCACGGAGGCGCGCAACGCGCCGCGGCGGGCGCAGGCCGAGCAGCAGCTCACCGAGGCGGAGGTGCAGCTGGTGGCCATCCGCCGCGAGGTGGCGGCGGGCATCAGGCAGGCGGAGGCGCTGCTGACCGGGTTCGAGCGCGGCAGCGCCGCCGCCGCCCGGGCCGCGTCCGACCTGGAGAGGCGCCGCGGGCAGATCGAGCGGGCCTGGCGGGCGGGCGAGATGCCGCTGATCGAGGTGGTGCGCGCCAACGCCGTCGCGTTCGACGCCGCCTACGCGCGGGACAAGGCGCAGACCGACCTCGCCGCCGCGCGGCTGCGGTTGCGGCTGGCGGGCGGGATGCTGCCATGAACCGGCGCTTCGTGCTGGCGCTGGCGCTGTTCGCCGGGTCGGCGGGGGAACCGCCGAAGCCTCCGGCCGATCCGCCGGGCGTCGTGGAGATGACCGCCGAGCAGCAGAAGGCCATGCACCTGCAGCTTGCCAGGGCGGACCGCCGCCCGATCACGGAACCGGTGCGGGTCGCCGGGTCGGTGGCGTTCGACCCGGGCCACGTGGCCCTGCTGCGGCCGTTCGGCGAGGCGCAGGTGACGCGCATCCTGGTGCAGCCGGGCGAGGTGGTGGCGGCCGGGCAGAAGATGGCCGAGATGAACATGCCCGGCCTGGCCACCTTCCAGCAGAACCTGACCTCGGCGCAGGCCTCCGTGCGCGAGGCGGCGGCGGGGGTGGCGGT
>CAXTPP010000201.1:0-4355 GCA_964246185.1 uncultured Acetobacteraceae bacterium
CTTCTTCCCGGCCGAGGCGCTGGCGACGGAGCTGGTGGCGCGCGGCCACCGGGTGGCGGTGATGACCGATGCGCGGGCGGCGGCCCGGCTGCCGGAGAGCTTCGCCGGGCGCGAGGTGTTCATGCTGCGCGGCGCGGGCATCGCTGGGCGCGGGCTGCGCCGGGGCGCGGGCGCGATGGCGCGGCTGGCAGCCGGCACAGTGCAGGCGCGCGCGATCCTGCGCCGGCTGGAACCGGCCGCGCTGGTGGGCTTCGGCGGCTATCCGACCGTGGCCCCCGTGCTGGCGACGCGGCTGATGCGCGACCCGCCGCCGGTGATCCTGCACGAGCAGAACGCGGTGCTGGGCCGCGCCAACCGGATGCTGGCGCGGCGGGCGGATGCGCTGGCGCTGTCGTTCGAGGATACGGCGCGCGTGCCGCCGGGGGTGCGGACGGTGCTGACGGGCAATCCTGTGCGGCCTGGCTTCGATGCCGAAAGTGATGAAACGTCCAACATCTGCTTTACGCGAAGCACGAATATCCTCGTCATCGGCGGCTCTCTTGGCGCGCGTGCCTTTGCTGACCTGATACCGCCTGCGATCACCAGCTTGCCGGCAGAACTGCGCCAAGGCTTGCACGTCTCCCAACAGTGCCGCACCGAGGATCTTGAGCGGGTCGCGGCGGCCTACAGGGGCAGTGGGCTTGGGTGGAAGCTATCATCCTTTTTCACCAACATGCCGAATTTGATGCGTACATCGTCCCTTGTCATTGCCCGAGCTGGCGCATCCACAGTTGCGGAGCTAGCCGCGGTAGGGGCAGCTGCGGTGCTCATCCCATTGCCGGGAGCAATCGACGACCACCAGACTGCAAATGCCCGCGCTTTGGCCGACGCCGGGGGTGCTTGGGTTATGTCTCAAGCGGGTTTGACAGTGGAATCGCTGCGGGACCGGATCGCGTCGCTTTTGGCTGACGACCACGTGCTGACGGCTGCTTCCAAGGCTGCCGATGGCTTCGCCCAACGCCGCGCCGCCGCCCGCCTCGCCGACCTCGTCCTCTCCCACGCCCGGGTCCCCGCATGAGGGCGCTTCCGCTCGGCATCGGCGCCATCCACTTCGTGGGCATCGGCGGCATCGGCATGTCCGGCATCGCGGAGGTGCTGCACACCCTGGGATACGCCGTCCAGGGCAGCGACATCGCCGACAGCGCCAACGTCCGCCGGCTGCGCGAGACCGGCATTCCCATCACCGTGGGGCACGACGCGGCCAACCTCGGCGCGGCCCGCGTCGTGGTCACCTCCACCGCCGTCAAGCGGGACAACCCGGAGGTGCTCGCCGCCCGCGCCAAGCTGATCCCCGTGGTGCGCCGGGCGGAGATGCTGGCCGAGCTGATGCGGCTGCGCTGGTCCATCGCCGTCGGCGGCACCCACGGCAAGACCACAACCACCTCCATGGTCGCCGCCGTGCTGGAGGCAGCCCACCTGGACCCGACCGTGATCAACGGCGGCATCATCAACGCCTACGGCAGCAACACCCGCATGGGCGAGGGCGACTGGATGGTGGTGGAGGCGGACGAGAGCGACGGCAGCTTCCTGCGCCTGCCCGCCGTCGTCGCCGTGGTGACCAACATGGACGCCGAGCACCTGGACCACTGGGGCAGCGCCGAGGCGATGGCCGCCGGCTACGACCAGTTCGTCGGCAACATCCCGTTCTACGGCTTCGCGGTGCTGTGCATCGACCACCCGGCGGTGCAGCAGATGATCCCGCGGGTGTCCGACCGCCGCATCATCACCTACGGCTTCAGCCCGCAGGCCGACATCCGGGCCGAGCGCGTGATGTCGGACCGCATGGGCGCCACCTTCGAGGTGCTGGCGACCGACCGGGCTCGCAGCCGCTTCCGCCGCATGGGGCCGTTCCGCCTGCCGATGCTGGGGCAGCACAATGTGTCCAACGCGCTGGCGGCGCTGGCCATCGGCATCGAGATGGAGATCGACGAGGCGACGCTGAAATCGGCGCTGCTGGGCTTCAAGGGCGTCAAGCGGCGCTTCACCAAGGTTGGCGAGGCCGGCGGCATCACCGTGATCGACGATTACGGCCACCACCCGGTGGAGATCATGGCGGTGCTGAAGGCGGCGCGGCAGGCCGGCGGGCGGGACGTGATCGCGGTGGTGCAGCCGCACCGCTACTCGCGGCTGCAATCGTTGTTCCCCGAGTTCTGCACCTGCATGAACGACGCGGGCACGGTGATCGTGGCGGACGTGTACGCGGCGGGCGAGGCCCCCATCCCCGGCGTGGACCGGGACGCCCTGGTGGACGGCCTGCGCGCCAACGGCCACCGCAGCGTGGTCCCGCTGCCGGGGCCGGAGCATCTGGCGGAGATGATCCACGCCATCGCCAGGCCGGGCGACATGGTGGTGTGCCTGGGGGCGGGCAACGTCACCGCCTGGGCGGGCGCGCTGCCAGGTCAGCTGGCGGAGCTGCAGGGCGGGGCGAGGCGGTCGGCATGATGCCCCTCGCGCAAGACATCCACCTGCTGCACCGCCTGCCCGCCCTCGCCGGTCGGGTGCAGGCCGATGCGCCGCTCGCCCCCGCCACCTGGTTCCGCGTCGGCGGCGCGGCGGAGGTGCTGGTGCGACCCTCCAGCGCGGCCGACCTCGTCATCCTGCTGCGCGGCCTGCCGCCGGACGCGCCGCTGAGCGTGATGGGTGCTGCCTCCAACCTCATCGTGCGCGACGGCGGCGTCACCGGCGTGGTGGTCCGCCTCGCCCGCGGTTTCAACGCCGTCGCCGTCGAGCCGGACGGCGTGGTCGCCGGCGCCGCCGCCCTGGACGCGACGGTGGCGGAGCACGCCGCCGCCGCCGGGCTTGCCGGGCTGGAGTTCCTGTCCGGCATTCCCGGCTCCATCGGCGGCGCGGTGGCGATGAACGCCGGCGCGTACGGCGGGGACGTCGCCGGCTGCCTGCACTGGGCGGACGTGGCCACCGCCGCCGGCATCGTCCGGCTGGACGCGGCGGCGCTGCACTTCGCCTATCGCCATGCCGCCCTGCCGCCCGGCGCCGTCGTAACCCGCGCCCGCTTCCATGCCCGTCCGGGCGACAAGGCGCTCATCGCCTCCCGCATGGCCGGCATCCGCGCCAGCCGCGAGGCCACCCAGCCGGTCCGCGCTCGCACCGGCGGCTCCACCTTCCGCAATCCGCCGGACATGAAGGCGTGGGAGCTGATCGACGCCGCCGGGTGCCGCGGGCTGCAGCGGGGCGGCGCGCAGGTCAGCGAAAAGCACTGCAACTTCCTGCTCAACACCGGCGATGCGACGGCGGCGGACCTGGAAGGCCTGGGCGAGGAGGTGCGCCGCCGGGTCTTCGCCATGAGCGGCATCGCGCTGGACTGGGAGATCAAACGCATTGGCCTGCCGGCCGGGCGCATCGGCCTGCCAGCCTGGCGGCCGGGGGTGGTCGCATGACGAGCGTGGCGGTGCTCTACGGCGGCATCTCGGCCGAGCGCAAGGTCAGCCTCGCCAGCGGGGCGCAGGTCGTCGCCGCCCTGCGGGAAGCGGGCTTCGACGTGCGCCCGGTGGAAGTCGGGCCGGACCTGGCGGCTGTCATCGCGGCGCTCGACCCGGCGCCGGACGTGGTGTTCAACGCCCTGCACGGCCGCTTCGGCGAGGACGGCACCATCCAGGGCGTGCTGGACTGGCTGGGCATCCCGTACACCCACTCCGGCGTGCGCGCCTCCGCGCTGGCGATGGACAAGCAGGCGGCCAAGGCGGCGTTCGCGTCGGCCGGGCTGCCGGTGCCGGCAGGGCGTGTGCTGCCGGTGGCGGAGCTGGCGGAAGCGGACCCGATGCCGCTGCCCTACGTGGTGAAGCCGGTGAACGAGGGCAGCTCCGTCGGCGTCGAGATCCTGCGGCAAGGCGGCAACCGCCGGGCCGAGATCGCGGCCCGGTGGCAGTTCGGCACGCACGCGCTGGTGGAGGAGTACGTGCCCGGCCGCGAACTGACGGTGGGCGTGCTGGGGGAGCGGGCGCTGACGGTGACGGACATCACCTCCAGCCACGGCTTCTATGACTACGACGCGAAGTACGCCGAGGGCGGCAGCATCCACGTGCTGCCCGCCCGCGTGCATCCGGACGTGTTCGCCCACGCCATGGACATGGCGTTGCGGGCGCACCGGGCGCTGGGCTGCCGCGGCGCGACACGGGCGGATTTCCGCTACGACGACACGGCGGGCGAACCGGGCCGCCTGGTGCTGCTGGAAGTGAACACGCAGCCGGGACTCACGCCCACGTCGCTGCTGCCGGAGCAGGCGGCCCACCTGGGCGTGCCGTTCCCGGACCTGTGCGCCTGGATGGTGGGGCAAGCCGCGTGCCGCGCATGACCCGCCC
>CAXTPP010000202.1:0-4336 GCA_964246185.1 uncultured Acetobacteraceae bacterium
GGAGTCCATGTGTGGACGGTCCCTTGGGGTCAAGAGTGTTTGCGGTGTTTGGCGCCGTTCGGAAGCGGTCATGTGTCTGGCCTGTTGGTGCGGTGGATGACCGCTGGCCCAGATGGGTTCCGCGACGTGCGTGCCAAACAGAGGCATGGCCTCGAAGGCCGCTGGACTCCCCGGCACCCTGCGCATCGCGGTCCGACCGATCGCCATCTCCTGCTGCTCTCTGCCCCTCGGCGCCGCGCTCGGATCAGGCCTTGGCCGGCACCGGCCGGTAGGCTTCCCCGCGCGCCATCATGGCCCACACCACGCGGGCCATCTTGTTGGCCAGAGCTACCGCCGGGAGCTTGCACGGCCGCCGCTCCAGCAACCCCAGCAGACAGGCCGAAGCTCCCGCCTTGCCCGGCCGCACGTGGCGGATCACCGCCGTGGCCCCGACCACGAGCAGCTGCCGCAGCCGTTCGTCGCCAGCGCCACCAGTGTCGGCGGCAGCGAGCAGAAGAACGCCTCCAGCCCAGCCCGCCTGATGTCGCAGCGCACCACCGCGCAACCCGCCGCATTCACACCATGCAGCTGTGAACACAGCCTTGGACGTGTCCACACCAATTAGCTTAACTTCCACCTGGGCGGCCCCCTTGTCTGACCATCAACAGACAAACCTTGGCACGCCTTGGCAATGCCACGGGGCCGTCCACCCAAACAGAGAACGACCGTTCTATGCCGGGGTTCGGGGCAAAGCCCTGTCTTTCCAATGCGCCCACGCGCGGGTCAGCCGGGGTCGAACCGTGGTTCGGACCGGCTGCGGCGTCCTGCTGGCGTGTTCGGGCCGAGGCTGCGGGGCGGGATGGGCGGCGGGCGGTCCGGCTGCGCCCAGCGGCGGCGCTCGTCGCCGTCGCTCTCATACTCCACCCGGCCCGGCTCCGGCAGGCGCAGCGCCAGGCTGCGGATTTCGCGCTGGATTTCGTCCAGCCGCGCTTCCACGCCCTCCAACCGGCCCTTCAGCCCGAACACGCTGAACGGCATCAGCAGGAAGGCCAGCAGGAACAGCACGGCGACCACCACCAGGGCGAAGCTCACCCACGCCGGCACCCAGTCAGGAAGCGTGAACGGTATCGTCATGCCACGACCGTAGCCGAGCGGGAGATGGCCGCCTAGCGGGCTATGCCGACCGTGCCATGCCGATCACAGTTGGGCCGCCGCGCTTGATCTCTCCCGGCAAAACGGCCAAGGCCATCGGCGTGAAGGAAAAGGCCTCATGAAGCTGCTGATCCCAGGCCCGGTCTCAACCCATCCGTCGGTCCGCGCTGCCGCCGCGCAGGACTACGCGCCTTGGGACGACGATTTCCGCCCCTTGAACGAAGATGCCCGCGCCCGCGTGCTGCGGATCGCGCAGGCCCGCTCCGGAGGCCACGCCGCGCTGCCGCTGCAAGGCTGCGGCCACTTCGTGCTGGAGGCCGCGGTCCGCACCTTCGTGCCGCGCGGCCGCCGCTTGCTGGTGCCCGCGACCGGCGCCTATGCCGCCCGCGCCGTGCGCCTGGCCCGCGAAGCCGGCTACGAGGTGAGCGTGCTGACGGTGCCGCAGAGCGAACGGGCTGACCCGGCGGCCCTGCAAGCCGCCCTGCGCGCCGACCCGGCGATCAGCCACGCGCTGTTGGTCTACAGCGAGACCAGCACCGGCATCTGCCACGACGCCCCCGCCTTGGCCGAGGCCGCCGCCGGCGAAGGCCGCCGGGTGATCGTGGACGCGGTGTCCGCCTTCGGGGCGCTGCCGCTCGACCTGGACGCGCTGCCCAGCATCGACGCCGCCGTGTTCACCGCCAACAAGTGCCTCGAAGGGCTGCCCGGCCTGGCGTTCGCGGTGGCGCGGGTGGACCGGCTGATCGAATGCCAGGGACGCGCCGGCAGCTGGTCGCTCGATCTGGCCGACATCTACCAGCACAGCCTGCGCACGGGCTGGGGCTGCTTCCGCTTCACCCCGCCGGCGCAAATCCTCGCGGCCTTCCAGGCGGCGCTGGACCTGTTCGACGCGGAGGGCGGCCGTCCGGCGCGGCTGGCGCGCTACGTCGCCAACCAGCGGGCCGTGTACGACGGCGTGCAGCGCCTCGGCCTGCGCCCGTGCCTGCCCGCGGCGATGCAGGGGCCGGTCGTGGTGAACGTGCAGGCGCCGGCGCATCCCGCCTGGTCGCTGCCGGGCTTCGTGGCGGGGCTGAAGGCGCGCGGCTTCCTCATCAGCAACTTCTACGACACCGACGAGCCGTCCTTCCGCGTCGGCTGCATCGGCGCCATCACGCCGCGGGACATGGCGGCCGCGGTGGCGGCCATGGCGGACGTGCTGCGCGGCATGGGCATCGCCGCCGCCCAAGCCGCCTGATGCGCAGCGACATCGACATCGCGGACGCCGCCACGCTCCGCCCGATCGCCGCCATCGCCGCCGAGCTCGGCATCCCGGCCGACGCGCTGGAGCCGTACGGCCACTTCAAGGCGAAGATCGGCTTCCCGTTCATCGACAGCCTGGCCGGGCGGCCGGACGGCGCGCTGGTGCTGGTCACCGGCATCAGCCCCACCCCGGCGGGCGAGGGCAAGACCACCACCACCATCGGGCTGGGGGACGCGCTGCGCCGGATCGGGCGGCGGGCGGCCATCTGCCTGCGCGAGCCTTCCCTCGGCCCGTGTTTCGGCGTGAAGGGCGGCGCGACCGGCGGCGGCATGGCTCAGGTGGCGCCGATGTCCGAGATCAACCTGCACTTCACCGGCGACTTCCACGCCATCACGGCGGCGAACAACCTGCTGGCGGCCATGCTGGACAACCATGTCCACTGGGGCAACGCGCTCGGCATCGACACGCGCCGGGTCAGCTGGCGGCGCGCGCTGGACATGAACGACCGGGTGCTGCGCAACGCCGTCGTGGGCCTGGGCGGACCCGGCAACGGCGTCCCGCGCGAGGATGCGTTCGACATCACCGTGGCGTCCGAGGTGATGGCGGTGTTCTGCCTGGCGCGGGATTTGGCGGATTTGCAGGACCGGCTCGGCCGCATGGTGGTGGCGGCGGGGCGGGATGGCCCGGTGACCGCACGGGACCTGAAGGCGGACGGCGCAATGGCTGCGCTGCTGCGGGACGCGCTGCAGCCCAACCTGGTGCAGACGCTGGAGGGCTCCCCGGCGCTGGTGCATGGCGGGCCGTTCGCCAACATCGCGCACGGCTGCAACTCCGTCATGGCGACGCGGCTCGGGCTCAAGCTGGCGGACGTGGTGGTGACGGAGGCCGGCTTCGGCGCCGATCTGGGCGGCGAGAAGTTCCTCGACATCAAGTGCCGGTCCGCTGGCCTGCGCCCGGCCTGCTGCGTCGTGGTGGCGACGGTGCGCGCGCTCAAGATGCACGGCGGCGTGGCCCGGGCGGACCTCGCGCGGGAGAATGCCGGGGCGGTGGCCCGGGGCGCGGTCAACCTGGCCCGGCATGTGGAGAACATGGCCAAGTTCGGCCTGCCCGTCCTGGTTGCGATCAACCACTTCCTGGGCGACACGGCGGCGGAGTACGAAGCCATCCAGGCCGCCGTGCCGAGCGTGGAGGTCGTGCCATGCTCGCACTGGGCGGACGGCGCGGCCGGGGCGGAGGCGCTGGCGCATGCCGTGATGCGCCGGGTCGATGGCGAACGGGCCGCCTTCCGGCTGCTCTACCCGGACGGCCTGGGGCTGGCGGACAAGCTGCGCATGGTGGCACGCGAGATTTACCGCGCCTCGGACATCGCGCTGGCGCCCGCCGCAGCCAAACGGCTCGCCGCCTTCGAGGGCGCTGGATTCGGCCGCCTGCCGGTGTGCATCGCCAAGACCCAGTACAGTTTCACCACCGACCCGGCGGCGCTCGGCGCTCCGGACGGCCACCTGCTGTCGGTCCGGGACGTCCGGCTGTCGGCCGGCGCAGGCTTTGTGGTGGCGCTTTGCGGGGACATCATGACAATGCCCGGCCTGCCTCGCCATCCGGCCGCCGAGGCGATCGGCGTGACGCCGGACGGGCGGGTGACAGGGCTGTTTTAAGGTCTGTTAAGAATCAGCGCGAGTTGATGATGGCTGCTTCGAGATGGATCATCGTCTCAAAGCTGGTGTCTGTCTTGTCGCTGCGCATGGCCACTCGCTTGAACTCCTTTAACTTGCAGAAGAAGTTCTCGATCAGATGCCGCTACTTATAGACATCGAGGTCGATGCTGATGCCAGCTGCCTTAAATCTTGACCTGTGCCCAGATGCGGGTCGTTATGGATGCGATGCGTTTGGCGTCGGCCATGAGGCTGTTCCAGGCGTTGCAGCAGTCCTCGATGCTTTTCCTCGTGGGTGTCCCGGACGTGCATG
>CAXTPP010000203.1:0-4331 GCA_964246185.1 uncultured Acetobacteraceae bacterium
TCCAGACACGCCGTTCTACTTTTGTCCGCTTATGCGTACCAGAAGCCCAGTTCGTTAGTTCCGGCCAAAAGGTGTGTCCGATCCATTGTGTAAACCCATCTGATAGGTTACTCTTAGGAATGGCTGGAACCCTTTTCTGGATCGACGCCATCCAAGTGTTCGTCGCCGCCGAGGATCATCCGCCGCCCCACGTCCATGCCGTCCACACAGGGGAAGGCTGGGTTGCGAGGTTCCGCTTCTCGTTCCTGTCCGACGTGACCGGCCTGTACCAGTTTCGTCGCCGGGGGCGGAGGCCGACGGAGGCCACGCTCGACCGGGTGGCGGAGGCGATCATGGCGCACCTGCCAGCGTGCCGGGAGAGCTGGTGGACCACACACGGGAGCCGGCACGAGATCAACCTGGTCAACCGGCGCGTCGAGACGAAGCGCATCGAGGGCGGAGACGGGTTGCTCGCCAAGGTAGCGCTGCAACCCGGCAATGCGGCGGCAGGCATCCTGTCGGCCGGTTACGACCCGAGCAACGGCAAGGTCGCGTTGACCCTGGACGATGGACGGGTGCTCGCGCTGACGGCCGGACAGCACATTGAGGAGGCGAAGGAATGGTGAAGGACAACGACGAGGGCTGGATGCTGCCGCAGCGCAAGCCGATCACCAAGGACGTACTCGACCGCGCGATCGGCGTTGAGGAGGCCGCGGCATCCCAGGAGCACCAGGCGCGAGAAGCCTGGTTCGACAGCCAGCACGGCACGGTCATGCTGAAGCTGGTAGATGGCCGAGTGTTTGGAGCCGAACCCGGCTTCATCCCCTCGTTGCAAGGTGCAGGGCCGACACAGCTTACCGGGCTGCGGGCGTCGGACGACGGGGTGTACCTGGTCATCGAGACTCTGGACCTGCACATCAGCGTGGACGGGCTGGTGACGCGGATCATGGAGGAGTCGCCGCTGGCCATCAAACGCTCCGGGGCACGGCTTGCCGGGCTGACGACATCACCAGCTAAAGCGGTTGCGTCCGCGCGCAACGGGCGGCTCGGCGGACGGCCGAAGTCCAAGCCGAAGACGACCGCGCAGCATGGTTGACCGCGTTCGAGAAAGGGCAGGGGCGTGATGAACGAGGGTGTCATGCCAGGGACGGACAGCCTTGTGGTCGAGACGTTCGCCTGCGTGTGGGATGCGTTGGCGGATAGCCCGGCCGAGGCGGTAGCGGCCTGTGCGGCTGAGCGGACCAGGAAACCAGCATAAGGCTATTCAAAACTCCCATGCGGAATTAGGGTTCCTGAGGGGCCTGAGTCCGCCGTTGCGGACGGTGTCGGGCAGCGAGAAGTCGTATCGCCCGAGGAAGTTGAGATGGCGCCAGATCAATGGGGAAAGGTGGGCGAGGTCATCGTTGCGGACATCCGTGCCGTCTGCCCTGGCTTGATGGATGGCTTCCTGCATGTAGATGGCGTTCCAATGCACGACGGCGTTCAGCGCGAGGCCGAGGCATCCGAGTTGCTCTTCCTGCCCTTGCCGAAGCGGGCTCCTGATCTCGCCGCGCTCGCCGTGGTGAATGCGGCGGCCGAGGCGATGGCGCAGTTCGTGTATGGTTGAGCTGGGTGAGGGTGCGCCTGCGGAACCCGGCGTCGTCGACGGTGCGCAGGATGTGGACGGTCTTGGCGATCCTGCCGATTTCGGCGAGCGCGCGGGCCAGTGTGGTGGGTTTGTCGCGGACCTGGAGGGTGCGCATGATGCCCGCCGCCTTGAGATGGCCGAGTTTCAGCGATCCGGCCAGGCGGATCGCGTCGGACCGGTTCTCGCGGATCAGGCCGGGGTTGATGGTGCCTTTGGCGACGCTGTTGAACGGGCCGTAGTCGGCCTTGCGGTCGATCCGCCACAGCTTGGCGTCACCCAGGTCGGCCAGCCGCGGGCTGAACTGGTAGCCCAGCAGCCAGAACAGACCGAATATGGCATCGGAATAGGCCGTGGTGTCGGTCATGACTTCCATCGGCTCCAGCTCGGTTTCCTGCTCGAGCAGGAGGGCAAGCAGCACCAGACTGTCGCGCAGCGTGCCGGGCACCACGATGGCGTTGAGGCCGCTGAACTGGTTGGACATCAGGTTATACCAGGTCACGCCCCGGGATTGGCCGAAGTATTTCGGGTTGGGCCCGGCATGGATGGCGCTGGCGGGTGCCGTGAAGCGCATGCCGTCCGCCGAGGCGACGTCGCCTGCTCCCCAGAGCCTGGCGAGCGGCAATGCGGCATGGGCGGACACGATGCGCGCGCTGGCGGCCGCGATGGTGTCGGGGCGGATGAAGTTTTGGGTGACCCAGGCCAGGCGCTCGCGCCGCAAAGCCGGAACCTCCTGCCGGCTGACCGGCTCGATGCCGATGTTGCAGGCCTCGGCGACCAGGGCGGCGCACAGGCTGGTCTCGAACTGCTCGACCTGGGCGTGCCGTTCGCTCAGGTGCGTGAAGGCCTGGGCGAAGCCGGTGCGCTGCATGACCTCCAGGAAGAGGTCGGGCATGGCGGCCTTCGGCATTCTGCCCTGGATGGCCGGACGCAGGGCGCGCAGGGTTTCGGGGTCCTCCAGCCGGTCGAGCGGTGCGACGACAAGGCGCGTCCTGCCCTGCACGGTCTCGAAGCGCAGGTCTGGGTTGCTCGCCGCCCGCTCGGCCACGGTGCGGTAGGCGCCGTCGAGCAGCTTTGCCAGCCCGGCGATCTCGATGTCGGCATCAAGCGAGCGGTTCAGCGCGCGGCACACCACGAGCTTGGATTCCTGCCAAGTCGTTCCGTCCAGCAAGCCACGCCGTGGGTCGCCGTAGCGTGTGCCGGGATTGGCAAAGATGTCGCGGCGCTTGACGGCGGTGCGCCAGGCATCGATCAGCGCAAACACATAGGCCTTGGCATCGGCCACACGGCCTTGCGCGTCCAGCGCATGCGCCCGCCACGCTTTCGGGACCGCCACCGTGGGCGCATCGCGCATCTTGGCACTGGACCAGTCGGCGACGCCGGCGAGATAGTCCATCGCCTCCTGCACCGCCTTGCCGCCAGGTCCGGCCTCCATTTGCAGCCGGGTGGCGATGTTGAAAAACAGGCGGCGTGCCCGGCGCCATCGGGTGCGAAGCTCTGCGTAGGGTCTGGCGTCATGCGGCCTGGCAATCGCGTCGACCTCGGCCATGGCGGCAACGAGGTCGGCACGCGGGAGCCGCTCGAACAGCGCATCGCGCCATTGATCCAATGGCAGCGCATCCTCCGTGAAGACCAGTGCCGCCATGTCGCGCAGCAGGATTGCGGCGTCGTCGAGGTCGCGCAGGCTTCTCAGCCGGGCTTTCTTTTCGGCGCCCTCGGCATCCTTGACCAGGTCGGTGAGCAGCGCTTCAGCCAGTTCGGCCGCGTCATCCTGGGCCGCCGTCTCCAGCGTGTGGAACAGCGCCGCCACGGTCGCCGTTCGGCGGGGTTCCTGAAGTGCCGCAATCGCGGAGGGTTTGCCCACTCGGGCGACCCGCGCCAACCGCTCCAGGCTCGCCGCCGGCACGCCTTTGGGTGGCGACGGGCGCAGGTCGAAGGCACGGATGGCTTCGAGCCTGTCGAGGTGCAGAAGAAGTTCACCGGAGGAGCGCTGCGTCGGCACGGTCCGCAGCTCGTCCAGGGCGGCGAGGTTGGCCTCACTGGTCTCGTCAAACAAGGCTGCGATCCGCGTGCGCTGCTGCTCATCGAGCGCCGCCACCAGGCGGGTCCACAGGCGCTTGTGTGCTCGGTCCCTGATGCGGCCGACAAAGCGTTCAAGGACGCTGACACCTGGCAGCAGCACCTTGTTGACGACCAGCCAAGACGTGGCGCGCTCGATCAGCGGGCCGGGATGGTCTTCACCGCTCCAGCACAGCGCATAAAGCCATCGGGTCAGGCGGAACCGGGCCGGTCCGCTGTCGGCGAACTCGCTGAAGCCGTAGCGCTCGCGGATCAGGGCGAGGTGGCGCAGGCGCTGGCCGCCGTGGTCGAAATAGCCTTTGAACCCGGCCTGTGGCGGCAGCCCCAACTGGCCGATCAGGAAAGCCGTGACCGACTGAGGGATGTCGCAGTCGTCGCCGGGAAAGGCGCCCAGGAATCGGGCCGATCCGAGCATGAGGCCAAAGCCCAAGCGGTTGTGGTCGCCACGCAGCCCATCGACGACCTCCCGGTCGCCGCTGTCCAGGTGGAAATACCGCGACAGTTCGTTCGGCGAGGGTGCGGCGGCAAAACGGGCGTAATGCCGCCGCTGCTCGTCAGACAGGTGGCGAGTGGGCATGGCGTGCGGAACTTAGGCAGACCGTGTGAAAACTCGGCCGGACGGATTCCAGCGCCGCGACGGAGCGGGTAG
>CAXTPP010000204.1:0-4314 GCA_964246185.1 uncultured Acetobacteraceae bacterium
TCAACACTTCCACCTTGGCACGTAGATGCCGTCGGGGGGCGTCCACCCCATCACCCGATGCGGAAGCCCAAACTGAGACGCGACCCGTGCGCCGGACAGTTCGGCACCGCCCCGTTTGACACCGCGGGGGACGCTGCGCATGGTCCGCCGCCAACTGCCTGCGAGGCCTGCCCTGCCATGGACGACACCGCCCTGCGCCACGCCGTCGAGGCGCTGTGGGACGTGCGCGGCACGGTGTCGCCCGCCACGGCCGGGGCGGGGCGCAACGCGGTGGAAACCGCGCTGGACGGGCTGGATTCGGGCCGGCTGCGGGTGGCCAGCCCGAGCGGGGATGGCTGGACGGTGCATCAGTGGCTGAAGAAGGCGGTGCTGCTCTCCTTCCGGCTGCGCGACGCGGCGGCGATGGAGGGCGGGGCGTGGGACAAGGCGCCGCTCAAGACCGAGGGCTGGGGCGCCGACCGGTTCCGCGAGGCCGGCTTCCGCGCCGTGCCCGGCTTCGTGGTGCGCCGCTCCGCCTACATCGCACCCGGCGTCGTGCTGATGCCGTGCTTCGTCAACGTCGGCGCGCATGTCGGGGCGGGCACCATGATCGACACCTGGGCCACGGTCGGCTCCTGCGCGCAGGTCGGCGCCGGGTGCCACATCTCCGGCGGCACGGGGATCGGCGGCGTGCTGGAGCCGTTGCAGGCGGCGCCCGTGGTGATCGAGGATGGCTGCTTCGTCGGCGCACGCTCCGAGGTGGCGGAGGGCGTGCTGGTGGGGCAGGGCAGCGTGCTGTCCATGGGGGTGTTCCTGGGCGCGTCCACCAAGATCGTCGATCGCACGACCGGCGAGGTGTTCATCGGCCGGGTGCCGCCGTACTCCGTGGTGGTGCCGGGCGCGCTGCCGGGCCGCGCCCTGCCGGACGGCTCGCCGGGGCCGTCGCTCTCCTGCGCGGTGATCGTCAAGCGGGTGGACGCGCAGACCCGGTCCAAGACGTCCATCAACGAGCTGTTGCGGGCCTGAGCTTGCCCGATGCCGCAGCACTGGGCGCCGCAGCCTTGGACGCCGTCGCGCTGGCGCAGGCGCTGATCCGCTGCCCGTCCGTCACCCCGGCCGACGCCGGGGCGCTGGAATTGGTGGCGCAGGCCGCGGAATCGGCCGGGTTCACGGTGCATCGGCTGGCGTTCGACGGCACGCCCAACCTGTTCGCGCACCGCGAGGGGACCGGGCTGCGGCTCTGCTTCGCCGGGCATACCGACGTGGCGCCGCCGGGTGCGGCCGCCTGGTCCGCCGACCCGTTCGGCGGCGAGCTGCGGGACGGCGCGGTGTGGGGCCGCGGCGCGTGCGACATGAAGGGCGCGGTGGCCGCGTTCCTGGCCGCCGCCTCGGTGGAGGACGAGGGAGCCGTCAGCCTGCTGATCACCGGCGACGAGGAAGGCCCGGCCACCGGCGGCACCGTGCGGGTGCTGCAATGGATGCAGGCGCACGGGCACATCCCGGATTTCTGCCTGGTGGGCGAGCCGACCAATCCCGCCCGGCTGGGCGAGGTGGTGAAGATCGGGCGGCGCGGCAGCCTCAACGCGGTGCTCACGATACAGGGCGTGCAGGGCCACGCGGCCTATCCGGAGCGGGTGGACAACCCGGTGCACCGGCTGGTGCGGCTGCTGGCGGAGCTGCTGGCCGAACCGCTGGACGCCGGGACGCGCTGGTTCGAGCCGTCCAGCTTGCAGGTCACCAGCGTGGACGTGGGCAACCCCGCCGCCAACCTGGCGCCCGCCGCGGCGTCCGCCCGGCTGAACATCCGGTTCAACGACGGCCACACCGGCGCGTCGCTGGAGGCATGGCTGCGGCAAGCCGTCATGCGCCACGCCGAGCGGTTCACGCTCGACGTGTCGGTCAGCGGCGAGGCGTTCCTGACGGCTCCCGGCGCGCTGACCGGCCGGCTGGCGGACGCCGTCGCGTCGGTGACCGGGCTGCGGCCCCGGCTGGACACCGGCGGCGGCACGTCGGACGCCCGCTTCATCGCGCAGCACTGCCCGGTGGCGGAGTTCGGCCTGGTCGGCGCAACCATGCACGCGGCGGACGAGCGGGTCGCCGTGGCCGACCTGCACGCGCTCGTGCAGGTCTACCGGGCGGTGCTGCGGGCGTTCGCCGCATGAAGGCTCCCGGCAAGCCCAGGGACGGAAAGCCAACGGGCGAGGGTCCCGGCCTGCCGCTGCGGCACGCGCTGCTCGGGGTGCTGCAGCTGGCGCGGGGCCGCAAGGACGGGCTGCGGCAGTTCGAGAACACGCCGCAGGCCGTGCTGGCCGGGCTGGCGCCGCTGGCGGCGTTCATGCTGGTGGGCGCGGTGCTGTCGCTGCTCGGCGGCAGCCGGGGAGGGGTGACGGACGTGGCCGGCCTCACCGTGCTGCTGCTCGGCCCGCTGGTGTTCTCGTTCGACCTGGCCCGGCGCTGGGGCTGCGAGGTGGAATGGCCGCGCTTCGCCGCCGCGTTCTGCTGGTGCCACTGGACCGCGCCCCTCGCGCTCATGGCGGTCACGCTGCTGACGGCGACGCTGATGGCCGGCGGGCTGGACGAGAACTCGGCGGCCGAGCTGGGCCTCGGGCTGCTGTGCGGCTACGGCCTGTGGCTGCACTGGTTCCTGGCCCGGCACGCGCTGGGCCTGAGCGGCTGGCGCGCCGCTGGCCTGGTGGCGGCGGTCAACCTGCTGACCATGGCGCTGTTCCTGCTGCCGCAATGGGCGGACTACGCGCTGAACGGCGCGCCGGCAGCATAGTGCACCGAGACCAGGCACAGCCCGCCGGGCGGCGCGGCCGGGCCGGCGGCGGCACGGTCCCGTGCTGCCAGGACGTGCGCCATCCGCTCTGCCGGCCAGCGTCCGCTGCCGACCTGCGCCAGGGTGCCCGCCATGTTGCGGACCTGGTGGTGCAGGAACGACCGCGCCTCCGCCAGGATGCGGATGCGGTCGCCCTCGCGCACCACGTCCAGCCGGTCCAGCGTGCGCAGCGGGCTGCTGGCCTGGCAGGCGGCGGCGCGGAACGAGGTGAAGTCGTGCCGGCCCAGCAGGCGGCTTGCCGCATCCGCCATCAAGTTCGCGTCCAGCTTGTGCGGCAGGTGCCAGGCGCGGCCCGCCTCCAGCGCCGGGCGGGGGCGGCGGTTGAGGATGCGGTACTCGTAGCAGCGGCGCAGCGCGGAGAAGCGCGGGTTCCAGCCCTCCGGCGCGGGCGCCGCGGCGAGCACCACCACCGGGTGCGGCTTCATGTGGAAGTTCAGCGCCTCGCGCACCCGCTCCGGAGTGAACCGGGCGGGCAGCGCCAGCATCGCCACCTGGCCGGCGGCATGGACGCCGGCATCCGTGCGCCCCGCCGCCACGCTCGCCACGGGTGCGCCGGCGAGCTTGGCGGCCGCGTCCTCCAGGGTCTGCTGCACGCTGGGCACGCCGTCCTGCCGCTGCCAGCCGGCGAAGGGCGCGCCGTCGTACTCGATGAGCAGGGCGAAATTGACGGCTGCGTCGTCCGGCTTCGGCGGTTGGGCGGTCATGCCGCCATGCTAGCAGGGCGCGCCGCCGGGTCCGAACGCGGCTTCACCCTGCTCGAGGTGCTGGTGGCGCTGGTCGTGCTCGGCTTCGTGCTGGCAGGCATCGCGGGCGGGGCGCAGTTCGGCCAGCGCGCGGCGGACATGCAGGCGCGCAGCATCGCCGGGCACGCCGATTCGGGCGCCGCGGACCGCCTGCTGCGCCAGCTGGTGGCGGAGATGGACCCGGGCAACGCCACCGACGGCGCGCACGTCACCGGAGGCGCGTCCGCCCTGGCGTTCACCACCGACCTTGGGCGTACGGCTGCGGCGTTGGCTGGCGAGGGCGACGCCGAGATCGGCCTCGGCGTGGATGCCGGCCACCGCCTGGTGCTGCGCTGGGTTCCCGCCGTGCACGCCATCCGCCTGGTCCCCGCGCCGCCGCCCGCAACCGCCGTGCTGCTGGATGGGGTCGAGCGGGTCGAGTTCGCCTACTGGGGCCACGGTGAGGGTGGCGCGGGCCAGTGGCTCTCCGCCTGGACGGAGCGCGACCTGCCGCCGCTGGTGCGCATCCGCCTGCGCTTCCTGCCCGAGCTGCACCGCAGCTGGCCCGACATCATCGCCGCCACCGAGCGCCTCCGCCCAGGCGGCTGAGCCGTATTGGTCACGCGGCTGAGCTGTATTGGTCACGCGGCTGAGCCGTGGTGGTCACGCGGCCGTCATCGGGCTAGAACCCGGCCGTAGGGCGGACACCTGACATGTTGGCGGAACTCTTCACCTGGTGGGCGCAGCAGATGCGGGACCTCGTGCCGCGGCGGC
>CAXTPP010000205.1:0-4304 GCA_964246185.1 uncultured Acetobacteraceae bacterium
GCCGCGGACCAGCGCCACGATCGCCTCCGCCGGGCACCCCTTGCGGCAACCGATGCCGGCCACGATCACGGCTTGCTCGCCGACCACTGCGTCACCGTCATCGCCGGGCGGAAGGCATGCATCGCGCCCACCGCGTCCAGCCGCTCCAACGACACCCGCAGCAGCGTGCCGCCGAACCGCTCGCGCGCTTGCAGCAGCGCCGCCTCGGTTTCCAGCGTCACCGCGTTGGCGACCATGCGCCCGTCCGGCGGCAGCGCCGCCCACGCCAGTTCGATCACGCCCGGCCGGTGCGCCCCGCCGCCGAGGAACACCGCATCCGGCGACGGCAGCCCAGCCAGCGCGTCCGGCGCGGACCCTTGCGCCACGGCCAGCCCCGGCACTCCCAGCGCCGCCGCGTTGCGGGCGATCCCGGCGGCGCGGTCCGGACTCCGCTCGATCGCCACGGCCCGGTTGGCAGGATGGCGCAACATCCACTCGATGCCGATCGATCCTGCGCCGCCGCCCACGTCCCACAGCATCTCGCCCCGGCGCGGCGCCAGGGTGGAGAGCGTGACGGCGCGCATCTCCCGCCGGGTCAGCTGGCCGTCATGCTCGAACAGCGCGTCCGGCAGCCCGGTGGCGAGGTGCTGGGCCACGGGGCCGGCGACGGACACCGCGACCAGGTTCAGCGCGTGGATGTCCGCCATGGCGAAGCCGTCCGCCGCGGCGTGGCGGATGCGCTCCGCCGGGCCGCCCATCGCTTCCAGCACACAAAGCGTGGATACGCCCAGCCCGCGGGCGCACAGCATCGCGGCCATGGCGGCGGGCGTCTCGGACCCGGCGGACAGCACCAGCAGGCGCGCGCCCGGCTGCAGGTGCGGCCCCAAGGCGGCGAGCGGACGGCCGCAGACGGACAGCTCCGCCGCGTCCGACCAGCCAAGCCGCGCCCGGGCCAGCGTGAAGGCGGACGGGGCGGGATGGCACGCCGTCTCCGCCAGCGGGACCAGCGCGGCCAGCACGGCGCCGATGCCGAAGCAGTACGGGTCGCCCGAGGCCAGCACGCACACCGGCCGGCCGCGCCGGGCCAGGATGGCGGGATAGGCACGCTCCATCGGGCTGGGCCAAGCCAGGCGCTCGCCGCGGACCGACCCGGCGGCCAGGGTAAGGTGACGCTGCCCGCCCACCACCAGCTCCGCCGCCTGCACCGCGGCGCGGGCGGCGGGCGGCAGGTGGCCGTTCTCCCCGATGCCGACGATGGCGAGCCAACGCCCGGTCATGCCACAACCAGGTCATGCGCGTGCTGATCCTGGGCGGGACGACCGAAGCGATGGAGATTGCCCGCACGCTGGCGGGGGATGCGCGGTTCAGCCCCGTGCTGTCCATGGCCGGGCGGACGCGCGCGCCGGCGCTGCCGCCCATTCCGTGGCGGATCGGCGGGTTCGGCGGGGCTGCGGGGCTGGCGGCCTGCCTGAGGCAGTTCGACGCGCTGATCGACGCAACCCACCCGTTCGCCGCCCGCATCAGCGCCAACGCGGCCGAGGCCGCCGCCCTCGCCGGCGTGCCGCGCGTGACCGTGCTGCGGCCGCCCTGGATGCCGCAACCCGGCGACGATTGGCTGTGCGTGCCCAGCATGGCGCACGCCGCCGCGGCGCTCGGACCGCGGACGCGGCGGGTGTTCCTGACGGTCGGGCAGAACGAGCTGGCCCCCTTCGGCCCGCCGCACGCCTACCTGCTGCGCAGCGTCGATCCCCCAGCCGACCCCCCGCCGAATGCCACGGTCATCGCGGCGCGCGGCCCGTTCACCGAGGCGGCGGACCGGGCGCTGATGGCCGGGCACCGAACCCAGGTGCTGGTCACCAAGAACTCCGGCGGCACGGCGGTCGCGGGCAAGCTGGCCGCCGCCCGGTCGCTCGGGCTGCGCGTGCTGATGGTGGACCGCCCGCCCCCGCCCACGGGCGAGCTGACGCCGGACGCGGCCGGGGCGCTGGCGTGGCTGCACGGTCAGGCCGCGCTGCGCGGGGTGTAGAGCCAGGCCCGCCCGCCCGGCCGCGCCACGCTGCGGGTGGCAGCGGTGCCCACCAGCACCAGCGTCCGCATGTCCGCCCGCGCCGGGTCAGCGGCGGCGAGCGTGGTCACGTCCACCTGCTCGTCCGGGCGGCTGACGGCGGTGGCGAAGGCGACGGCGGTTTCCCCGGGCAGAACGGCGCGCAGGGCGTCGAACGCCGCGCCCAGCTGCCACGGCCGGGCGCGGGAGAGCGGGTTGTACAGCGCCATGACGAACCCGGCGCCTGCCGCCGCCCGCAGCCGGTCCAGCACCACGGGCCACGGCTTGAGATTGTCCGACAGCGACACGGCGCAGAAATCATGCCCCAGCGGCGCACCCAGCCGGGCGGCGGCGGCCAGCAGGGCGGAGATGCCCGGCACCACCTCGATGTCCAGCGCAGCCCAGGCCGGGTGCGCCTCCACCGCCTCGAACACCGCCGCCGCCATGCCGAACACGCCCGCATCGCCGCCGGACACCACCGCCACCCGGCGTCCGGCTTCCGTCAGCGCCAGGGCGTGGCGGGCGCGGTCCAATTCAACCCGGTTGTCGGACGGATGCCGAAGCTGGCCCGGGCGGGGCGGCACGCGGTCGAGATAGGGGCCATAGCCGATCAGGTCCGTGGCCGCCGCCAGCGCGTCCGCGGCGCGGGGGGCGAGCAACGCCGGGTCACCGGGGCCGACGCCGACGATGGCGAGGTGGCCGCTCATCTTGCCCCCTGCCGGCCGGGGACCAGCACGAGCGAGAAATACGGCGCGGGGCCGTCCGGCAGGTCGGCAAGGGGCAGGATGCGCTCGCCGGGCATGGTGCCGCGCTCCACGTAGGTCCCGGCGCGGCCCGCGTCGGCCAGGGCGGCGCGGATCTTGGGCAGGTGGCGGCCCACCTTCATGATGACGGCGGCGTCCGTGCCGCGCAGCCGCGCCGCCAGGGCCGCGGCGTCCAAGGTGCCCGGCAGCACGGTCAGCACGTCGTCGCCGTGCGTCATCGGCATGCCCCCCCGCCCCCCCGCGCCGGGCATGCCGGTGGCGCCCGGCCCCCCCCCCTGCGGGTTGCAGGGCGAGAGGCGGTCGTACACGTACATGGCGGAGCCGTAGAAGAACGGGTCGCCCTCGCACAGCAGCGCCACGGACACGCCCGCATCCAGCCGGGTGGCGATGGCGGCGGCGGCGGCCTCGTAGAACGCCGTCATCCCGGCGGCATAGCGCGGGTCGGCCAGCGGGATTTCCGTGGTGAACGGGTAGTCGAACCGCAGCCGCTCCGCCCCCGGACGCAGATGCGCGGCGGCGATGGTGCAGGCGTGGCTGGGCCGGCCGCGCTTGGCAAAAAAGGCGTGCGCAGGGGCGTCGCCCAGGATGCGGGCAGCCTTGAGCGTCAGCAGCTCCGGATCGCCGGGGCCGACGCCGACGCTGTACAGGGTTCCCGTCACTCGGCCTCGCTGGCCAAAGCGTTGACGGCGGCGACCGCCATGGCGCTGCCGCCGCGCCGTCCCGGCAGCACCAGGCAGGGCACCCGGCCATCGGCCCACAGCGCGTCCTTGGACTCTGCCGCCCCCACGAAGCCGACCGGCAGGCCGATGATCGCGGCGGGCGGCGTCGCGCCGGCGTCCAGCAGCTCCAGCAGGTGGAACAGCGCCGTGGGGGCGTTGCCGATCGCGACCAGCGCGCCGCCCATCCGCTCCCCCCACAGGTCCAGCGCGGCGGCGGAGCGGGTGTTGCCGATGCGGCGGGCGAGTGCGGGTGTTTTGGGGTCGTCCAGGGTGCAGATCACGGCGTTGCCGGCGGGCAGGCGGGCGCGGGTGATGCCGTGGGCCACCATCTTGGCGTCGCACAGCACGGGCGCCCCGGCGCGCAGGGCGGCGCGGGCAGCGGTGGTGAAGCCGGGGGAGAAGCGCAGCGCGGGGGCGATCTCGACCATCCCGGCCGCGTGAACCACCCGCACGGCGACCCGCGAATCATCCAGGGACAGGCCGGACAGGTCCGCCTCGGCGCGGATGGTGGCGAAGGACTGCGCGTAGATCGCCGCGCCGTCGCGGATGTAGTGGCGGATCATAGCGCCGCGATGGCTTGGTCGAGCGTGAGGCCGCCGAGGTCCGGCGGGTCCGAGGCGCGGCCATGGCGAACCAGGTCGTAGCGTCCGGCGCGACCGACCAGGGTGGTGGCGGCGTGCGGGTGGGCGCAGCCCTTGGCGCAGCCGGAGACGTGGACGCGCAGCCGCAGCGCGCTCAGCCGGGCGGCGTCGGCGCGGGCAGGCACGGTGGCGCTGGCGCAGGCGGGCGCGCCGGGAC
>CAXTPP010000206.1:0-4158 GCA_964246185.1 uncultured Acetobacteraceae bacterium
CACCCGCGCCTGCGCCAGCGCCAGCGGCGAGAGCCGGTGCGGCGCGCCCAGCACGGCCAGCACGTTGGGCGCGGCCCGCGGGCGGGACTCCTTCGGCGTCACCAGCAGGTCGAACAGCTGGCCGCGCAGGCGGGGCTGGCCGCAATGCACCACCCGGGTGCCGAACTCCTGCCGCAGCCACAGCGCCACCGCCTCGGACCGCGCGCCGGCGGAGATGGCGAGCGCCGGGCCGCGCGGGGCCGAGAAGGGCCAGCCCGCCGTGGCCAGGCCGCGCAGGGTGCCGCGCCGGGTCAGCCCGGTGGCGAGGCTGCGCCAGGTCCAGCTGAGCGGCACGCGCAAATGGGGCACGCCGATCCGCTCCGCGATGGCGATCGCCTGGACGGACTTGCCGTCCCATGGGTCGTCCAGCACCCAGACGGGCGCGATCTCGTCCGTGGTGAGGCTGGCCGGGCGCTTCATGGCCCCGCCGTCACGCATGGCTGGTCCGCCCGCGGCATGGACGCACCCGGCGCGAGCCGCTATCGAGCCGCTTTGGCACGGAAGGACGGATCATGCCGCAGCAGCACCAGACCGACTGGGACCGGGATGCCGCGCTGACCACGGCGCGCATTCTGCTGGAGATCAAGGCCGTCAATTTTCGTCCCGAGGAGCCATACACCTTCACATCTGGCTGGAAGTCCCCTGTTTACATCGACTGCCGCCGGATCATCTACTTCCCTCGCGCACGCGCGAAGATTTGCGCGCTGGGGGTCGAGCAGATCGGCCGCCACATCGGCTTCGAGACCATCGAGGCGGTGGCAGGCGGCGAGACGGCCGGCATCCCGTTCGCCGCCTGGATCGCGGACCGCATGATGGCGCCGATGGCCTACGTGCGGAAGAAGCCCAAGGGGTTCGGCCGCAACGCGCTGATCGAGGGCGACGTGCCGGAAGGCAAGCAGACGCTGCTGGTGGAGGACCTGACCACCGACGGCCGCAGCAAGATCCAGTTCGCCCAGGCGCTGCGCGACGCGGGCGCCATCGTGAACCACGCCTTCGTGGTGTTCTACTACGGCGTGTTCCCCGGCAGCTTCGAGACGCTGGCGAAGATGGACATCACCCTGCACAGCCTGTGCACCTGGTGGGACGTGCTGGAGGCCTGCCGCGAACGCCCCTACTTCGCCGAGCCGGCGCTGGCCGAGGTGCGGCGGTTCCTGGAGAACCCGGTGGCCTGGTCCGCGGCGCATGGCGGGGTGGCGAGCGCCGACGAGGCGATGGCGCGGCGGGCTGCGACTTAGCTTGGGGCGCTGCCCCGAACCCCGCCAGAGGACGGGGTCCTCTGGGCACCTTCACGTAAAAGGGGCGAAGGGGACAATCGTCCCCTTCCGGGTCCAGGGCGAAGCCCTGGCCTTCCTACCGCACGTAAGCATCCGTCCAGCCGACCTCGCCGCCGGTCTTGAGCTTGACCTCGACCCGGCTCAGCCCGTGGCGCTCCAGCACCTCCACCGCGGCCTCCCGGCCCATGATGCGGCAGCCGGCGAGCGGGTTGCCGGCGTCGGGCAGGCCGTCGGCGATGCGGCGGTCCACCTCCACCCGGTGCTGCAGGTAGTCCTCCGTGTCGCACAGCACTGCGCCGGGCTGCAGCTTGGGGCCGGAGATGCCGCGGCTCGGCGGCAGGGTGGAGACGGCCGGCGGCACGGACGGGGGCAGCTCGTCCGGCGCCTCGCGCTGGCGGGCCTGGGCCGCGCCTCCGATGGCGAGCGCCGCCGAGCACGTCAAAACCATTGCTGTCAAAGCGACCCGCCGCATCGGCAACCTCCCTGTCCGGCCGTCCTCATAGCCTGCCGCGTCGCGCGCCGGAAGCGGGCGCCGGAGTTATGCCGGCAGCTTAAAGAAGCCTATGCTGCGGGCATCCCGCCACAGGAGGCACCGATGCCCGTCCGCCCGAATTCGGCCGCCGCGCGAGACATCGCGCACACGCTGCACCCCTATACGGACCTGGTGGCGCACGAGGCGGCCGGGCCGCTGGTCATCAGCCGCGGCCAGGGCGTGCGGGTGTGGGACGAGGATGGGCGGGAGTACATCGAGGGCGTCGCCGGGTTGTGGTGCGCCTCGCTCGGCTTCGACAACGAGCGGCTGGCCCGGGCGGCGTACGACCAGATGCGGGTGCTGCCGTTCTATCATTCGTTCACCGCCAAGTCGCACGGCCCGCTGATCGACCTGTCCGAGATGCTGGCCGAGCGCGCGCCGCTGGAGGATGCGCGGGCGATCTTCTCGAACTCCGGGTCCGAGGCGAACGACACGGCGGTCAAGCTCGCCTGGTACTACAACAACGCTCTGGGGCGGCCGGCGAAGAAGAAGATCATCGGCCGGATCAAGGGCTATCACGGCATCACCCTGGCCGCGGCGTCGATCACCGGGCTGCCGTACAACCACCGCTCGTTCGACCTGCCGTTGCCGGGCTTCATCCACACCTGGACGCCGCACCACTACCATGGCGGGCTGGCGGGCGAGACCGAGGAGGCGTTCGCCACCCGGTGCGCGGAGGAGCTGGAGCGGCTGATCCTGGACGAGGGGGCGGACACCATCGCGGCCATGTTCGCCGAGCCGCTGATGGGGGCCGGCGGGGTGATCCTGCCGCCCGCCGGCTATTTCGAGAAGGTCTGCGCCGTGCTGCAGCGGCACGACATCCTGCTGGTGGCTGATGAGGTGATCTGCGGCTTCGGGCGCACCGGCGAATACTGGGGCACGCAGACGTTCGGCATGCAGCCGGACATCGTCACCTGCGCCAAGGCGCTGTCCGCCGCCTACCTGCCGATCTCGGCCACGCTGGTCAGCGGCCGGGTGTTCCGCCCGATCGCGGAGGAGAGCCACCGCATCGGCACGTTCGGCCACGGCTACACCTATTCCGGCCACCCGGTGGCGGCGGCGGTGGCGATCGAGGCGCTGAAGATCTACGACGAAATCCGCATCGTGGAGCAGGCGCGCGAGACCGGCGCCGTGCTGCAGGGGCAGCTTCGCCGCCGCTTCGCCGGGCACGAATTGGTGGGCGAGGTTCGCGGCGTCGGCATGATCGGCGCGATCGAGCTGGTGGCCGACAAGGCCGCCCACCGCAACTTCGACCCGGCGCTCAAGCTGGCCGGCCGCATGGCCAAGCTGGGCGAGGCGCACGGCGTGATCGTCCGCGCCCTGGCCAACGACACGATCGCGTTCAGCCCGCCGCTGGTGATGACCGCGGCGGAGGTCACCGAGATGCTGGACCGGACCGAGCGGGCGCTCGACGACCTGACGGCGGAGATGCGGCGCGAGCGGCTGGCGGCCTGAGCTGGAGGGCGTCGACCTCGCCCTGGTGCTCGCGCTGGACGGGTCGGCCAGCGTCACGTTCGAGGAGTTCAACCTGCTGGCCGGCGGGCTGGGCGCGGCGCTGCGTGACCCGGCGGTGGTGGCCGGGCTGATCGGCGGCGCGCGGCGGGCCAGCCTGCTCAGCCTGCTGCTGTGGTCCGGGCCAGGCGCGCAGGCCGTGATGCTGGGCTGGACCCGCGTGGCCACGGCGTCGGCGGCGGCGGCTTTCGCGTGCCCTTGTCCGGCCTCGGCTTTCTCTCGCCCGCCCTGATTTCCTACTACGCGGCGCTCGCCTGCCTCGCCGTCTGCACAATGCTGGCCGCGCGCCTGGTGCGCAGCCGGATCGGCCGGGCGATGATCGCGGTGCGCGACGGCGAGGTCGCGGCCGAAAGCCTCGGCGTGAACCTGCTGGCCACCAAGTCGATCGCCTTCGGGCTGAGTGCCGCCTGTGCCGGCATCGCCGGCGGGCTGCAGGTGGTGATGCTGGGCTTCGTCTCGCCCGAGAGCTTCGACCTGTCGCAGATGGTGCTGCAGCAGGCGATGATCGTGGCCGGGGGCCTCGGCAGCGTCGCCGGCGCGCTGATCGGCGCGGGGCTGCTGCTCGGCCTGCAGGAAGGGCTGCGGGCGTTCCAGGGCGCGCAGGAGATCGCCTTCGGCGGCCTGCTGCTCGGCGTGGTGGTGCTCGCCCCGCGCGGCATCGTGGGCGTGCTGCGCCGCCACCAGCCGCGCTGGCGCGAGCGCTCTCTCAGCGGTCCCGCTTGAGCCGGCTGGTGCTGTCCCAGGTGGGCGTCGCCTTCGGCGGCGTGGCGGCGCTGAGCGAGGTCAGCATGAGCGTGCCGC
>CAXTPP010000207.1:0-4107 GCA_964246185.1 uncultured Acetobacteraceae bacterium
CGCGAGATACAGCGCCAGGCCGGCCAGCGCCGGGAGCGCCCCCGCGGCGGCGGCGGCGAGCATGACCGCCCGCGCGGCCTGCCAGCCCGGGCGGGCCATGAGCAAACCGGCGGCCCCGGTCCCGAACGCGAGTGCCGACAGCAGCGCGCCATCGCTTGGGCGTATCGTCAGGGTGGCCCCGGCGCACGCTGCCGCCGCCGCCGCCAGCCGCCAGGACCGCGGTTGCCGCAGCCAGCGCAGCAGCGCCAGCAGGCAGCCGAGCGCCAGGGCCGCTGTGGGGGTGGTGGTCCAGGGCGTCACCCAGATCTCCATCGTCGCCGGGATCGCCGCGGTCAGCAGGAACGCGCCCGCGCCCAACGCCCGCGCCCAGCGCCACCCCGGCGTCAGCTCGGCCGCGATGCCGGCGGTGAGCCACAGCGACAGCAACAGGCACGCCGCGTCCGGCAGCAGGAACGGGTTGGCCGGCGTGATCCGCACGAAGGCCGCCGCCAGCAGCGGGTAGCCCGGCAGGTAGTAGTGCTTCGCCGCCGCCAAATCCCCGGCGGCCCAGGCCAGGGCGTCGGTCAGGTAGCGCCCCTGGTCGGAGAAGCTCCACCAGCCCTGTGCCAGCGTTGCGGCCGCCGGCCGCCGCGGGTCAGCCATGTCGTACGCCGCATAGAGCGCCAGCAACGCCACCAGGCCGAGCGGCACGGCCAGCCGCCTGGCCGTCGCGGCCATGCGCTCAGCCACTCTCCAAGCGTCAGGCATCCTTCAAGCTTAGATGTCCTCCACGCTGAACCGGATTTGCCGCCGCAGCGTGTCGCCGGGCTGCAGCACGCGCAGGCCGTGGTCCGGCACCGTGTCCATCCGGTTGACCGCGTCCGTCATGTTGCTGGCGGGCTCGACGGCGAAGTACGGCTTCACCGGGGGCGTGTAGGCGACGACGTGGCGGAAGATGTCGTCGGCCGCGATGGTCAGCCGCAGGCCGTGCTCCGGCCGCGTGACGGTGGCCCGGCCGGACCAGCCGGCGTAGCAGTTGTCCAGCGGCGGACCGTCGATCACGTGGCCCGGCTCGAAGCTCCAGGGGCCGTCCGCGGGCAGGCGGGCGTCCGGCAGCGAGTCCGGCGCCGTGTGCCACACCGACCCGGCGCGGAACTCGATGGCGGTCTGCGGCGTGCGGGGCTGGTAAGGGTGCAGCCCCAGGCCGACCGGCTGGGCGCGGCTGTCCGTGTTGGTGTAGCCGATGGTGACGGCCAGCCCGTCCGGGCGCAGGGCGTAGTGCAGGGTGGCGCTGTAGCGGTAAGGCCAGTGGCATTCGCCGTGCTTGGCGGTGGGGTCGTGCGCCGGGTCGTGGCGCAGGACCAGCTCGGCCTCGGCGGCGGAGTGGCTGGCCACGTCCCAGGTGCGTTGCCAGCCGTTGCCGTGGATGGTGTGCGGATGGTCGCCGAAGTTGCGCGCGAGCTGGAAGCTCTCGCCGCCGAAGCTGAAGCGGCCCCAGGCGATGCGGTTGGAGAACGGGATGAGCGGGAAGCAGGACAGCGGCCGGGCATCGGTCCCGTCCAGGGCGTGCCGGGGGCTGACGCGCAGGACGGGCGTTGCGCGCCGGGTCCAGCTGCCGATGGCGCCGCCGGCTTGCGGGCAGAGCAGCAGTTTCGCGTCGCCGGCCGTGAGGTCGAGCATGGGGGCGTCCTCCTGTGGTGGCGCAGCCTAGCATGGCCGCGCCGCTTGCCGACCCTCTCGTGCTCGCCGCCCGCCAGGCCGCGTTGCAAGCGCCGGCCTGGGAGTCGCTGCGCGCGTTCGCGGCCAAGCTGCGGGCCGAGCATGGCCCCACCCCGGATTTCGACCCGGCGGATGGCGGGGCCGCGGCACGGGTCCTGCTGCTGCTGGAGACGCCGGGGCCGTCCATCGGCCGCACCGGCTTCGTCTCCGCCGACAACCCGACCGGCACGGCCGCCAACCTGCGGCGCTTCCTGGCGGAGGCAGGGCTCGACCGGCGCCGCTTGGCCATCTGGAACGCCGTGCCATGGGTCATCCACACGGGAGGGCCGAACCGCGCGCCGCGCCGCGACGAGGTCCAGCGCGGGCTGGCGGCGCTGCCTGGGCTGCTGCCGCTGCTGCCCGAACTGCGCTGCGTGGTGCTGAGCGGCCGGGTCGCCGGGTCGGCCGAGCCGGTGCTGCACGGGCTGCGGCCCAGCCTGAAACTGCTCCGCGTGCCGCATCCCAGCCCCATCTACGTCTGCACTAGCCCGGACATCCCGCGCCGCATCGTCGCCGGGTTCACGGAGGCGGCGGCCATGGCTCAGTCAGCGTCGCCTTCCGGAACAGCGTGCAGGTAGCCGAACGGCTTGCCGGAACGGGCGGGCGCGGAGGGCGGCGCGCCGCGGGCCATGGCGCGGGTGAAGGCGCGCAGGACCGGGCTGGGAGCCAGCTCGTCCTCGGTCAGGAACAGGCCCAGCCGGCGGGCGAGCAAGCCGGCGGTGCGCAGGCTGCTCCACACCGCGTACGGCCCGGCCAGCAACAGGCCCGGCAGCAGCGACAGCGACCAGTGCAGCGCTGCGCCGCCGATGGCCGACACGCCCGCCAGCCAGACCAGTCCCACGATGGCCGGCAGGCGCAGGCAGCGGGCGGCCTCGGCCCAGGGCACGCCGCGGTCGTCCCGGGGCTGCGCGTCCCAGCGGACGGTGCGGCCGAGCAGCATCATCACGATGAAGCGGGTGTAGAACACCAGCAGCACGGGCGCGCTCATCATGGCGGAGGCCTGTTCCAGCGCCGCGCTGGCCAGCAGGCGGGCGCGCCCGCCAAACTGCGCTGCGACCCGCTCGTCCCACAGCGCGGCAGCCAGGCTGCACAGCTTGGCCGCATACAGCAGCAGGAACGTCAGCACGATCAGCCCCGTCCGCTGCGGCGAAGCCTGGCCGAGCAGGCGCTGCATGAACTGGCCGCCGAGCAGCCCATCCAGCGTGGCCAGCCCTGCGAACACGGTCAGCAACGGGCCTGACAGATAGTTCAGCACGCCCAGCGCCAAGTGGTAGCGACCCACCGCGGGCAGGCCCGGCATCGGCAGCACGCCCAGGTGCTGCAGGTTGCCCTGGCACCACCGGCGTTCCCGCTGGGCGAAGTCGATCATGTTGGCGGGCAGCGCCTCGTAGCTCTCCGCGAGGGTGGGCAGCAGCCACACCTCCCAGCCGCCGCGGCGCATCAGGGCAGCCTCCACAACGTCGTGGCACAGGATCTCGCCGCCGAACGGCTCCCGCCCGGGCAAGACCGGCAGGCTGCAATGCGCCATGAACGGGGCGATGCGGACGATCGCGTTGTGGCCCCAGTAGTTGCCGTCGCCGCGCTGCCAAAAGGCGAGGCCCTCCACCAGCAGCGGCGTATAGAGCCGGGCGGCGAATTGCTGGATGCGGGCGAACAGCGTCTCCCGGCCGACGGCGTAGGGCACGGTCTGGATCAGGCCGGCGCGGGGGTTGGCGTCCATCAGGCCGATCAGGCTGGCGATGGTGCCGGCGCTCATCAGGCTGTCGGCGTCCAGCACCACCATGTAGTCGTAAGCGGCGGACCAGGTGGCGCAGAACTCGGCGATGTTGCCGGCCTTGCGCCGCAGGTTCTCCTGGCGTCGGCGGTAGCGCACCCGGCTGCCGAACCGGCGCTGCAGCCGGGCGAAGGCGGCGAGTTCGGCCGCCGCGATCGAGGCGTCCCGCGTGTCGCTGAGCACGAAGATGTCGGTGTGGTGAACGCGCTGGTCGATCAGCGCCTCCGCCATCACCTCCACGGCGGTGAACACGGCGTGCGGGTCCTCGTTATAGACGGGGAACAGCACGGCGGTGCGGCTGCCGCCGCCCGGGTGCGGGGAGGCCAAGCTGGGATGGGCCACGCTGGCTCGGTACAGGCGCACCAGGAAGCCGAGCACGCCGGGCCAGCCGGTCAGCGCCAGATACAGCAGGTTGCCGAACAGCAGCGCCAGCAACGCCGGGCGCAGCAGGCCGGGCGCGCCTGCGGTCAGGCTCGCCGCCAGCCACGTGCCGAGCAACGGAAGCGCCGCCACCGGGGCAGCGAAACAGGCGCGGCGCAGCCATGCGCTGCCACGGCTCGTGTCGAGGCGGACGGCGCGGATGGAG
This sequence comes from uncultured Acetobacteraceae bacterium, assembly GCA_964246185.1. Taxonomy (GTDB): domain Bacteria; phylum Pseudomonadota; class Alphaproteobacteria; order Acetobacterales; family Acetobacteraceae; genus LMUY01. The sequence goes on from CAXTPP010000207.1 coordinate 4,098, forward strand.
GCAGCCGGGG
>CAXTPP010000208.1:0-4104 GCA_964246185.1 uncultured Acetobacteraceae bacterium
CCCGGCGGCGGTCCCCCAGCCGGCCCACCCGGCGGCGGTTGAGGAGGAGCTGCCTTTGCTGAACGGCCACGCCGCGCCGCGCGAGCCGGAAGTAGCCCTGGCGGCCGAGCCCGGGCCAGATGCACTTGCCGAGCCGGTCAGCGCGCCCGTGCCGCCGCCCATCCTGGTCGGCGACGGCGAGCCAGCGGCGGACAAGAAGCGAGGCTGGTGGCGGCGCTAGCCAGGCAGGCCTCTGAGGCGTGACCGTGAAGGATTACGCGGCGGCTTCGGTCTTTCTGCCGGAGAACCTCTTGCGGGAGGCCCGGCGGCAGAGACGCCTGCCCCTCGCCGACGTGCCTGCGACCTGCGTGCTGGACCCTGACGGGGACCTCGTGCAGTCGCTGCGGCAGGCGGGCCGGTGCGAGCCAGCGCCGGGCTGGGCCTGCTACCACACCGCCTTGGACGCCTTCACCCATCGCGGCCGTGTTTTCGGCGTGCTCGGCTGCGCGGTCGGAGCGCCGTTCGCCGTGCTAGTGGCGGAGCAGCTGTTCGCGTCCGGCTGCCGCCTGCTGCTCTCCGTCACTTCGGCCGGCTGGCTGGGCGAGGGTGCTGCGCCCCGCTTCCTGCTGATCGAGCGGGCGCTGCGCGACGAAGGCACCAGCCACCACTACCTGCCGCCCGCGCCGGACGTGGCCGCCCCGCCGGACGCCATTGCCGCGGCCCGCCGGGCCGGCCTGCCCGGCGGCGTCAGCTGGACCACGGACGCGCCCTACCGCGAGACCGCAGCCGCCATCGCCGCCGCCCGGCAGGCCGGCGCTGCGATGGTGGAGATGGAGGCCGCCGGGCTGTACGCCTTCGCCGCGGCCCGGCGGCGGCCCGTCGCGTGCATCGCCCACGTCACCAACGCGATGGCGCAGGCGGAGGGCGATTTCGAGAAGGGCGAGGACAACGGCGCCGCCGCCGTGCTCAACCTCCTGGTGGACGTTGCGGAAGCGTGGCAAACCGATGCCGCCGCCGAGGACCGAGCATGACGCCCAACCCGCTCACCCCCAACCCGCTCACTGACGTGTTCGACTTCGTCACCACGCCGGCTTGGCACACCGCGGTCTACGTCGCGCTGTTGCTGGGCAGCCTCGTGCTGGCGATCCGGGCGGCGCCGCGGCAGCGCCCGCGGCCTGGCCTGCGCGACGCTGGGATCTGCCTGCTGCGGGTCCTGGTGGGCAGCATGTGGTGGCAGCAATCGCTGTGGAAGATACCGCCCGACTTCGAGGGCCTGCTGCACTGGATGGGAGAGATGGCGGACCACGCCGCCATCCCGTTGCAGGGCGAGTTGGTGCGCAGCTACGTCATTCCCGACATCGGCGTCTTCGGCCCGATCGTGTATGGCGTGGAAGTGGCCATCGGCGTGTCGCTGATGCTGGGCGTCGCGAGCCAGCTGGGCGCGCTGCTGGGGCTGGGCATGGCGGCCAACCTCTGGCTCGGCCTGTACTCCGCGCCGGGCGAGTGGCCTTGGACCTACGTGTTCCTCATGGTGATCCAGGCCTTGTGGGTGATCCAGCCGCCCGGCTTCAGCCTCGGCGCGGATGCCTTGATCGCGGCCCGGCGCAGATCGCCCGCGCTGGTTGCCCGGACGGTGTGACGGCAGGCGTCACTCGGACAAACCGAGGACTTGTGCTGTCCAGCCGTGGATCAATGGATAGTGCATCCATGCCGCGCCCGCGGCGAATGCGCCGACCACGAGGCCAACGGCTGAGAATACAATGGCCCATGCCTGCCGCAGCAGCTTGCGGTTTTCCATGGCCATGTCGAACCGCATTTTTCCATGTTGGCCTGCATCGCCCGACTCTCAGTTAGTGTTCCAACAGCTCCTGGTCAGCCGTCAGCGCCACGCTATCGCGACTCCCCTTGACCCGTCACCGAACCGCCGCAGCCGCTGCACCGCCTCCGCCATGTCCGCTTCCGGGCCGCAGTAGCTGAACCGCACCGTCCGGTGGCCGTGCGCCGCGTCGAAGTCCACGCCCGACGCCGCCGCCACGCCCGCCTCCGCCAGCATCCGGGCGCAGAACCCGGCGCTGTCGTCCGTGCGCTCCGACACGTCGGCATATAGGTAGAACGCCCCCTCCGCCGGGGAGAGCCGGTCGAACCCGGCGCGGGGCAGCTCCGCCAGCAGCAGGTCGCGCGACCGGCGGTAGCGGGCGACGTTGGCGGCCAGCTCGCCGTGGCAGTCGAAGGCCGCTTCCGCCGCCACCTGGCCGATGTGCGGGGCGGAGATGAACAGGTTTTGCGCCAGGCACTCCACCGGGCGCGCCAAGTCCTCCGGCAGCACCGTCCAGCCGACGCGCCAGCCGGTCATGGAGAAATACTTGGAGAAGCTGTTGACCACCACGGCGCTCGGGCTGAACGCGGCGGCGGTGGCGGGCGCTGCGCCGTACTGCAGGCCGTGGTAGATCTCGTCGCTGACCAGCCGCACCCCGTTCGCGTGGCACCATTCGGCGATGGCGCGCAATTCGTCCGGGTGCAGCATGGTGCCGGCCGGGTTGCAGGGGGAGGCCACCACCAGCCCCTCGGGCCGCGGGTCCAGCCGCTCCAGCGCTGCCAGGGTCGGCTGGTAGCGGGTCTCCACCCCCGTCTCGATGATCACCGGGACCAGCCCGAGGGCGGCGGCGATGTTGCGGTAGGGCGGGTAGTAGGGCGCAGCCATCGCCACCCGGTCGCCGGGGTCGAACGCGGCCAGGAACACCAGCGGGAACGCCGCCGACGCGCCCATGGTGACGGCGATGCGCGCCGGGTCGGCCGCGTGGCCGTACCAGGCCTGGCCATGCGCCGCGATCCGCTCGCGCAGGGAGCGCCGGCCGAACGCTTCCGTGTAGCCGAGCGGTGCGCCGCTGCCCAAGGCCTGGCGCGCCGCCTCAAGTGCGCCCGCCGGGGCGCCGGTGCCGGGCTGGCCCACCTCCATCCGGATGACGTGCGGCGCGCCGGGTGGCAGCGCCGCCTGCCGGGCGTTGGCCGCGGCGATCACGTCCATGACGCGGAACGGCGGCACCGCCGCGTTGCGGCCCACCTTGAGCATCAGGTCAGTTGCTTCCCATCGCGAGGCCGTTGCCCCGGCTGTCCACGGCCCAGCTGCAGGTCTGCTCGTTGCCCGGCAGGTAGCGGCCGCACGCGATGGCCGTCTCCCGCCCAGGCTCCGGCACCGGCGCCGGAACCGCCTGCCCGCTGCGCAGCGCGTTGGACAGGCCCGCCGCCACCGCCAGCGGCGCGCCCTCCTGCCCGCTGCCGCCCACCGCCGCGTGGAAGGCGCGCAGGTTCGGGTTCCAGGCGATGCCGCCGGCCAGCAGCGGCAGGGGGCTGCCGGCGGGGGAGGCCGCCATGACGATGCCGGTGCCTGCCGCGATGCGCCCGGTGCCGAACAGGTTGTCCATGGTCAGCGCGCACACGACCGCGTTGCCGTCCCGGTCCAGGGTGGCGAAGGTGGTGGAGGCCGGCAGGTTCGGCAACGCGCTCCCCCCGCTGGGGGGGTTGGCCAGCAACGCCGGGACCTGGACGCCGCCCGTCCGCCAGCGCGCCGCCACGGCCAGGGCGCGGGCGTTGGCGCCGGACAGGTCGGCCGGCGCGTTCTCCAGCACCTGGAACGCCGCCGCTGCCGCCAGCCCGCCATCGGCCGGCGGCGGCAGGAAGGCCACGCGGTCATTGCCTGCCGGGATGAAGATCGGCGGCTCCGTGCGCGGCAGGGCGGCGCGCAGATCCCCCGCCTTGAGGCCGCCGCCCGCCACGTCGGAGGCGAGCTGGAAGGTGTGGGCGAGCGCGCCCTGGTAGAGGTCCCCGACGCCGGCGACCCGCAGCTGCGCCAGGGTGCCGCCTAAATCAGCCTGGATCAGCGTCGAGCCTTCGGCCAGCGGCGTGCCGCCCGGCGCGAACACGGCGCGCGCCGCCGGGTCAGCGAGCAGCGGGCCTGAGACCAGCTGCAGGTCGCGCTGGAAGGCGCGCGAGACGGGGGTGCCGAAGCGGGCCAGCTGCTCCGCCGGGGCGATCAGGGTTTCGACCGGGCGGCGGCCGTAGCGGGCGGGCAGCGCGAACCGGCCGCGCGGCAGCATGGGCGCCGCGGCGGGCCGGTCGGTGCGGGCC
>CAXTPP010000209.1:0-4098 GCA_964246185.1 uncultured Acetobacteraceae bacterium
GCTGGAGGCGGCGGCGGCGGACGTGCGGGCGGCGGGCGTACCTGTAGCCATCGCCATCGCCGACGTAACGGACAGCGCCGCCCTGCACGCCGCGGCGGACGCCATCGCGGCCCGGCTCGGCACGCCGGACGCGTGGGTCAACTGCGCCGGCAACGGGGTGTACGGCCGGTTCGCCGCCGTGCCGCAGGCGGAGTTCGACCAGGTCACCGCGGTCACCTACGGCGGCACGGTGAACGGCTGCCGGGTGGCGCTGGGGCTGATGCGGCCGCAGGGGCGGGGCACGGTGGTGAACGTGTGCTCGGCCATCGCCTTCCACGGCCTGCCGCTGATGTCGTCCTACGCGGGCGCCAAGGCGGCGGTGCGCGGCTTCGCCCAATCCCTGCGGGCGGAGCTGGCGATGGAGGGCAGCCGCATCCGGGTCAGCACCGTGTTCCCGCCGGCGGTCAACACGCCGTTCTTCTCCCATGCGGTGTCGCACATGGGCTGGCCCGCCCGCCCTGCGCCGCCGGTCTATCAGCCGGAGGTGATCGCCGCCGGCATCTACCTGGCCGCCGCCACGGGCCAGGCCGAGCTGCTGGTGAGCGGGACGGTGGCCGCCTTCTCGCTGCTCACCCGGCTGTCGCCCCGCTTGACCGCCTTCCTGATGTGCCGCCTCGGCTTCGACGGCCAGCTGACGCGGGACCCGGACGCCGCGCGCCTGGAATGCCCCACCCTGTTCGCCCCGGCGGAATGCGCCTCCCCCGTGCATGGCCCGTTCGGCCGCACTGCCCGGCGCACCAGCACGCAGCTCTGGGCCAGAAGCTGGCTGGCCGGGCTGGGCGTCACGCGTCGGCCAGCGCCTCCGTCGCCTGCCAGACCCGCTCCGCCAGCGCCGGGTCCAGCGCACGGCGGTTCGGCCGCACCAGCCGCCGACGCTTGACGTAGCCGCCCGTGGCAGCGGCGAACTCGGGCGCCAGCGCCACGTGCAACGGCGAGTCCGCCCCCTGCTCCTCGGTCAGCAGGAACGGCGCCATGCCGCGCCAGGCCAGCCCGACCGCGCCGCCCGCCCGCACCAGCCCGGTGGCGACGGCGCCGGGATGCACGACGTTGGCGGTGACGCCGGACGCGTGCAGCCGCCGCGCCCAGCCGAACGTGGTTATCATCACGGCGAGCTTGGACTGGCCGTAGGCGCGCACCATGCCCCAGCGGCGCAGCCCATCCAGGTCCGCCGGGTCAATCCGCGCGTGGTCGGAGGTGGAAGAGCCGACGGTCACGATGCGCGCGCCGCCTTGCTTGCCAGCACGCGCCCCTGCCGCGCGCAAGGCCGGGGTCAGCGCGCGGGTGAGCACGAAGGGGGACAGGTGGTTGACCGCCAGCACCCGGTCATGCCCTTCCGTCGTCACCTCACGCCGGGTCGAGAACACGCCGGCGTTGTTCACCAGCACGTCGATGGCGGGGTGGGCCGCGTCGATCAGCATGGCGGCGTGCCGGGTGGCGGCCATGCTCGACAGGTCGGCCAGCATCAGCTCGGTCCGGGCGCCGGGGGCACGGGAGGCGATCCACTCCATGGCGGCGTCGCCCCGCGCCTGGTCCCGCCCGACCAGCACGACGACGTGCTCCGCCCGGGCCAGGCCGAGCGCGATCCAGCGGCCGATCCCGCCCGTGGCTCCCGTGACGACGCTGACCGGCATAGGTGGCTGGGACCCGCGCTTGAAACGGCGGCATCGTGCCATGAAGCGGCTCCGGATGCGAGAGTCGGCTCCTCCATGCCGACGCAACTTCCGCTTACGACCATCCGGTGAAGGTGTTAGGATGCAGCTATGGGAACAAGCACGGCATCCTCGAACGCCCGCCGGCGCGGACGCGGCATTTCAGCCCTGGTTGGAGCCGGATTTGGCTTCGTTTGGCTGCTGAACGGGGTGCTGTCGGCAGGGATGGCGGAAACCTGGCCGATCCTGCTGCTGACGGCCCTGCTGGCAGGCTTGTCCTGGCAGGCGTTCAAGCTGGTCCGTTCGGCGGCGTCCGGTGACCGCGCCGGCCGCCGCCGGGTCATGCGGCGTTTCCTGTGGGTCAACGCTGTGCAGTTGGCGGCGATCCTTACGGCTGGGGCGGTCCTGCTCAGCATGGGGCAGGCGGACGCGCTGCCAGCGGTCATCTCGATCATCGTGGCCATCCATTTCCTGCCCCTTGCCGGGTTGTTCGGCGAGCCGGGCTACTTCGTGCTGCCCATCCCAATGGTGCTGCTGGATATCCTGGCGCTGCTGATCGGCGGCGAGAAAGGCGCCGTCTTGGCAATGCTCGCCACGGGCGGCTGCCTTTGGGCCATGTCCGCCATCCAGCTGGCGCGTGGCGGCAATGGCTGAGCGGACCTTGATGGCTGCACGGCGCAGGCCGAGGCACACTCGCGGCATGTCCGGGAAAGCCGCGAACCTCGCCGCCATCGTCGCCGCGCAGGTGCTGGCGTTGGCGCTGTGGTTCTCCGGCACCGCCGCAGGGCCGGGAATGATGCGGGAAGCGGCCCTTCTCGGCCCAGGCTTCCAGGCCCTGCTCACCGGGGCGGTGCAGGCGGGCTTCGTCGTCGGCACGCTGGTCAGCGCCGCGTTCGCCCTCGCCGACCGGTTCGACCCGCGCCGGGTGTTCGCGGCGGCTGCCCTGGCCGGCGCGGCCGCGAATGCCGCTATCCTCGTGCTGCCCTCGGGAGGCGCCGTGATCGCGGCCCGGTTCGCGACCGGCATCGCCCTTGCGGGGGTCTATCCGGTCGGGATGAAGCTCGCCGTGGGCTGGGCCGACCGGGGAGATGCCGGGCTGGTGATCGGACTGCTGGTCGGCGGGTTGACGCTCGGGTCGGCGTCGCCGCATCTGGTCAACGCCCTGGGGGGGCTGGCATGGCGCGCGACGCTGGCTGCAGCGTCCGTGGCCGCCATCCTGGGCGCCGGGCTGATCGGGCTGACCCGGCTCGGCCCGCGCCATGCGTCGGCGGCGCAGTTCCGCCCGGCCGCCGCGCTGCAGCTGTGGCGCAACCGCGGCACGCGCCTGGCCACGCTCGGCTATCTCGGCCACATGTGGGAGCTGTATGCGATGTGGGCCTGGATCGGGCTCTACCTCACGGCCAGCTTCGCCGCCTGGCGCGGCCAGTCTGGGGCACAGCCCGGGACGCAGGCCAGCCCGGCTGCACTGGCCACGTTCAGCGTGATCGCGGCCGGCGCGTTCGGCTGCGTCGCGGCAGGCCGGCTCGCCGACCGGGTGGGCCGGGTGCGGGTGACGGTCGGGGCGATGCTGGTGTCCGGCGCGTGCTGCCTGCTGGCCGGGCCGGCGTTCGGGCTGCACCCGGCGCTCACCACGGCCCTGTGCCTGGTCTGGGGCGTGGCGGTGGTGGCCGACTCCGCGCAGTTCTCCGCCAGCGTCGCGGAGCTGTCCGACCCGGGCCTGACCGGCACGATGCTGACGATGCAGAGCTGCCTCGGCTTCGCGCTCACGCTGGCACCGATCCAGCTGATGCCCTTGCTCGTGGCGCAGGCCGGCTGGGGCGGCGCTTTCGCGGTGCTGGCGGCCGGTCCGTTGCTGGGATGTGCTGCGATGCTGCGCCTCGGCCGCAGCCCGATGGGGTTCCGGCTCGCCGGCGGCCGTGGCTAGTGCTCTGACGCATTGTGAGGGTTCAATATGTGTCAGAGCACTAGCTGTTTAGTCCCGGTATTTGATGGGTAGGATTGAGCGTGAAGCGCTTGGGCTTTTTTGTTCATGCTTTGCAGATGGCCTCATACGGTGTGAGGAGCTATGCTCGAATTTGGGTGATGGCGTGATTAGGCGGCGTTCTGCGCTGGCGTGTTGATGACCTCGAGCTGTTTGTGAACGTGACGCCCTGGACGACTTTGGGCAACTGATTTTCGCCCTTCAGCCGGCGCCAGGTTTTCGCGGCGGCGGTCACCAGCTTGAACACCATCAACCTGGCAGTGTCCTGGGACAGCGCGCCCTTGGTCCGCACCGTCCGATGTCGCACCGTGGCGAACACGCTCTCGATCGGGTTCGATGTATGCAGATGATCCCAGTGCTCAGCAGATGATCCGAGTGCTCAGCAGGAAAGTCGTAGAAGGTCAGCAACGCGTCGCGGTGCTTCACCAG
>CAXTPP010000210.1:0-3978 GCA_964246185.1 uncultured Acetobacteraceae bacterium
CAGCACCGCGGCCGCGTCGGCCTCGGGCGGCAGCAATTGCTGCAGCGCCCGGACTGGACGCTGCTGGAACGTTTCCTGCCCGAGCTGCCGCCCGGCCAGCAGCCCCGCCGTGTCCGCCGCCAGGCCGGAGCGGTCCAGCTCGGTGAACGATTCCGCCTCGCCCCGCGCCCACACGTCGCGGCCCAGCGCCGGGCGCCCGCCGAGCCAGGCGGACGCAGCCCGGATGCGCTGCAGCTCCAGCAGCCGGGCGGCCAGCGCCTCGGCGGCCTCCGTGCCCTCCTCGGCATCCGGCGCGTCGTCCGGCAGCAGCAGGCGAGATTTCAGCCAAGTCAGCCACGCCGCCATCACCAGCCAGTCCGCCGCCAGCTCCAGCCGGACCCGGCGCGCGCCATCGACCGCCAGCAGGAACTGCTCCACCAGCTGCAGGATAGAGATCCTGGCCAGATCGACCTTCTGGGCGCGCGCCAGGTCGAGCAGCAGGTCGAGTGGGCCTTCGAACCCGTCCAGGCGCAGCTCCAGCTGGAAGGTGTCAGCCGTCATGGCCCGCGAGCCGCATCACCAGGCCCTCGGCGCGGGGGATGACGTTGTTCAGCGCGGCTCCCACCGGGTCGAACGCGATGTCGAACTGGGCCAGCAGTTGCGGCAGCAGGAACACGCCGAGCAGCACGATGAAGATGCCGGCGCGCTCCACCCTGGCCCAGCGCATCGCCAGGCCGATCGGCAGCACGCCCACCATGATGCGGCCGCCATCCAGCGGCGGAATCGGCAGCAGGTTGAACAGGCCGAGCACCAGGTTGGTCAGGATGAACATGTTGAGGAAGTTGTCGGCCAGGTCGCCGCCCTGCCCCGGCCACTGGTCCGTGAGGTTCAGCGCCAGCGCCGACAGCCAGGCGAGCAGGAAGTTCATCGCAGGCCCGGCAGCCGCCACCAGCGCCATGTCCTGCCGCGGGTGGCGGAAGCGGCGGGGGTCCACCGGCACCGGCTTGGCCCAGCCGAACATGAACGCCACGTGATGGATGGTGAGCAGCTGCGAGATCAGCAGGAAGCCCGGCAGCAGGATGGTGCCCACCCGGTCCACGTGGCGAACCGGGTTCAGCGACAGCCTTCCGGCCAGCTTGGCGGTGTCGTCCCCCAAGCCCCAGGCGGCGATGCCGTGCGCGGCCTCGTGCAGGGTGATGGCGCCGATGGCGGCGGCCACGGTGACGGCGATGTCGAGCCATGGCATCGTCATGCCAGCAGCCCGTCCCGCTCGGCCAGCAACGCCGCCGGGTCGAGCGCCTGGCGGGAGCGCTGGGCCAGGAACAGGGCGGCGCGCATCCGGCCGAGCGCGTCGTCCGTGGCGGGCGGGCAGGCGGCTAGCAGCCCGGCGGAGTCGGCCAGCACGCCGGAGCAGTGCAGGGCGAGGTCGCAGCCGGCTTCGAGCGCTGCCGTGGCCCGCTCGGCGGGAGAGCCGGACAGCGCGTCCATGCCTAAATCGTCGCTGACCAGCACGCCGTCGAAGCCGAGCTGGCCGCGGACGATGCCGGCGATGATCGCGGCGGACTGGGTGGCGGGATGGGCGGCGTCCTGCGCGGCATAGACGATATGGGCGGTCATCATCCACGGCAGATGGGCGCACCGGGCGAAGGGAACCAGATCGGCAGCCTCGATTGCGTCCAGCCGAGGCAGCCCGGCGTGGCTGTCCACCGTGGCGCGGCCGTGGCCGGGGCAGTGCTTGCCGACCGGCTGCACGCCTGCCGCCATGATCCCGGCGGCGACGGCGGCGGCCAGGTCACCGACGGTTTCCGGGTCGGTGGAATAGGCCCGGTCGCCAATCACCGCGTCCGCCCCAGCGACCGCCCGGTCCAGCACGGGGGCGCACGCCACGTCGAACCCGGCGGCTGCCGCCTCCATGCCGATCAGCGCGCCGGTCAGCCAGGCGGCGCGCAGGCCGGCGGGTCGGTCGGCGTCGTGCAGCGCGCCGAGGCGGGCGGCGGAGGGGTGAGCCAGCCAGTGCGGCGGGCGCAGGCGGGCGACGCGGCCACCCTCCTGGTCCACCATGACCACGGCCAGCGGCGGCAGCAGGCGGGAGACATGAGCCGTCAATGCAGCGAGTTGCGCCGGGTCCTGGATATTGCGGGCGAACAGGATGACGCCGGCTGGGCGGTGCTCGCGCAGCAGGGCGATCTCACTGCCATTCAGCGCCAACCCGTCGATGCCGATGACCGCGGACTTCATTCATAGTTCTTAGGTGGCCTATGCGAGGCCGCCAAGAGCGCCGTTCATCCGTTACAGCTCAGGTGGCCGTTATGGTTGCTGATGTCGTAGCCGCCGCAGCGCGGCATAAAGACGTGGGTGGGATTCCAGCTTTCATCAACGCGTGCGCAGAGGGCGGAGAGGTAGGGTCCGTCCACGCGGATTTCCCGGCAGCTGACCCCGTAAGACCCGTTCGGAACGCAATCCCCAAGGGCTGGCGTGCAGGCGGCCGACAAGGCAAGCGCGCCGAGAAGAAACGCGGCGGGCGCAAGATGCGGCTTCGTAGGACGGTTCATCGGTTTTTCCTTGTCTCTGCCCGGCAGGATCACGCTCATCCCGCTTCCCGGGATTGGCAGTCCCCAGCGAGGGCCTGCCGGATGGCACACCCAGGACGGAAATCAGACATCCGTGTGGCAGCCCCATCGCCGGGCGCCCTGCCGCAACCTCGACCGAGGCAGTAGCGGTCCCCCGCTCAGGCCGCGTCTTTGGCGCGGTCACGCGTGAGCTGGGCCTTCTCGAGCTCGCCGCCATGAACCAGCGCCCAGCTGCAGAGCTGCTCGAAAGGCTCGCGCAACGAGCCTCCGAGCGGCGTGATCGCGTATTCGACCCCCACCGGCTGGGTCGGCAGCACGGTGCGCGTGACCAGGCCGTTCCGCTCCAGCCGCTTGAGCGCGTCCGCGAGGGCCTTGTGGGTGATGGGGGCGAGCCGGCGCTTGATCTGGTTGAAGCGCGACGGCTTGGGGCAGAGCACCGTCAGGATCAGGACCGTCCACTTGTCGGCGATCTTGTCGAGCGCCGGGCGTGCGCGGGCCAGGTCGGCCAAAGCCAGGTCGGCCAAAGCCTGGTCAGCCACAGCCTGGTCAGCCACAGCGTGGGTGACCTCACGGGTATCGTTGATGATATCTACGCTATTCATGGTGCGTCATTGATAGCAGATTTATCTGCTATATCTACCGGTTTTCGGCAATGGAGAATCGAATGGCAAAGATGACGGACAAGGTGGTCCTGGTGGTAGGCGGTGCGAGCGGCATCGGTGCGGCCATCGCGAACCGCCTGGCCAGCGAGGGCGCTGTGATGTTCCTGACCGGGCGGCGGCAGACCGACATTGAAGCCGCAGCCGGCAAGATCGGGCACGGCGCCAAAGGCATCGTGGCGGACGCGAGCGACCTGGCCGACATCGGTCGCGCCGTTGCCGCCGTCGTGGCAGGACAGGGACGGCTTGACGTCCTGGTGTTCAGCGCAGCCATCGCGGAGCCTGAGGATCTTCTCTCGAGCACGGCGGACCTGTTCGACCGGCATTTCGCCTTGAACGTGCGTGGCCCGCTCCTCGCCATGCGGGCAGCCGCTCCGCACATGCGGCCGGGAAGCGCGGCGGTCGTCGTTGGATCGACCGCAAGCGAGATGGCGAACCCGCCTTACGGCACCTATGCGGCGACCAAGGCCGCGCTGCGCTCGTACGTGCGGACCTGGACCGCCGAGCTGGCGCCGCGCGGCATCCGCGTGAACGTGCTCAGCCCCGGCCCGACAGAGACGCCTATGCTGGCCGATGTGTCCGACGACGTGCGCGCCATCATCCTCAGCCGCGTTCCGCTGGGCCGTCTCGCCCGCCCGGAGGAAATCGCGGCGGCCGCGTTGTTCCTGGCGAGCGACGAATCCAGCTACATGGCCGGCTCGGACCTGCAGGTCGATGGCGGAATGGCGCAGGTGTGAGCAGGCGGGCCAGCACTCGCGCAGCGGGGGGGG
>CAXTPP010000211.1:0-3948 GCA_964246185.1 uncultured Acetobacteraceae bacterium
GACCACCACAACGCGGAGTCCCGCCAGCGCGGCGCCTCGGCGAATGCGAGGCCGGTCGCAATCACTGCCATCGGGTTCGTTGTCACGCCAAGCCTCTCGATGTCGAACTCGTTTCCATGAGCGGACGATGAGCTTGACGATGGCTTGCGACAGGAACAAGTGTTTTCTGCGAACGATCGGTAACGTATCCCCTTGTTGAACTCCGATCCCGGGGGTTTACAATGGACCAGCTTCAGGCGGCACTGGCTGCCGAGACCCGGCGCTATGCCGAACAACCACTCGGACTCTTCGCGCTGGCTCTTGATGAACGCGATGGTTTTGCCTAAGTGGCCGCCATCTGCTGCCTATGCGTCATCAGGTGGCCGGCGCCTTGTCCACCGTGTCCCGGTCGAACAGCCCTTGACTGACAGCCGCCGGATTCATCGCCGTCGTCGAGGCCGAGGTGGAGCGCAACGGCAGCGCCAGCCTGGAACGGCGCTACTGCCTTTCCTCCCTGCCGCTCGACGCCAAGCTGTTCGCCCACGCCGTACGGTGCCACTGGCACGTCGAGAACCGCCTGCACTGGGTGCTCGGCGTCGTGTTCCACGAAGACCTCAGCCGCCTGCGATCCGGCGCAGGGCCGCAGAACATGGCCACCGTCCGGCACACGGCAATGAACCTGCTGCGCGGGCCAAAGGACAAACACAGCCTCAAAGTCCAGCGCAAATCAGCCGCTTGGGACACCGCTTACCTCGAAGCCCCACTCCGGCAATCAGCGTGACCACCCTTCAAGCGATCCCCCTGCCTGTCGGCATGTCGGCGTTGACTCCCGTCCAGTTCGGGTGGGAGGGTGGCAGATGCGGCGAGGTGAGGTCAGGCGAGCAAGATATCGGCGTGGCGCTCCAGGCGTTCCTCGATGCGATCCAGGCGCAGGGCGGTGCTGGCATAGTTGCTGGCCATGGTGGAGGCAAGCTGGCTGACTTGGATCTCGATGGCAGTCATACGGTGCTTGAGATCGCGGATGTCTATCGCGAGGCCGTCCATCTTGGCGTCCAGCCTGCGCAGGAAAACTAGGGTCAGGTTTTCCGGTTGGTCGGTCATGTAAGGATATTAGTTTAATTTATATCTGATTGCGAGTGGCATGAGAGATTGAGGCCCCCTCTCCCCGAGGGAGAGGGAGAGGAAAGGCCAAGCGGGCTACAGCATGCGTTGCAGGATGATCTTCTGGATGTCGCTGGTGCCCTCGTAGATCTGGCACACCCGCACGTCGCGGTAGATGCGCTCCACCGGGTAGTCGCACAGGAAACCGTAGCCGCCGAGCGTCTGGATCGCGGCGGTGCAGATCGCCTCCGCCGCCTCGGACGCGAACAGCTTGGCCATCGCCGCCGCCTCCAGCGCCGGCTGCCCGGCGTCCTTCAGCCGCGCCGCGTTCAGCACCAGCTGGCGGGACGCCTCCAGCTTCGTCTTCGCGTCCACCAGGCGGAAGCCGACCGCCTGGTGGTCGATGATCGGCTTGCCGAAGCTGCGGCGCTCCTTGGCGTAGTTGATCGCGTAGTCCAGCGCCGCCCGCGCCATGCCGACCGATTGCGCCGCGATGCCGATGCGGCCCGCCTCCAGGGTGGATAGGGCGATCCTATAGCCCTCGCCCTCCGCGCCGATGCGCTGGGAGGCCGGCACGCGCATCGCGTCGAACACCAGGTGGCAGGTGTCGGACGCCTTCTGGCCCAGCTTCTCCTCCACCCGGGCCACCTGGAAGCCCGGCGTGTCGTTGCGCACGATGAAGCAGCTCATGCCGCGCTTGCCGGCCGCCGGGTCGGTGATGGCGAACAGGATCGTCACCTGGCCGATGGCGGCGTTGGAGATAAACTGCTTGGACCCGGTGATGACGTAATCCTCGCCGTCCCGCACCGCCCGGGTGCGCAACGCCGCCGCCTCGGACCCGGCGCCCGGCTCGGTCAGCGCGAAGGAGCCGACCCACTCGCCGCGCGCCATCGGCTTCAGCCAGTGCTCGCGCTGCGCGTCCGTGCCGTAATGCTGCAGGATCTCACAGGTCGGCGCGTTGTGGACGCTCACCAGGGTGGACACGCTGCCGTCCCCGGCGGCGATCTCCTCCACCACGCGGGCGTAGGTCACGGTGTCGATCTCGGCGCCGTCCCAGTCGGCGGAGAGGGTCGCGCCGAGGAAGCCCAGCTCGCCCAGCTCGCGCACGATGGCAGGCTCGATCCGGCCAGCCTTCTCCCGCGCCGCGGCGGTGGGGGCCAGGCGCTCCTGCGCGAAACGGCGGGCGGTCTCGACGATCAGGGCGTTGGGGTCGGTGTGGTCCAGCATGGCGCCTGCTCCTGTTGCCGCCAGCATAATCCCATCGCGCCCGCGTTGACAGCGCGGCTTGACAAAGCCCGCCTTGACAGAGCCTGGCCGCCCGCCTTGGTTGCCGGGGTGAGACCCTTCCGCACGGCTGCGCTGCTGGCCGCCATCGCAATCCCCGCCCTCGCGCAACCGGAGCCGCCCGTGTCCCAGACTGCCACCGATTCCTTGGTCGTCCGCAAGACCATCGTGGAGCTGGCTGCCGACCTCGCGGCCGGGCGCACCACCAGCGCCGCGCTGGTGGCGGCATACCAGGCGCGCATCGCCGCCATCGACCACGCCGGGCCGTCGCTGCAGGCGGTGCTGGCGGAGAACCCGGACGCGGCGGCGCAGGCCCAGGCGCGCGACGCGGAGCGGGCGGCGGGCGGGGCGCACGGCCCGCTGTTCGGCATCCCCATCCTGGTGAAGGACAACATCGAGACCGCCGACCCGGTGCCGACGACCGCCGGGTCCATGGCGCTGGCGGGCAACCTGACGCACCGGGACGCGCCGATCGTGGCCCGGCTGCGGGCGGCCGGGGCGGTGATCCTCGGCAAGACGAACCTCAGCGAGTGGGCCAACATGCGCTCCACCCGGTCGATCAGCGGCTGGAGCGGCATGGGCGGGCAGACGCGCAACGCCTACGCGCTGGACCGTTCGCCGTGCGGGTCCAGCTCGGGCAGCGGGG
Organism: uncultured Acetobacteraceae bacterium; assembly: GCA_964246185.1. Taxonomy (GTDB): domain Bacteria; phylum Pseudomonadota; class Alphaproteobacteria; order Acetobacterales; family Acetobacteraceae; genus LMUY01. Next base: position 3,011 of record CAXTPP010000211.1, read on the forward strand.
TGGCGGTCGCCGCGTCGCTGGCCACTGCCGCGATCGGCACGGAGACGGACGGGTCGATCACCTGCCCCGCGTCGGTCAGCGGCATCGTGGGGTTCAAGCCGACGCTCGGGCTGCTGCCGCGCACCCATATCGTGCCGCTGGCGCACAGCCAGGACACGCCGGGGCCGATGACGGCGACGGTGATGGACGCGGCGATCATGCTCACCGCCATGGCCGGCAGCGACCCGGCGGACCCGGCGACCGCCGAGGCCGACGCCCACAAGCAGGACTACGCGGCTTCCCTCTCGCCCGACGCCCTGCGCGGCAAGCGGGTCGGCGTGCTGCGCTTCCTCGCCGGCTACCACCCGGAGCTGGACGCCGTGTTCGCGCGCGCTCTAGATACCCTGCGCGCCGCCGGGGCGGAACTGGTCGAGATCGACGACCTGCCGGGGCGCGACGGGATCGACAAGGCCGAGCTGACGGTGCTGCTGACCGAGCTGAAGGCGGACCTGGACAGCTACCTTCCCGGCGCCTCGGTTCCCGAGGGGCAGCGCACGCTGGCGGGGCTGATCGCGTTCAACCAAGCCCACGCGGACCGGGAGCTGGCGCTGTTCGGGCAGGAGCACTTCGACAGCGCCGAGGCCACCCACGGGCTGGGCGACCCGGACTACGTCGAGGCCCGCGCCACCTCGCTGCGGCTGGCCGGGCCGGAAGGCATCGACCGGCTGCTGGCGGCGCAGCGGCTGGACGTGCTGGTGGCGCCGACCAACGGCCCGGCCTGGACGATGGACGCGGTCAATGGCGACCACTTCATGGGTGCTGCCTCCACCTTGCCGGCGGTGGCGGGCTATCCGCACCTCAGCGTGCCAATGGGCGCGGTGGGCGGGCTGCCGGTCGGGCTGTCGTTCATCGGCGCCGCGTGGTCGGACGCGCAAGTGCTGGGGTACGGCGCCGCGTTC
>CAXTPP010000212.1:0-3902 GCA_964246185.1 uncultured Acetobacteraceae bacterium
CCCGAAGATTTCCCTTGCCCAGAAGAGGGCGTCCACAGATGGAAAGCGGACATCCGCCACCGGGGCCGCAGCGGCGCCGTCGCCTCCCGAAAGGGCTGCTACTGCGACCTGGCCGAAACCCCCGCCTCTTCCAGAAGCCACGACCTGAAAACGCGTACGCGGTGCGGGACGTGGGGGCCGGTCCTGGACAGGAGGCGGTGCAGCACGCGTCGGATCGCCCGGAACTGGCCCCCGCCAAGGACGACCAGCTGCCCCGATGCAAGCTCGGCCTCGGCGAACCTCTCGGTTTCCAGCGCGACGCCCATTGCTTGAACGGCAGCCGAGACCGCGAGCGCGCCGCGGTCGAAACCGGTCGCAGGCGCTTGTGGATGCTGGCCCAGGCCGTTCGCCGCGAACCAGTCCGACCAGCGGATGGGACTGACGGACGACTCGATCAGCGGGAGCGCCATCACGGCACGCCGGCTGTAGCCTGCCAGGCCAGCCGCCAGGGACGGCGAGCAAACCGCGTTGACGGTCTCCTCCCCCAGGAGGTCAGCCGATATCCCTGCCCCGACCGGCACGTCCCCATAGACGATCGCAACATCCGTCGCCTCGTTCCTGATGAGGTCGTAGCTGCCTGCGCCCGTTGACATCCGGATGGATATGGAGGGATGGCGCTGCATAAGGCCGGACAGCCTTGGACCCAGCCACTTGGCAGCGAAGCTCGGCGCGCAGTGGACGGTCAGCGTCGACGCGGACGCCTTCGGCGCAATCTCGGCACAGGCGGTTTCCATGGCATCGAACGCATGGACCAGACCGGCCGACAGGCGAGCTCCGTCGTCTGTCAGGACCTTCGCCCTTGATCCCGCCTCGAACAGCCGCCGACCGAAATGCTCCTCCAAGGCCCGGACCTGATGGCTGATCGCCGAGGCCGTGATGTGCAGTTCCCCCGCTGCCCGCACGAAGCTGCCCAGCCGCGCGGCTGCCTCGAAGGCTCTCAGGGCGTGAAAGCTGGGCAGCCTGCGCATTGAATCGGATTCACCTCGGAATGAGAAAACCTAGCTTGCGCCAAATCTGGCTCCCGCTCCAGGATGCTGCCGAAGCCCGGCGGCAAGGGCGCTGCCTGGGGAGCGAGGACATGTCGTCTGAGGCACTGGCGCTCCCGGGAGCGGTCATCGGCACGGAGGCGCAGCTCTACCGCAAGGTGACGCGCCGCCTGATGCCGATGCTGTTCGCCTGCTACGTCGCGGCCTACCTGGACCGGGTGAACGTAGGCTTCGCAAAGCTGCAGATGCTGGGCGACCTCCACTTCAGCGAGACCGTCTATGGCCTGGGCGCAGGCATCTTCTTCATCGGCTACTTCCTGTTCGAGGTGCCCAGCAACATTATCCTGCACAAGGTCGGCGCCCGCGTGTGGATCGCCCGGGTGATGGTGAGCTGGGCGCTGATCTCTGCCGCCATGGTGTTCGTCCACTCGCCGACGGCGTTCTACGTTCTTCGTTTCCTGCTCGGCGCGGCAGAGGCAGGCCTGTTCCCCGGAGTGATCCTCTATCTGACCTACTGGTATCCCTCCTGCCGCCGGGGCGGCATCATCGGCCTGTTCATGACGGGCATCCCGATCGCCGGCGTGATTGGCGGCCCGCTCTCGGGATGGATCCTGACATCCCTGTCGGGCGTGCAGGGCCTGGCCGGCTGGCAGTGGATGTTCCTGATCGAGGCGATCCCGTCGCTGGCCCTCGGCGCCGTCGTGCTGGGCTTCCTCGACAACGGGATCGACCGCGCGTCGTGGCTCACCAGCGATGAAAAGGCCGTCCTCCGGCACAACGTCGGACGCGACGCCCAGCAGGCGCCGTCCCATTCGCTGCGCGACGGCTTCACCGACCCCCGGGTCTGGCAGCTCTGCGGCATCTACTTCTTCTTCATCATGGGCCTGTATGGCGTCGGCTTCTGGCTGCCCACGCTGATCAAGGGCGCCGGCGTGTCCGATCCCCTGGCCATCGGGCTGCTGACCGTGCTGCCCTACGCCGCCGCCGCCGCCGGCATGGTGGTCTGCGGCCGCATGTCGGACGCCGCGCGGGAACGCCGGTGGCACATCGTCGTCCCCGGGATGCTCGGCACGGCCGGCTGGCTGGTCAGCATCTGGTTCGCACAGGACATCGTCGTCGCCGAAATCGCCCTCACGGCCGCGACCACAGGCGTGCTCGTGACGCTGGCGCAGTTCTGGTGCCTGCCGACCTCGGTGCTGGCCGGCGCCGCGGCTGCGAGCGGCATCGCCGTCATCAACTCGGTCGGCAACCTCGCCGGCTTCGTGAGCCCCTATGCCGTCGGGTGGATCATCGACGCCACCCACTCGACCACCCTGGGCGTCTACACCCTCGCGGGATGCCTGCTGGTCGGCAGCCTTCTCGCCCTGACGATGCCCAAGCGCCTCGTCAACCGCTGAGCGCCTTTACCCACCCCACAGACAAGGACCCGACACCATGCCCGACACCATGATGAACACCGTTCGGACCGCGACGAAGGAACGCGTCTCGATCTACCAGCCGGAGCAGGAAGGCTTGATCTTCCCGGAAATCCCGGAGTTCGAGAGCGTCGAGGCGGAGCGCAAGTATCGCAAGGAGCACCTCGTCGCCGCTTGCCGCGCCTTCGCCCTGCACGGCTTCGACTACGGCTTCGCCGGCCACCTGACGGTGCGCGATCCTGGCCGTCCGGAGCTGTACTGGACCAATCCGATGTGCGTCCACTTCTCGCAGGTGAGGATGTCGAACCTCATCCTGGCCGACCACAAGGGCACGGTCGTCGAGGGCAGGTATGCGATCAACCGCGCCGGCTTCGTCCTGCACGGCGCCGTGCACGAGGAGTATCCCGACGTGATGGCAATGTGCCACGCGCATACCACTTACGGCACCGCCTGGTGCACGACCGGCCGGCCGCTCGACATGATCAGCCAGGATGCGGCGGCGTTCTACAACAGCCATGCCGTGATCGGCGCTTCGGCCGGGGCCGTCGCGGTCGAGAAGGAGAGCGGCTGGTCGGTGGCCAAGGAGATCGGCCGCAACCGCGGCATCCTGCACCAGAACCACGGCTTGCTCACCACCAGCCGGCACAGCATCGACGATGCGGCGTTCTGGTTCATCGCGCTGGAGCGGGTCTGCCAGCAGCAGCTGCTCGTCGAGGCGACCGGGATCAAGCCGCAGGTCGTGTCGCAGAAAACGGCCGAGTACAGCCGCGAGCATGTCGGCAGCGACTATATCGGCTGGCTGCACTTCCAGACCCTCTACGGCCACATCGCGGCGACCCAGCCGGACATCTTTGACTGACGGATGAGCTGCCTGGAGGGGCGTGCGGGACGCAAGCTGGCCAAGCAGGGCTTGCGGACTGCCCCTGGTTTGTGTTCTTATATTGTTCGTGCAAATACCGCAACCCGCCACCAAGCCGACCCGCCCTCAGGCCCGGCCGCCCGAGAGCGCGTCGTACCTCCACGGCGTCGTGGACGGGCTGCTCGGCCTGGCCATGGCGATCGCCCAGCTGATCCACCAGCGGACGGTCGCCAGGCCGGAGACCGTGGTGGACGCCACTCTCAGCTTCGAGCGCGTCGCGCGCTGCATCCGCCGCCTCGTGGCGCTGGCCCAGCGCATGGCCGAGCCCGCGCCGCCGCCGGCCGCCCTGTCCGCATCCCATGACGCCGCCGCCCGCACGCGCACCGCAGGCGAGGCGCAAGGCAGCCTGGAGCGCGCCGAGGGCCACGAGCGTCTTGAGCGGCTGGAGCGATTGGACCGGCTGGACGAATTGGACCAGTTGGACCAGCTGGACGCCCCCGAGTTCGCCGAGGACATCGGCCAGCCTCCTGCGGCGATCATCGCCGATGTCTGCCGCGAGCTGGGCCTCGGCACCGAGTGGCGCACCCACCCCTGGGAGCGCTG
>CAXTPP010000213.1:0-3851 GCA_964246185.1 uncultured Acetobacteraceae bacterium
CACCGCCTCCCGCTTGCGCGCCAGCCCGGCCGCGTCCACGCCCGTCCCGAGCCCGGTCCAGTCCTCGCCGCCGAACAGGGCGGTGCAGAGCGCGGCGGCGGCCGTGGTGTTGCCGATGCCCATCTCGCCCAGGCAGAGCAGGTCCGTGCCGGGCCGCACCGCGCCGTGCCCGACGGCCAGCGCGGCGCTGAACTCGGCAAAGGTCAGCGCGGGCGCATCGACGATGTCCGCCGTAGGCGTCTCCAGGGCCAGTGGCACCACCCGAAGCTCTGCCCCCGCCACCCGGGCCAGCTGGTTGATCGCTGCTCCGCCGGCGGAGAAGTTGCCGACCATCTGCGCCGTAACCGCCGCCGGGTAGGGCGACACGCCGCGCGCCGCCACGCCATGGTTGCCCGCGAACACCAGCACGTCCACCCGCTCCAGCTGCGGCGCCGCACGGCCCTGCCAGCGCGCGAGCCACGCCACCAGCGCCTCCAGCCGGCCCAGGCTGCCGGGCGGCTTGGTGAGCGTGTCCTGCCGGGCGGCAACCGCGGCGGCGGCGGCCTCGTCCCCCGGCTGCAAGCTGGCCAAGGCGATCTGGAAATCCTCGGCGGTCATGCAACATCCCGGGCGATGGCGTGGAAGAACGAGCCGGTCACGTGGCCGCGCCGCCCGCCCGCCGGGCCGAGCGGAACGCCTGCGGCGTCCGCCATGCTGGCATAGGCCGCATCCGCGCCGGGGTCGGCAATCGTGGCGTAGTGGAACTCGTGGCCGCGCACAGCTCCGTCGGGCAGCAAGGCGCGGCGGTAGCCGAGGTGCAGCGCGCGGGTGGCGAAGCTGGTGGCATGGCTGAGCAGGCCGGCCATGGCGTGCGTGGCGCCATCCGCCGTGGTGAGGGATGCGCCGAGGGCCATGTAGCCGCCGCACTCGCCATGCACCGGCCGGGTCTCGGCGAAGCGGCGCAGCCCGGCGGCGAACCGGTGCGCAGCGGCGAGCGCGGGCGCGTGCAGCTCCGGGTAGCCGCCGGGGAGCCAGCAACTGTCCGCCCGGTCTGGCGGCAGCTCGTCGGCGAGGGGCGAGAACGGCAGCACCTCCGCCCCGGCGGCGCGCCAGTTGGCGAGGACATGGGGGTAGATGAAGCTGAACGCGGCATCCTGAGCGAGCGCGATCCGCTGGCCGGGCGGCTCTAAAAGCCCCCCCCCTCGGGGAGAGGGTTGGGTGAGGGATATCGTGTGCATGACCTGTGCCGCGCCAGCCCCCTCACCCCGGTCCTCTCCCGCCAGCGGGAGAGGGAGAAGCAAGGCGGGGATGTCCAGGCAAGTCTCCGCCATGTCCGCCAGCCGGTCCAGCTGCGCCGCCAGCGCTGGGTGCTCGCCTGCCTGCACCAGCCCCAGATGCCGTTCCGGCAGCGCCAGCCCGGCATCCCGCGGGATCGCGCCCAGCACGGGCAGCCGCATGGCCGTCGTCACCGTGCGGCGGTGCTTTTCGCTGCCGACCCGGTTCAGCACGACACCGCCGACGCGCACCGCCGGGTCGAAGCCGGCCAGCCCGGCGGCGACGGCGGCGGCGGTCTGCGCCTGGCCCGACACGTCCAGCACCAGCAGCACCGGCAAGCCGAACCGGGCTGCGATGTCAGCCCCGCTGCCGGTACGGCCGGGCGGACCGGCGACGCCGTCGAACAGGCCCATGGCGGACTCCACGATCAGCACATCCGCGCCCGAGCACGCCTCGGCGAACAGCGCGTCCAGCAGCGGCGGCGGCATGGCCCAGCTGTCCAGGTTCACCCCAGGCGCCCCGGACGCGGCGGCGTGGAACGCCGGGTCGATGTAGTCCGGCCCGCACTTCGCCGTCCGCACCGCCACGCCACGGCGGCGCAGGGCGGCGACCAGGCCCAGCGTGAGCGTCGTCTTGCCGCCGCCGGAGCGCGGCGCGGCCACCAGCCAGCCCACGGTCATGCTAAGGTGCGCCCATGGAGAATGGCCCCAACCTGCGGCGCGGCTGGACCACCGGCGCGTGCGCGGCGGCTGCGGCGAAGGCGGCGTTCACCGCCCTGCGCACCGGCGCGTTCCCCGACCCGGTGGAGATCCCCCTGCCCCGCGGCGGCCGCGCCGCGTTCACCCTCGCGCAGACCCGGCTGGACCCCGATGCCGCCCACGCCGCCATCGTCAAGGATGCCGGGGACGACCCGGACGTCACCCACGGCGCATTGATCCGCGTCCGCGTGACGCCTGCCGGCCCCGGCGTCAGCTTCCGCGCCGGGTCCGGCGTCGGCACCGTCACCCGCGCCGGCCTGCCCATCCCGCCGGGAGAGCCCGCCATCAACCCGGTGCCGCGCCAGATGATCCGCGACGCCCTGGCCGAGGTGGGCGAGGCCCACGTGGAGGTGGAGATCGGCGTGGAGGACGGGGCACGCCTGGCAGAGCGCACGCTGAACGGGCGGCTGGGCATCGTCGGCGGGCTGTCGATCCTCGGCACCACGGGCATCGTCGTGCCGTATTCCTGCGCCGCCTGGATCGACACCATCCACCGCGGCATCGACGTGGCGCGCGCCGCCGGCCTCACCCATGTCGCCGGGTCCACCGGCAGCACCAGCGAGGCCGCCGTCGCCGCGCTCTATCACCTGCCGGAGATGGCGCTGATCGAGATGGGGGACTTCGTCGGCGGCCTGCTGCGCTACCTGCGGCGGCACCCGATGCAGCGGCTGACCATCGCGGGCGGCATGGCAAAGATGGCCAAGCTGGCGCAGGGCCGGCTGGACCTGCACAGCAAGCGCGGCTCGGTGGACATGGCGGATTTGGCCGCGCTGTGCGGCGTGCCCGGGGTCGCCGCCGCCAACACCGTGGCGGAGGCGTTCATCCTCGCCCCGAACCTGGCGGACATCGTGGCCGTGCGCGCCTGGCAAACCGCCGCCGCCGCGCTGGAAGGCGCGCCCGTTGCCTTGGAGGTGGCGGTGTTCGACCGCGCGGGCGGGCTGCTCGGCCGTCACGAGCGGTAGCGCCGGACGTAGTCGGGGCGGTACAGCGCGCTCTCGCCAGGGTGTGCCGGATCGAGCGCCGGGCCGACGAGCAGCAGCGCCGTGCGCTCGACCCCCCTGCCGTCCAGCGTGCCGAGCGTGGCGCGGATCACCCGCTGCTCCGGCCAGGTGGCGCGTACCACCAATGCGGCGGGGCAGCCCGCGCCGTAGTGCGGCACGAGCACGGCCAGCGCATCCGGCAGAAGGGCGGCGGCGAGGTGGATGGCAAGCGTCGCGCCGGTGGCGGCGTAGGCGGCAAGCCGCTCGCCCGGCGGCATCGCGGAGGCACGCCCGGTCATGCGGGTCAGCACCACGGTCTGCGCCACGCCGGGCACCGTCAGCTCGCGCCCCAGCACAGCGGCGGCAGCGGCGAAGGCGGGCACGCCAGGGGTGAGTGTGTACGGGATGGCGTGACGGTCCAGCCGCCGCAGCTGCTCGGCGACGGCGCTGTAGAGCGAGAGGTCGCCGGAGTGCAGGCGCGCCACGTCCTGCCCGGCTTCGTGCACGGCCACGAACGCGCGCTCGATGCCGTCGAGGTCGAGCGGGGCGGTGTCGATCAGCCGTGCGCCGGGCGGGCAGTGCTCCAGCAGGGCCGTGGGCACGATGGACCCGGCGTAAAGGCATACCGGGCAAGCCGCGAGCAGGCGCGCGCCGCGCAGGGTGATGAGGTCAGCGGCACCAGGGCCAGCGCCGATGAAGTGGACGGTCATGGGGCAAAGGACCCCTCACCCAACCCTCTCCCCAAGGGAGAGGGCTTTTCACTGCTCCCTCTCCCCACGGAAGAGGGTCGGGGTGAGGGGCCGACGCACGCACCCAGCGCGCAAGTCGCCCATCCCCCGCCGAACCGCGTCCGCAACAG
>CAXTPP010000214.1:0-3758 GCA_964246185.1 uncultured Acetobacteraceae bacterium
CGCGCGGCAGGTGATCGGGAAAGGGCTGACGCGACGGCCGCTTGCGGGTGAAGCCGGCAACAGTCGTGGTCTTGGCCTTCGCGGCCTCCTGCTCGACACGTAGCTCGTCCTCGGTGGCGGTGGCCTCTAGCTCCTCGAGTTGTAGCTCCATCTGGTCGAGCAGCCGCTCGGTGCGCTCCGCCCGCGGGCCGTAGAGGGCGCGCTTGAGCTTCTCGATCTGCAGCGTCAAATGCGCAATATAGGCGTCGGTATCGGACTGCCGGGCGCGGTCGCCTAAAATGATCGCTTTCAGCGCGGCGATGTCGTCCGGCAGGGCCGAAGGATCAGCATCCATGACCCGCATAGAATCATAAACGTCTGGGTTTCGCTACAGAATTCCGCCCGCCGGCAGTAGATTTTTTGCTATCCCGCTGCCTGCGGGCGCCAGGTTTGTTGGGGATGTCGCCAGTCAATTCCTTCGAGCAGATAACCCATCTGCCCCACCGTCAGAGAAACAACCCCATCCACCGTCTGCGGCCATACGAAACGTCCCCGATCCAGCCGCTTCGCATAAAGCGAAAGCCCGAACTCGTCCTGCCAAATGGCCTTGATCAGCGAGCCGCTGCGTCCACGGAAAACGTAAACATCGCCAAGGAAAGGGTCACGGCCAAGGCTTTCCTGCACCTGCAGCGCAAGCCCTCGCATCCCACGCCGCATATCGGTGTGCCCGGAGGCCAGCCAAATCCGCACGCCAGAGGCAACCGGGATCATGCCCGCACCACCATCATCACGCGGCGCAGAGCCGTCAGGCCAACCCCGTCATCAACCCGCACACAGATGCCATCCGGCAGCACAATCTCAATCCGTGCCGGTGGCCAAGGAGAGGATCGCGTGCGAGAGGCCGCCTCACGTCCGGCGCCGGGCGCCGCTGCTGTCCGCTTATCGGCACAAGGCGCCGCAATCGCCGGAGGCGCCATCACACGCACCGGCATGAATTCCGGCACCATCGGCGCAGCAGCCAACTCCCCGCGCTGAACCTGCCTGCGCCATTCAAACAACTGCCCCCGGCTCACTTCGTGCCGGCGTGCGACCGCCGCCAATACCGCACCAGGCGTCTCCGCCTCCGCCACGATCCGAAGCTTGTCCTCATCCTGCCAGCGCCGCCGCCGCTCAACCCCTGTGATGATCTCCATCAGTCCAACCGTCCCGCTCATAATGACGCTCATATGAGCGTCGTTATGGACGTCCTCTCACGGCAACGGCAGGCGGCTTAGACCGGATGGTTACGGCGAGCTTGGCAGTCTGCTGATTCCAGTTCCAGGGGAGAAGTTCGCTGAGGCGATTTATTGGATGGCCCTTAGCCATGCGATCGATAACGTCGGCGAGATAGGCTTCCGGGTTAAGGCCATTGAGCTTGGCTGTTTCCAGAACGGTGTAGAGCACGGCGGCGCGTTCACCGCCGGTCTCAGAACCCAGGAACAGGAAATTTTTTCTCGTCACGGCAATACCACGCAGCGATCGCTCGGCCGGGTTGTTATCGATGCCGATGCGTCCGTCGCTGGTGTAGAGCATCAGCGCATCCCATCGCGTCAGCGCGTATTGCAGTGCCTTAGTGAGGCTGGTCTTCGACGATAGTCGGCGGCGCTGGTCCTGGAACCAGACTTTGAGGTCGGCAAGGATCGGCACCGCGTGTTCCTGCCGAACCCTATGTCGGCTGTCGGCGCTTTGGCCGGCAATCTCAGCCTCGATCGCGTACAGCTTGCGGATGCCCAGCAGCGCCTCCTCGGCAATCGGCGATCTGGTGCGTTCAAACTCATCGAACAGTTTTCGTCGTGCATGTGCCCAACACGCGGCGTGCATGATCCGTGGAGCATTCAATCCCGGCGGTCCCACCTGCCGCGTCAGCGCTTCATAGCCGCTGAACGCATCGGCTTGCATGACGCCGCGAAACGCGGCGAGATGATCGCGCGGACGTTCGCCCTTGCGATCGGGGCTGAAGCGGTAATAGGCGGCAGTGGCTCTTGTGCCCTGCCAAGGTCGCTCATCGACAAGATAAATCCAGATACGTCCGGTCCTGGTCCTTCCGTTGCCTGGCGCCAGCACCGCGATCGGTGTGTCGTCGGTGTGGATCACCGGTGCCGCCATGACGTGAGCACCAATCATCTGCGCCAGCGGCATTACCCACCAGGCGACATGACCCATCCAATCGGCAAGGGTTGCGCGCTCGATCTCGATGCCTTCACGCGCCAGGATCGCCGATTGGCGATAGAGCGGCAGGCCATCGAGATACTTGGACACGACGACATTGGCCAGGAGGCCAGGACCTGGCCGGCCCTTCTCGATCGGCAGATCAGGGGATGGCACTTGGATGATCGTCTCGCAAGTCCGGCAGGACAATTTGGGGCGAATATGCCGGATCACCTTGTGCCGGGTCGGGATTTTCTCCAGCACCTCGGTGACATCTTCGCCGAGCTTCGAGAAATGCGTGCCACCGCAGCCGGGACAAACCTCACCCGGCGCATGGATGATCTCCTCGCGTGGCAGGTGTTCTGGCAGCGGCCGGCGAACCGGCTGTCGCCGCTCTGGCCGCGCTTTGCGAGGCAAGGAATCCTTTGCTGATGCGATGCGAACAGCCTCGCTCTCTTCGAGGTCTTCAAGCCGCAATTCGAGCTGATGGATCTGCACGTCAAGCACCTCGGACGAGCGGCCGAACTTCATCCGGCGCAGCTTGTGCAGCTGCGCCTTGTACTGCTCGATGAGGCGCTGTGCGCCGGTTAGTTCGGCGCGTGTCATAGCCAGTTCGGCCTCGCGTTCGGCGAGTTGAGCACGCAGACCGGCGATCTCGGCGACGGCATCCATCGCCACCGATTCTAGCAAAACTCAGTGTTGAAAGCACGATGTTTTACAAAGTAGCAGCTTTATTTTTCAACGGATTCAGCAAACAACTTCCGGCGTCCAGGTTCGCACTGGTGCTCGCCAATCGATCCCCTCCAACAACATGGAAAGCTGTGCCGCGGTAAGCGAGACTGATCCATCCTTCGCCTGAGGCCAAAGGAATTTGCCGCGCTCCAGCCGCTTACAGAACAGGCAAAGCCCTTGGCCATCCCACCAAAGAACCTTGATCAGGTCGCTGCGCCGTCCACGAAACGCATAAAGCGCCCCATTATGCGGATCAAACCTCAACATGGTCTGGACTTGCGCCGCCAGCGTATCAAAACCCTTCCGCATGTCCGTGACGCCGCATGCGATGTAGACGCGGACGTTCCCGGCGGGACCGATCATGACAAAGCCGATAAGATCCGGCGCAACGATGCCTCATCAACATCGCCGGGCACACGCAGCTTTACGCCTGTCGGCAACTCAACCTCGATGATGCTGGTCACCACAGGATCGGCCATGGGCGGATCGGGGAGTAGATCAGGTGCCGGCAGCGCCGGTGTCTCCGGCAAGATCGAGACCGGCGCGAACCCGGTCAACTCGCCCTGACGGAATTGCTTGCGCCACGTGTAAAGCTGGCCGCTACTGATGCGGTGCATTCGGCAGGTCAGCGTCGGCGACGAGCCCGGCGCTACGCTTTGCGCCAAAATCCGCAGCTTCTCCTCCACACTCCACCGCCGGTGGCGCTCCAGGCCCGGCATGACCTCGCCCAATACCTCCGGAGCCCTCGCGAGTACCCTCTCAACTGCCGTCTCGTGATCCATTCAACCCGCCATTCAAATCAAACGGCTAAAATCCAGATCACGTAAATCAGCGCAAGGCGCCGATCAGCTGACGCCTAC
>CAXTPP010000215.1:0-3694 GCA_964246185.1 uncultured Acetobacteraceae bacterium
GTAATAGGTGGTCGGCCAGGCCGCGGCCGCGGCGTAGGCTGCCCGCGCGGCGGCCGGGTCCTGGCGGGCGTCGGCCGTGCGGCCCAGCCAGTAGTGGGCGCGGCCCTGGGTGATGGCGGCGGGGCTGAGCCGGGCCAGCGCCTGGAAGTGGCGGGCGGCGGCCTCGGTGTCCTGCAGCCGCCGCAGGGCGATGAAGCCGGCCAGGAACTCGGCATCGACTGCCTGCGCCGGGGCCAGGCCGACCGCGCCATCCGCCAGGGCATACGCGCCGGCAGCGTCGCCCTCGCGCAGGCGGCGGCGGGCGAGCAGGTTGCGCTCCTCCCAGAACGCGGGGCGGCGTTCCGGCGGGGCAGCCCGCTCGGCGGCGGGGCCGAGGGCGAGCCATGCCTTCTGCGCGTCCGTGTCGGCGTTGGCCCGGCGCAGCCATCTCGCAAGCTCCAGCAGCAGCGCCGGGTCCGCGGCGGCCGCGCCAGGCAGCACGGCGACCAGGGCGCGGGCGGATGGGTCGTCCCGCTTCAGCGCCAGGCGGGCTTCGGCGGCAGGGCGCTGGGTCGCGTCCAGCCGGGGGATCTGCCGCCAGGCGGGGCCGTTGACGAGGCCGGCATCAGTCCAGGCGAGCCGGTCGAACCGACGCCACTGGTCGGCCGCGGTGACGGTCCTGCCCCATCGGTGCATGAACGCGGCCTCGCCCGCCGCGTCGGCGATGCCGGTCAGCCAGGCTTGGCGGGCCTTGGCGGCGGCGTCAGGCGCTTGGCCGGCGTCGGCGGCGGCAGTGGCGCAGCGCAGCAGGGAGGGCGCTTCCTGCACCGGCCGGCGGGCGCAGATCTCCAGGACGGCATGATCCTCCGGCTCGGCCGCCATCGCCTCGGCCAGGCGGCGGGCGAGCAAAGGCTGGTTGGGCCAGCCGGGGTTGTCGGCCATGAAGGCGGCGATCTCCCCGGGGTGGCCCCCGGCGGGGGCGAGCAGGCGGAGGTAGAGCACCAGCTTGCGCGCCACCGGGTCCGGGGCCGCGGCGGCCATGGCGTCCGCATCGGCCCAGCGGTTGTCCCGCAGGGCAGCGCCGATCTCGTCCGCCCAGGCTGGCGCCCAGGCTGGCGCCCAGGCTGGGACAGCAAGCAGAAGCATAGCCAGCAGGGCGGCGGGGCGGCGCAACATGCCTGCCCTGCTTACCACAGCCTTTAGGCAAGCAGCGCGCCGTTCTTGCAGCAAGTACGGGCTCTGCCTAAGTTCGGCCTCCCTGTCCGGACCGCCTGCCCATGTTCTCTGGCTCCCTCGTCGCCCTCGTCACCCCCATGCGCGCCGACGGCGCGGTGGACGAGGACGCGCTCGCCGCCTTCGTGGACTGGCAGGTGGCGCAGGGCGCGCAGGGCCTGGTTCCGGTCGGCACCACGGGGGAAAGCCCGACGCTGAGCCATGCGGAGCACCGCCGGGTGGTGGAGATCACCATCGAGGTGGCGGCGGGCCGCGCGCCGGTGATCGCGGGCGCCGGGTCCAACAGCACGGCGGAGGCCATCGCGCTGGTGCGGCACGCCAAGGAGGCGGGAGCGGACGCGGCGCTGGTGGTGACGCCGTACTACAACAAGCCGACGCAGGAAGGGCTCTATTTGCACTACACCGCCATCGCCGACGCGGTGGACCTGCCGGTGATCATCTACAACATCCCGCCCCGCTCGGTGATCGACATGACCGTCGCGACCATGGCCCGCCTGGCGAAGCACCGGAACATCGTCGGCGTGAAGGACGCGACCGCCAGCCTGACCCGGCCGCTGCACACCACCCAGCACTGCGGGACCAGCTTCGTGCAGCTGTCGGGCGAGGACCATACGGCGCTGGCCTTCCTGGCGTCCGGCGGGCAGGGCTGCATCAGCGTGACGGCGAACGTGGCCCCCGCCCTGTGCCGCGCCATGCACGCCGCCTGGGCCGATGGCCGGGTCGCGGAGGCGATGGCGATCCAGCAGCGCCTGCTGCCGCTGCACGACGCCCTGTTCGCCGAAACCAGCCCCGGCCCGGTGAAGTACGCCGCGAGCCTGCTGGGCTACGGCTCCGCGCACTGCCGCCTGCCGCTCGCCCCGGTGTCCGAGGAGACGCAGGCGAAGGTGCGCGCCGCGATGACCGGCGCGGGGCTGCTGAACTAAATGCGTCGTGCCAACGGCCTTGTGTTTTGAACGATTGGAAAGCAAGGCTGGGCTCTCCCTCCGTGGCCATTCCAATTGCCCGAAGAAGGCAACTGGAACCTTGGGGCCACTCCGCCCAGGCCCGCCAAAAGCCGGGGGCCTCTGGAAACCGTTTGTTAAGCAAATGGATCTCAAAGGCTCTGCCTTTGACGGAGTCCAGAGGCGGAGCCCCTGGCCTTGCCTGCCTGACCTGGCGGGCCGATGCCTGAGAAGAAAAGAGGCGGCCTGATCAGCCACGGGCTGGCGGCGCAGAACCGCAAGGCGCGCTACGACTACACCATCAAACAGACGGTGGAGGCCGGCATCGTGCTGCGCGGCCCAGAGGTCAAAAGCCTGCGCCACGGCCGCGCCACCATCACGGAGGCCTGGGCGGGGGAGCGGGACGGCGAGATGTGGCTGTTCAACTGCTACATCCCCGAATACCAGGGCGGCGTGCTGTCCAAGTTCGAGCCGCGTGCGCCGCGCAAGCTGCTGGTAAAGAAGAAGCAGCGGGACGGGCTGCTGGGGGCGATCAGCAAGGACGGCTACTCGATCGTGCCGCTCGACATCCACTTCAACGACCGCGGGCTGGCGAAGGTGCTGCTGGGCCTGGGACAGGGCAAGCAGAAGGCGGACAAGCGGCAGGCCGCGGCGGCGAAGGACTGGCAGCGCGATAAGGCGCGGCTGCTGCGCAACCGGGGCTGAGGAAACCCCCGGCGGCGGCCCGGCTTACCGTCGCATGCCGATGCAAGCGCTCGCGTTCGTCGATGCCAGCCTGTCAGCGCTGGAGCGTTCGCTGCACGACCGGGAGGGCGAGCTTCGCAACGTCCAGCTCGCAACCATCTCGCCCGATGGGCGGCCAGGCCTCAGGACGCTGGTGCTGCGCGGGTTCGGGCGTTCGCCGGCGTGCGCGGAGATGCACACGGATTCGCGGGCGGGCAAGGCGCGAGACATCGCCCATGCGAGCCAGGTCGCCTTGCTGGCCTGGTCCGCCGCCGATCACTTGCAGCTGCGCTTCGAGGGGTCGGCCAGCCTGCACCATGGCGACGACATCGCCCGCGCCCGCTGGGACGGCCTCTCGGCCAACGCCCGCAAGCCGTACGGGCTGCGGGCCGAGCCGGGCGCGCCGGCGCCGGACCCCGGGGACCAGGCCCACCTGCCGCCTGACGAGCAGTTCCAGCAGTTCACCGTCATCCTGGTCGCGCTGGCCAGCGTCGACGTGCTCCGCCTGGAGCCCGATGGCGGCCAGACCCGCGCCTGCGGCCGTTTCACGCCCTCCGGCATCGAGGCGGCCTGGATCGGCGCGTGAGGCGCTTCGCCGCGGCTCACAGGAACGAGACCGGGTCCACGTCCACGTCCACGCGGACTCCCCGCCCGACCTTCACCTGTCCCAGCCAGGCCCGCAGCAGCGGTTGCACCGCCACGTCCCGCCGCGCCTTCAGCAGCAGCCGCCGCCGGTGCCGCCCGCGCAGAATCGCCAGCGGCGCGGGCGCCGGCCCCAGCACCGTCACCCCGTCCGCCCGCGGCGCGGCGCGGCCCAG
>CAXTPP010000216.1:0-3673 GCA_964246185.1 uncultured Acetobacteraceae bacterium
GGCCTGGGTTGTTGCGCTGGGCCTGGGCCAGCATGCGGCGGGCCACCTCCTGCAGCTCCGCCGGGTCCACGCGCTGGCTGCCGACGGTGGCGACGCTGTTCGGGTCCGCGCCGCCGAACGCGCCGCCGAGCCGGCCGGCCACGCCCCAGAAGCCGAACGAGCCTACCAGGACCACGAACAGCAGCCTGGCGGGCCAGGTGGAGGCGAAGCGGCGGAGGGAGCCGAGCATGGGCGCAACCTTGTTGGCAGCCCGACCGTCCGGGGCGGCGCACCATACAAACCGCCCCGGCGCATTGCCAGCCCTTGTATTGCCAGCCTTGGCTTGGCCCGGCTACGGACGGGAACGGAGGGGTGCATGCGCCAACTGATCGCCGGCAACTGGAAGATGAACGCCACCACGGCGGAGGCTGCAGCCCTGGCCCATGCCTTGGCCCATGCCCTGCGGGACGGGGCGGCCGGTTGCGACCTGCTGGCGTGCCCGCCCGCGACGCAGCTCGCTGCCGTGGCTGCGGCGCTGGCCGGCTCGTCCGTCATGGTGGGCGGGCAGGATTGCCATGCTGACCCGTGCGGGGCGCACACCGGCGACATCGCCGCCGCCATGCTCGCAGATGCCGGGGCGGCCTGGGTGATCGTGGGCCATTCCGAGCGCCGGGCCGAGCACCATGAGACGGATGGGATGGTGCGGCGCAAAGCCGAGGCCGCTTGCAGGGCAGGATTGACGCCGATCGTATGCGTGGGGGAGACGGACGGGCAGCGCGGCGGCGGACGGGCGATGGAGGTGGTCGGCGCGCAGCTGGCCGGCAGCCTGCCGGATGGGTTCGCCGGCGTGGTGGCCTACGAGCCGATCTGGGCGATCGGCACCGGCAAGAGCGCCACGGAGGCGGACGTGGCGGCGATGCACGCGTTCATCCGGGCCGAGCTGGTGCGGCGGTTGCCGGACGGCGGCGCTGTCCGCATCCTGTATGGCGGGTCGGTGAAGCCGTCCAACGCGGCGGCGCTGCTGGCCTTGCCGGACGTAGGCGGGGCGTTGGTGGGCGGGGCGAGCCTGGTGGCGGCGGATTTCCTGGCGATCGCGGCGGCGTGTCCGGGTTAGCCAGGACTGAGTGGCCGCGCCGCCAATCCCGCTAGCTTGTCACTGTTTCGGTCGGAAGCACTTTAATGAAGGTGCCGCCCTTTCCATCAGGAAGAAAATGCAACGTGAAGATCGACGATTTCTCGCAAGACACGACCTTCCACTGCTCTTTCCAAGGCTGCCTGCCCGACGCCCCGGGGGAACCCGCCTGCTGCTCGTCACCGAAGTAGGTGGCATTGTCGATGTATGTTTTGTCAGCACAGCCTGGAATGATCGAACCAGACAAAGCCCTCACAGTCTTATAGCCATCCTGCTGTAACAGAGCATCGGCATGAGTATATTCCTGTATTAAAGGCCCAATAATCAGAAGACCTGGTGCAGCAATGTTTACATTTTTAAGTAAAAGCGTTCTGCCGTATCCTTCAACGGCAAGCTGCTCTTGCCAAAAGCCGTCTGAAACTATACCATTAAGTTCGAATTTAGCTGGCAGTAGCACATCCGTGACCTTGCTCGTGGTAAAGTTAGCGCTCCCGCAAGGTTTGGAGAGCCAAACACCCGCAGTTTTCGCGGCACGGATCTCCGCAGCCTGGTGCGTCGGCGTGGACACGAACTGCATCAACTCGGGAGAGGGCTGCCGTGTCGATAAGTCTTGCTCAGTGCGGCAGCCAGATAGGCAAACTACGCCCATCATTAAGCCGGTCAGCTTACGTAGCAACCTTGGCATAGAACACCTTTGAAGAACGTTGGCGCGGCAATGACGGACTGGCCTGAAAACAGCGGAGTTCCGAGCGATTATAACGAGGCGGCCGGATTATTCGCCGGGGTAGAAATCCGATGACAGGATTTGCTCAAGCGGCCACTCGCACTCAACCGGAAACGTGCTTTTGGGCAGGTCAGTCTCGTCCTCAGTGCGAGTTGCAGCCAGTCCATAGCTCGATCGAAGAATATTTGGCAGGGCAACCCGCAGGCTTGGACTATCTGAAAGGACAACTTCCATTGCTTCGCGCTGCTTACGGATTATGGATCGCCAACTCTTTCCTTTTCGCGAAGGCTCGCACTGCCGTTTGAGCAAATGAGTAAGCAGGATTTTGGACCGGCTTGCCAATTCCCGCTTGTCGCTCCGGCCCAAACTTTCGATCTCCTCGGCCAGGTTCTCGCTGTCGATGCCGGGCACGCACAGCAGGCGCAGGCGTGCGGCCTGCTCGTTCAGTCAGGCGTAGAAATCCGCCTTGTAGCCTGGCGACTCAGCGGTGAACTCGGGGACTTGAACGGGATCAGCTTTGCCCATGCGCACCGATAGCACGCGGCCGGCGTCGCTGCATCCGTCGTTTCAACCTTCCGCACGGCGGCGTTTTCTGCATGTGATGGCGCTGGGTCGGGCCGCATTGCACGCAACAGCCTTCATGTGCTTCTAGGCTGCTTCGCACCCGCGACCACGGGAGGGCCGCCCAATGACCGCCGACCCTGACCATGCCACCACCTGGCTGCACGCCGCCGGGGCTGCTGCCCGCGCCGCCTCCGCTGCCATGGCCCGCTCGCCCGCCGCCCTGCGGAACGCCGCCCTGCACGCCGCCGCCGAGCGCCTGCGCGCCCATGCCACCGCCATCCTTGCCGCCAACGAGGCCGACCTCGCCGCCAGCCAGGCCACCCTCGCCTTCCGCGACCGCCTGACCCTCACGCCTGAGCGGGTCGAGGCGATGGCGGCCGGGCTGGAGGACATGGTCGCCCTGCCCGACCCGCTCGCCCGCACCCTGGCCGCGTGGACCCGGCCCAACGGCTTGCAGTTCCGCCGCATCGCCACCCCGATCGGCGTGATCGGCATGATCTACGAGAGCCGCCCCAATGTCGGCGCGGACGCGGCTGGGCTGTGCGTGAAGTCCGGCAACGCCGTCATCCTGCGTGGCGGGTCCGAGAGCCTGCACAGCGCCCGCGCGATCCATGCGGCGGTCAGCGAGGGCCTGGCAGCGGCCGGGCTGCCGGCCGCGTGCGTCCAGATCGCGCCCGGCGCCGACCGCAGCTACGCCGCCGCCATGATGGCCGGAGCGGGCGTGCTCGACTTGCTGATCCCGCGCGGCGGCAAGTCGCTGGTCGAGCGGGTGCAGCGCGAGGCGCGGGTGCCGGTGCTGGCCCATGCGGAAGGGCTGAACCACCTGTTCGTGCACGCGGCCGCCGACCCGGCGATGGCCTGTGCCCTGATCGTCAACGGCAAGCTGCGCCGCACCGGCGTGTGCAGCGCCACCGAGACGCTGCTGATCGATGCCGCCGCCATCCCCCTGCTCCCGGCCTTGATCGATGCCGTGGCCGCGCTCGGCTGCCGCATCCGCGCCGACGGGCGCGCCCGCGCCGCCATGCCCCACTTGCCCGCCGCAGAACCCGGCGACTTCGACACCGAATGGCTGGACGCCGTGCTCAGCGTGGCCGTGGTGGATGGTGTGGAGGGTGCGCTGGCCCACATCGCCCGCCACGGCAGCGAGCACACCGACGCCATCGTCACCGCGGACCCGGCGGCAGCCGAGCAGTTCCTGGCCGGCGTATCCTCCGCCGTGGCGCTGTGGAACGCCTCCACCCAGTTCTGCGACGGCGGCGAGTTCGGCTTCGGCG
>CAXTPP010000217.1:0-3630 GCA_964246185.1 uncultured Acetobacteraceae bacterium
ATCCCTATGCCATCTATGCCCGCCACATCCTGCGCCTGAAGGCCCTGGCGCCGCTGGAGGAGCCGGCGGACGCGGCGGATTATGGCTCCGTGGTCCATGCCGCCGTGCACGCCTTCCTGCGCGGCGTGGGCGCTGGTTTCCCATCCGACGCCGAGGCCCGGCTGGTCGCCGCCATGGATGCGGCGCTGGACGCGCGGGAGCTGCGTCCGGCCCTGGCCGCCTGGTGGCGTCCCCGCCTGCGCCGCATCGCGTCCTGGCTGGCGGAGGCCGAGCGCGGCCGCCGGCTGGGCGCCGGGCTGGCCTACATCGCGTCCGAGCAGGATGGGCTGTGGATGGTGCCCGGCCCGCTTGCGTTCACCCTGTCCGGCCGCGCCGACCGGATCGAGCGGCGGTTCGACGGCGGCATCGCCATCCTGGACTACAAGACCGGCGTGCCGCCTTCCGCGCAGGACGTGCGCTCCGGCCTCGCGCCGCAGCTCCCCCTGGAAGCCGCGATGGCCGCCGACGGCGCGTTCGGCCCGGAGCTGGTCGGCCGCGCCTGCGACCTGACCTACTGGCACCTGACCGGCGGCTTCGTGCCCGGCGAGGCCACGGCCCTGTTCAAGCAGGACACGGCCGCCATCGAGGACGTGGTCGCCACCGCCCGCGCCAAACTGGCGGCGCTGGTGGCGGTGTTCGACGACCCCGGCCACCCATACCTGTCGCAGCCCCATCCCGGCCATGCGCCCCGCTTCTCCGACTACACCCAGCTGGCCCGCGTGGCCGAGTGGGCCGCGCTGGAGGAAGGGGCGTGAACGCGATCCCGCCCACTGCGTCGGTCATCGCGTCGGTCCGGGCCGACGCCCGGCAGCGGGAGGCGGCGGACCCGGCGGTTTCCGCGTTCGTGTCCGCATCCGCCGGGTCGGGCAAGACCAAGCTGCTGGTCGATCGCCTGCTGCGGCTGATGCTGAAAGGCGAGGACCCAGCGCGCATCCTGTGCCTGACCTTCACCAAGGCCGCCGCCGCCGAGATGGCGCTCCGGTTGCAGGGCATCCTCGGCAAGTGGGTCACGCTGGACGAGGCGGCGCTGGTCGGGGAGCTGAAGAAGCGCGGCATCACCCCCGAAGCGGCTGTCGTGACCCGTGCCCGCGCCCTGTTCGCCCAGGTGCTGGACCTGCCCGGCGGCATGCGGATCAGCACCATCCACGCGTTCTGCCAATCGCTGCTGCGCCGCTTTCCGCTGGAGGCGGCGCTCGCCCCGCACTTCCGCCTGCTGGAGGACGCCGACGGCCGGGCCGAGCTGCTGACGGCGCGGGAGGACGCGATGGCTGAGGCGGAGCCGGCGGCCCTGGCCACCATCGCCGGCCTGGTGCGGGACAGCGATTTCGGCCGGCTGGTGGCCGAGCTGCGCCCTCGTGCCGCGAGGCTGCGCCCTTTGCTGGCGCTGCCCGCCCCCGCCCGCCTGGCCCGGCTGCAGCGCGCCGTGGGGGTGTCGGGCACGGATGCCGAGCTGGTGCAGGCCGCGGTGGCCTGGCCGGACGGCGAGCTGCGCGCCGCGATCGCCCAGCTCAAGGCCAAAGGCTCGGAATCCGAGCGGAAACTGGCGGACGACCTGTTCGGCTGGCTCAACCTGCCGCCCGAGCTGCGCGCCGAGCACTGGGAGGAGTGGCTGAAGCTGCTGGTCACCAAGGAGGGGGAGCCGCGCAAGGCGGGCGGGTTCTGCAAGAGCAAGTGGGCCAAGTCGGAGCCGTGGCTGGCCGAAGCCTGCGTGGCCGAAGCGGTCCGCGTCGCCGCCGTGGAGGACGACCGCCGGGCGCTGCGGGTCGCCGCCGTCACGGACGCGCTGCTGACCCTGGCCGCCCCCGTGCTCGCCGGGTTCGAGCGGCGCAAGCAGCGGGCCGGGCTGCTGGACTACGACGACCTGATCGCCCGCACCTCCGCGCTGCTGCTCGACCCCGGGTCCGCCTGGGTGCTGTTCAAGCTGGATGGCGGGCTGGACCACCTGCTGCTGGACGAGGTGCAGGACACCGCGCCCGAGCAATGGGCGATCACCGGGGCGCTGACGGCCGAGTTCTTCGCCGGCGAGTCGGCGCGCGACGGCGTCCAGCGCACGGTGTTCGCGGTGGGCGACCGCAAGCAGTCGATCTACTCGTTCCAGGGCGCCGACCCGGCGGGCTTCGACCTCTGGCGCGAACGCATGCGCGCGGAGGTGGACCAGGCCGGCGGGGAGTTCCGGGACACGGTGCTGGACGTGTCGTTCCGCTCCACGCCGGCCGTGCTGGCCCTGGTCGATGCGGTGTTCGCCGACGACATCGCCGCGTCCGGCGTGGTGCCGCCCGGCGAGACCCTGAAGCACGACGCCCACCGCGCCGGGCACGCCGGCCGGGTGGAGCTGTGGCCGCTGGTGCCCCGGCCCCAGGCGGAACTGCCGGAGCCGTGGGCTGTCGCGCATCGCAACCACGGCCTGACCACCGCGCCGCAGCGGCTGGCGGACGCCCTGGCCCACTGGATCGCGCACCAGATCGGCCGCGCCCCGCTGCCGAGCCGTGGCCGCGCCCTGGAGTCCGGCGACGTGCTGGTGCTGGTGCGCCGGCGGGACGACTTCGCCCGCTCGCTGGTCCGCCGCCTGAAGGGCCTGGGCGTGCCCGTCGCCGGGCTGGACCGCCTCACCCTGACCGAGCAGCCGGCGGTGCAGGATCTGCTGGCGCTGTGCGACACGCTGCTGCTGCCGGGCGACGACCTCTCGCTGGCCTGCGTGCTGACCAGCCCGCTCGGCGGCCTGGCGGACGACGACCTGATGGCGCTGGCGATCGGCCGCGAAGGCTCGCTATGGAGCGCGCTGCGCCGCCGCCGGGCGGAGCGGCCGGAGTGGGAACGGGTCACGGCGCTGATCGAGGGCTTGCTGGCGCGGGCGGATTTCGTGACCCCGCACGCCCTGCTGGTGGAGGCGCTGGGACCGCTCGGCGGACGCATGCGGCTGCTGGCGCGGCTGGGGCCGGAAGCGGCCGAGCCGATCGACGAGCTGGTCAACGCGGCCATGGCCTACGCCGGCGCGCACCCGCCCTCGCTGCAAGGTTTCGTGCACTGGCTGCGCCAGTCCGGCGCGGAGGTGAAGCGGCAGGCGGAGGAGGCGGGCCACACCGTCCGGGTGATGACGGTGCACGGCGCGAAGGGCCTGCAAGCGCCGCTGGTGATCCTGCCGGATACGACCTCGCTGCCGCCGGATGGGGGCGGCCTCGCATGGTCCGGGGATTGCCCGCTCTGGTCGCCGATCGGCAAGCTGCGCTGCGCCGCCGTCGACCGGCTGCGCGCCGCCGCCGAACAAGCCAGGATGCAGGAGTACGACCGCCTGCTGTATGTCGCGCTGACCCGGGCGGAGGACCAGCTGCTGGTCTGCGGCTGGGAGACGCGGCAATCCTTGCCGGAAACCAGCTGGTACGCCGCCGTGCAACGCGGCATGGCGCGGCTGGAGGGGTCGGAGCAGGCGTTGCAGCATGTCGGCGACCCTTGGGAGGGCATGGCGCTGGTGTGGGAGACGGAGCAGCTCGCCAGCCCCGCCGCATCGGCGCCGGCCGTGTCGGTGAGCCACTCGGCGCTGCCGCGCTGGGCCGGGTCACCCCCGGGCTGGGTCGCCGCGGCGGCGCCGAGTGG
>CAXTPP010000218.1:0-3615 GCA_964246185.1 uncultured Acetobacteraceae bacterium
CTCTACCCTGCTCGGATGCTCCCTCGTGTGCCTCCACCAAATCGCCCGGTTTCGGCAGGAACTCTAAGTCTGTCCGCAGCGGCCGATTTGATGTAAGGCTTGCTCACATGGCCTCCGCCCGTGACAGCTACCACCACGGCAACCTGCGCGAGGCGCTGGTGGATGCGGCGCTTCGCCTGATCGCCGAGCGCGGCCTGGGCGGCTTCGCCTTCGCCGAACTCGCCCGTGCCGCCGGCGTCAGCCCCGCCGCACCCTACCGGCACTTCCGCGACCGCGGCGCGCTGGTCGCCGAGCTGGCCCGGCGCGGCTTCGAGCAGCTACGGGACGAGCTGCGCGTCGCCTGGCACGAGGGCCAGCCCGACCCGGCCGCCGCCATCGAGCGATGCGGCCGCGCCTACCTCGGCTTCGCCCGCCGCGACCCGGCCAGCTACGCCGCCATGTTCGACGGTGCCGTCGGCGACCCTGACCCAGCGCTCCGCTCCGCCGCCGACGCCGCCTTCGCCGTGATCCGTTCCGCCGCCGACGCCGCCTGCGCCGCTGCACCCTCCAATGCCCGCCCGCCGGCGCTGATGGTGGCGCTGCACGTCTGGTCGCTCTGCCACGGCACCGCGGCCCTGTTCACCGGAGCGCCTTCGCCGGGCCGCCGCCCCCTGCCGATGACCGCGGAAGACCTGCTGGAGGCCGGACTGCTGGTCTATTTGCGGTCGCTGGGGCTTGGCTAATGTCGGTGAGCTGTTGGGAAGCAAGGATGGGCTCTGCCCAGACCCGTCAAAGGCTGGAGGCCTTTGGAAACCCACCTGTTGACCTGTTGAATAAAGGATTACAAAGGTCCTGCCTTTTGGCGGTGTTCAGAGGCAGAGCCTCTGGCCTGGCTTGCTTGCTGGCCACCCAGGATCATTAACATGATAACAAAACCGCGAGCATCTTTACGCGGCGTCCAGGAAGGCGCACCTATGTGAATGTGATTAACATTCACTCCTGGAGCCGCCCCATGTCTTTCGTCACTGCCCGTCTTGACGAAGTCGGCCGTCCTGCCTGGATCGCGCTGACCATCCTCGGTTTTTGGTTCTGGTGGCCGATCGGCCTGGCCGTGCTCGCCTACTGCGCCTTCAGCCGCCGCCGCAACCGCGTAGCCGCCGGCAAGTGGCAGTTTCCCGAGATGAGCCGTTACAGCCGCGGCTTCTCCTATGCCGTCCCGTCCGGCAACCGCGCGTTCGACGAGTACCGCTCGGACACGCTGCGCCGGCTGGAAGACGAGCAGAAGGAGTTCGTGCAATACCTGGACCGGCTGCGCCAAGCCCGCGACAAGCAGGAGTTCGACCGGTTCATGGCCGACCGCCGCCAGCGCCCCGCCCGCACGGACGAGGTGGCGCAGCAATGACCACGGATGGCCAGGGCAAGGCGTGAGCCTTGCCCTGGCCATGATGCCTCAGCTGAGCGTCTCGCTGAACAACTGCTGCATCGAGGCCCAGGATTCGGCATCTGCCTCCGGGCTATAGCGGATCGCGTCCGGCATATTGACCTTGGCGGCCTGGGTGTTGGTGAAGCTGTGCACCGTGCCGCTGTAGACGTGGATTTGCCAGTTCGCCCCGGCTTCCTTCATCTCCGTCTCGAAGGCGCTGCGCTGCTCGAGCGGGATCATAGGGTCGTCGGCGCCGATGCACACCATCACGCGCGGCTTGATGGTGCCGGGCTGCACCTTCGGGGTCACCGTCCCCAGGCCGCTGTGGAAGCCGACCACCGCCTTCAGCGGCGACCCGCCGCGCGCCAACTCAAGCGCCATCGTGCCGCCGAAGCAGAAGCCGATCGCCGCCACCCGGCCCGCATCGACCTCGGTGCGTGAGGTGAGCGCCTTCAGGCCGCCCCCGGCACGGGCGCGAGTGCGGTCAGGCGCCTCGAACAGCGGCTTCAACAGGCCGATCGCCTCCTCCAGGCCGCCTATCAGCTTGCCGTCGCCGTGCAGGTCGCAAGCGAGCGCCACGTAGCCCAGATTGGCCAGCCGCTCGGCCCGGGAGATCGCGTGCTCACTGAGGCCGAACGCCTCGGGGAACACCAGCACGCCTGCTCGCGGACCCGGCACGGGCTCGAAGAACAGCTGGCTCTGCATCGTCAGGCCGTCGGCTTGGTAGGTAAGCGTCTCGCGTTGCATGTCATGGACCCCAAAGGTTTGCGCGCTCATACCCTGGTCGGGGTCGGACAGCTACAGCGTATTCTGCCTTTTCGAGGGCCGGCTTTTCGAGGGTCGGCGCGCCTGCAGGGAACCGGCATGCCACCCGGATCGCTTGCGCCCTGAACGAATGAGGACGGCATCATGGGCGACGTGCTGACGGCCGGCTCCCCGGTCGAGATCGAGGCCAAGGCGGCCGAGGCCGGGCTGCCGGAAGCGGACCGGGACGTGGCGCTGGCGCTGTTCCACGACCTCACCAGCCGCTTGGAGCTGCAGTTGCTCGAGACGCCGGCCGACGGCGGCGAGCCCTGGCCCCGCCATCGCTTCTGGTTCGGCTCGGCAGTGGACGTGGACGCGGTCACGGCCCGGCTGCGCGCCACCAAGGACGCCGCGGAGCCGCCTGCCACCGCCGCCATCGTGTTCGTAACGGCGGCCGAGGGGCGATTCGCGGGGTTGCTGGCTGCGGGGTCGCGCTTCGATTGGCTGTCGGACATCGACCGGCCAGCCGCAGTGTGACGGACACTGGTCAAGGCGGGGGCGAAGGTGGCGGCTCCGCAGGAGAGGACTCCGCCCATCTCAGCAAGGGCGGCAGGCGGCAGGCGGCGCAGAGCACGCCGCTCAGCCCGCTGGTCATCCACGAGGTCATCCGCGAGCAGGGCCTGGTGGAGGTCCGCCGCTCGTTCAGCGGCCTGGCGCTGTCGGGGCTGGCGGCGGGGCTGTCGATCGGCTTCTCCTTCCTGATCCAGGCGGCGCTGCAGGCCGGGTTGCCGGACGCGCCGTGGCGTCCGCTGGTGGCCTGCTTCGGCTACACCTTCGGCTTCCTGATCGTGGTGCTGGGACAGCAGCAGCTGTTCACCGAGACGACGCTGACCGCCGTGCTGCCGGTGCTGACCGAACGCACGTTCAGCATGTTCGGCCAGATGCTGCGGGTATGGGGGATCGTGCTGGCCGCCAACCTGGTCGGCACAATGCTGCTCGGCACGCTGCTGGCGCAGCCCGGCGTGATGCCGGACGCCATGACCGCCGCCATGGACGAGATCGCCGGGCGCACGTTCCAGGCCTCGTTCGGGCATGGCGTCCTGATGGCGGCGTTCGCCGGCTGGCTGATCGGGCTGATGGTGTGGCTGCTGCCGCCGTCCGGCAGCGCCAAGCCGCTCACGATCATCCTGCTGACCTACGCGATCGCGGTCTGCCATTTCCCGCACGTGATCGCCGGGTCGGTGGAAGCGGCCTACGCCGTCATGGCGGGCCACGGCACGGCGTGGGGCTACCTCACCCAGTTCCTGGCGCCGACGCTGACCGGCAACGTGCTCGGCGGCACCATGCTGGCGGCGTTGCTCAACCACGCCCCGATCGCAGGCGAGCTGGACGGGGAGGGCGGTTCTTAGTGTCCGTCTAAGATCATTTTCAATGTTGGCAAAGTCGTCGCAGCATTAAACGGACTGACG
>CAXTPP010000219.1:0-3519 GCA_964246185.1 uncultured Acetobacteraceae bacterium
CCCGATGCGCCTGTCCCGATCCCTGCTGCCCACCCTGAAGGAAACGCCGGCCGAGGCGCAGATCGCCTCCCATCGGCTGATGCTGCGGGCGGGGCTGGTGCGGCAGACCGCGGCGGGCATCTACGCCTGGCTGCCGGCGGGCCAGCGCGTGCTGCGCAACATTGCCCAGGTGGTGCGCGAGGAGCAGGACGCGATCGGCTGCCAGGAGGTGCTGATGCCGACCGTGCAGCCCGCCGACCTGTGGCGGCAGTCGGGCCGCTACGACGCCTACGGCCCGGAGATGCTGCGCTTCGCCGACCGGCACGAGCGGGAGCTGCTGTATGGCCCGACCAACGAGGAGATGATCACCGACCTGGTGCGCCAGTCGGTCCACTCTTACCGGCAGCTGCCGCAGATGCTCTACCATATCCAGTGGAAGTTCCGCGACGAGGTGCGCCCCCGCTTCGGCGTGATGCGCGGGCGGGAGTTCCTGATGAAGGATGCCTACAGCTTCGACATGGACTACGCCGGCGCGGTGCTGAGCTACCGCCGCATGATGCTGGCCTACATGCGCATCTTCCAGCGCCTGGGCGTGAAGGCGATCCCCATGGTGGCGGACACCGGGCCGATCGGCGGCGACCTCAGCCACGAGTTCATCATCCTGGCGCCCACCGGGGAGAGCGGCGTGTTCTTCGATGCCGCGTTCGAGGAGACCGACTGGCTCCATGCCGACTACGACGCGGCGGACCCGGCGGACCTGGAACGCTTCTATGGCCTGATGACGGGGCTGTATGCCGCGACCGATGAGAAGCACGACCAAGCCGCCTGGGCGCAGGTGCCGGCCGAGCGCCGCCGGGAAGGCCGGGGCATCGAGGTGGGTCACATCTTCTACTTCGGCCGCAAGTACAGCGAGCCGATGGGCCTGAACATCGCCGGGGCAGATGGCGTGCCGGTGGCGCCGGAGATGGGCAGCTACGGCATCGGCATCTCCCGCCTGGTGGGCGCGGTGATCGAGGCCAGCCATGACGAGGCCGGCATCATCTGGCCCGACAGCATCGCCCCGTTCCGCGCGGCGATCCTAAACCTCAAGCAGGGGGACGCGGCCACCGGCGCGCTGTGCGAGCAGCTCTATGACCGGCTGGGCGCAGCGGCGCTGTACGACGACCGGGAGGAGCGGGCAGGGGTGAAATTCGCCGATGCCGACCTGATGGGGCATCCCTGGCAGCTGGTGGTCGGCCCGCGCGGGGCGGCGAACGGCCGGGTGGAGCTGAAGCGGCGCAGGACAGGCGAGCGGGTGGAGCTGACGGTGGAGGACGCGCTTGCGCAACTGGGTTGACCGCGTGCATGGCGCCCCTCACCCCGGCCCTTTCCCTCAAGGGGAGAGGAAGCAGAGTCTTCTCCCTTGGGGAGAGGGTTGGGTGAGAAGGCCACGCGCACCCAGCTCTGAAGCTTGATGTTCGGCCCCTTCGAGCGTGCCATCGCCGGACGTTACCTGCGCGCCCGGCGCGGCGAGCGGTTCGTCTCCGTCATCGCCGGATTCAGCCTGGTCGGCATCGCGCTGGGCGTGGCGACGCTGATCATCGTCATGTCCGTCATGGGCGGCTTCAAGGCGGACCTGCTCGGCCGCATCCTCGGCTTCAACGGGGACCTCGGCGTATACGGCGCGGGCCAGCCGCTCACCGAGTACGACGCCACCGCCGCCCGCATCCACACTGTGCCCGGCGTGCTCTCGGCCATTCCCGTGGTGGACGGGCAGGTGGCGCTCACGGATGACCGCGGCAACAACGCCGGCGGCTACGTGCGCGGCATCCGCCAGGCGGACTTGCGGGGCCTGCGCTCCGTCAGCGACCACATCGTCGGCGGCTCGCTGGACGCCTTCACCGGGCCGGACGCCATAGCGGTCGGCATCACGCTCGCCAGCCGGTTCGGCCTCGCGGCGGGCAGCAAGATCACGCTGATCTCGCCGCAGGGCGCGGCCACCGCGTTCGGAACCATCCCCCGCGTGCGCGCCTACACGGTGGCCGCCGTATTCCAGGTGGGGATGAACGACTACGACAGCGGCTACGTGTTCCTGCCGCTGGAGGCCGCACAGATCTTCTTCCAGCAGCCAGACCAGGCGACGCAGATCGAGGTCATGGTGGACGACCCGGAGCGCGCCCGCCCGATCGGCCGCGCCATCCTGGCGGCGTTGGGCGACACGCCTGTGCGCGTCATCGACTGGCAGCAAAACAACAACAGCTTCTTCGCCGCCGTGCAGGTGGAGCAGAACGTGATGTTCCTGATCCTGACGCTGATCATCCTGGTAGCGGCGTTCAACGTGGTCAGCTCGCTCATCATGATGGTGAAGGACAAGACGCGCGACATCGCCGTGCTGCGCACCATCGGCGCCGGGCGGGGCGCCGTGCTGAGGATTTTTCTCATGGTCGGCGCGTCCGTCGGCGTCACCGGCACGCTGGTGGGCACGCTGCTCGGCGTGGTGTTCTGCCTCAACATCGAGACCATCCAGGGCTGGGTGGAAGCCGCCACCGGGCGCACCGTGTTCGACCCAACGGTGTACTACCTCGCCCACCTGCCGGCGAAGCTGGACTGGCACGAGGTGGCGCAGATCATCGCCATGGCGCTGGTGCTGTCCTTGCTGGCGACGCTCTATCCGTCCTGGCGCGCCGCCCGCACCGACCCGGTCGAAGCCCTGCGCAATGTCTGACCCTTTGGTGCTGCGGGCTGTCAGCCGCAGCTACCGCACGGGGGACGGCATGCTGGACGTGCTGCGCGGGGCGGACCTGGCGCTGCGCCCCGGCGAGATCGTGGCGCTGGTCGCGCCCTCCGGCACCGGCAAGTCCACCCTGCTGCATCTGGCGGGCTTGCTGGAGCGGCCCGACGCCGGCGCCGTGCTGGTCGATGGCCATGATGCCGGCGCCTTGCCGGACCCGGCGCGCACCGCCATCCGCCGCGACGCGATCGGCTTCGTCTACCAGTTTCACCACCTGCTCGGCGAGTTCACCGCGCTCGAGAACGTGGTGCTTCCGCAGATGATCGCGGGCGTGCGCCGGCGGGAGGCGGAGGCCCGGGCGCGCGACCTGCTGGGCGCGCTGGGCCTCGCTGCCCGCACCGGGCACGAGCCAGGCAAGCTCTCGGGCGGGGAGCAGCAGCGCGTGGCCATCGCCCGCGCGCTCGCCAACGCGCCCCGCGTGCTGCTTGCGGACGAGCCGACCGGCAACCTCGACGTGGGCACCTCCGGAGTGGTGTTCGACGCGCTGCTGGCCGCGGTGCGCGGGCAGGGGGTGGCCGCGCTGATCGCCACGCACAACCCGGAACTGGCGGCGCGGATGGACCGCCGGGTGACGCTGCGGGATGGGCAGGTGGTAGCGGCTTGAGGCATGCAGGGCGCTGCCCTGCACCCGCAAGGGACAGTCGTCCCTTGACCCTTTACGTGAAGGTGTCCAGAGGACGACCGTCCTCTGGTGGGGTGCAGGGCAAAGCCCCGTCTAGGTGTTTGATCCCAGGTTTTGATGGTGCAGTTTTCTCCCCGGCATGGAAGGA
>CAXTPP010000220.1:0-3511 GCA_964246185.1 uncultured Acetobacteraceae bacterium
TGCTGGAGGGCCGGCCGCACTGCGTGGACGCGATCCGCTCGGGCGAGATCCAGCTGGTGATCAACACCGCCGACGGGGCGCAGTCGCTGGCGGACAGCTTCGAAATCCGCCGCTCCGCCCTCACCCACGGCGTGCCGCACTACACCACGATCGCCGGCGCGCGGGCCGCGGTGCACGCCATCGCCGCCCTGAAAGCCGGCACGCTTGAAGTCGCGCCGCTTCAGTCCTACTTTCGCGGATCGTTCTGACCCCCGCCGGCAACCAGCCTGGAAGCGCGTAAAGTGCAGAAATTCCCGATGACCGCTCCCGGCCTGGTCCGCCTCGAAGCCGAGCTGCGCACCCTGAAGTCGCAGGAGCGCCCCGCCGTGATCCGCGCCATCGCCGAGGCCCGCAGCCATGGCGACCTGAGCGAGAACGCCGAGTACCACGCCGCCCGCGAGCGCCAGTCCTTCATCGAGGGCCGCATCATCGAGCTGGAGGAGATCGTCTCCGGCGCCGAGGTGATCGACCCGGCGACGCTCTCGGGCGACAAGGTGAAGTTCGGCGCCCACGTCAAGCTGGTGGACGAGGAGACCGACAAGGAGGCGACCTACCAGATCGTCGGCATGCACGAGGCCGACATCAAGCAGGCGCGCCTGTCCATCTCGTCGCCGCTCGCCAAGGCGCTGATCAACAAGAGGATCGGCGACACCGTGTCGGTGCCCGCGCCCGGCGGGGACCGCAGCTACGAGATCCTCGCCGTCAGCTTCGGGTAGACGGCGCCCGGCGGCTATGCGCTCCATCCGCCCCCGCCACGTCTCTCCCTTCCCGGCCGTGCAGGATGGGTGGTTCGACATCGCCCAGGCGATAACGGTGGATGGCGACCTGCTTTGCCTGAGCGCGGCGTGCGACATCAGCGCCATTCCCAGCCCGTGGCACGATGAGCCGGACTGCCTACCCGTTGCCGGGCAGCTTGTTGCGTTCGACGGAGTCGATGTCAGGCAACGGATGAATTTCCTGCTTGAGTGTTATTTTCCGCTGTTCGACCGCCTGCCAGATGGCTGCTGGATTCTGTCGGACACACGGTGCGCTGTTGATAAATCGCGCTCTGTGCTGCTTGGTCCAGACGGTGCCGTATTGGATCGCTTTTGCCTTGGAGATGGAATCAAGCATCTCCAATGCGACAGCGGCGGCAATGTGTGGTGCGGCTACTCCGATGAAGGAGTTTACGGCAACAACGGCTGGGGGCTGCTGAGAGGTCCAGAGCCGATCGGCAGCGCCGGGCTGGTCAAATTCGATCGGACAGGGCGCGTGCTGTGGCGCTACAATGACCCACCGCCTTTCGATTTCACGATCGACGATTGCTACACGCTGAACGTGACGCGAAGCGTGTGGACGTGTTTCTACTCCGACTTCCCTGTCATGCAGGTCAGCGCCGACCACCAAACCCGGTCATGGACCAACGAAGACAAGGCTGCCGGCCCCTGGGCCATTGCCGTGGACGGCAACCACGTCCTGCTCGCTGGCGGTTACGATGGCGGCACCCGCCTCGTCCTGCGTCGCCTGCAAGACGACTGCGCGGACCAAGTGGGCGAGGCAAGGATCGAGTTGCCGCCCAGCACCTCGCCGCAGGACATCCGGCTGATCGGGCGCGGCGACCAGGTGCACGTCATCCACGATCGAAGCTGGGGCCGCATCAGCGTCAGCGACATGCTGCAACTCTCCCGCCGAAGCTGAACCAGGACGATCCATGTCAGCCTTGACCACCCTCTCCCGCATCACCGTCCCCCACATCCGCGCCCGCAAGGGCGGCCGCAAGATCGTGGCGCTCACCGCCTACACCGCGCCCATGGCCGCCATCCTGGACGAGCACGCGGACCTGCTGCTGGTCGGCGACTCGCTCGGCATGGTGGTGCACGGCCTGCCCAGCCCCGTCGGCGTGACACTCGACATGATGATCCTGCACGGCCAGGCGGTGATGCGCGGCTCGTCCCGCGCGCTGGTCGTCGTGGACCTGCCGTTCGGCTCGTTCGAGAGCGACCCGGCCACCGCCTACCGCGCCGCCGCCCGGGTGATGCAGGAAACCGGCTGCCAAGCCGTCAAGATCGAAGCCTGCGCCGGGTCGGCCGAAACCATCGCCTTCCTGTCCGGCCGCGGCATCCCGGTGATCGGCCACGTCGGCTTGCGCCCGCAGGCGGTGCACGTCGATGGCGGCTTCAAGTCCAAGGGCCGCACCGAGGCCGAGCGGCTGGCGGTGCTGGCGGAGGCGCGCGCGGCGGACGCGGCGGGCGCGTTCGCCATCGTCATCGAGGGCGTTGTGGCCTCGCTCGCCGAGGAGATCACCGCCAGCGTCGCCGCACCCACCATCGGCATCGGCGCCTCGCCGCGCTGCGACGGCCAGATCCTCGTCACCGACGACATGCTGGGGCTGTTCAAGCGCACCCCCAGGTTCGTCCGCCGCTACGCCGAGCTGCGCGCCACGATCGGCCAGGCCGCCGCCCGCTACGCCGCCGACGTGCAGAGCGGCGAGTTCCCGGCGCAGGCCGAGCTTTACGGGACCGCGCCGTGATACGGTAAGCTCGCTGCCATGCTCACCCTGCTCGACGTCCAGGCCGCCGCCGCGCGCATCGCGGGCCGGGTCATCCGCACCCCCACGCTGCACTCGGACGCGGTCAGCCGGGCCACCGGCGCGCACGTGACGCTCAAGCTGGAGAGCTTGCAGGCGATCGGCTCGTTCAAGGAACGGGGCGCCGCCAACAAGCTCGCCCTGCTCACCCCAGCCGAACGCCGGGCAGGCGTGGTGGCCATGTCCGCCGGCAACCATGCCCAGGCGGTGGCGCGCCACGCCGCGCTGGCGGGCATCGCGGCCACCATCGTCATGCCGCGCTTCACCCCCGCCACCAAGGTGTCCCGCACCGCCGCCTGGGGCGCAGCCGTCGTGCTGCACGGCGAGACGCTGGCGGAGGCCACCATCCACGCCCGCGCCCTCGCCGCCGCGCAGGGCCTGGTGTTCGTCCACCCCTACGACGACCCGGCGGTGATGGCGGGCCAGGGCACCCTGGCCATCGAGCTGCTGGAGGACGCCGGCGCGCTCGACGTGCTGCTGGTGCCGGTCGGCGGCGGCGGCATGATCGCCGGGTGCGCGGCAGTGGCGGCGGCGCTGCGGCCCGGGCTGGAGGTGATCGGCGTCGAGGTGGCCGGCTACGCGGCGCTGCGCCAGATCCTGGCCGGCGAGGCGGTCTCGGTCGGCGGCCCCACCATCGCCGAGGGCATCGCGGTGCGCGACATCGGGGCGGGGCCGCTGGAGGTGATCCGCGCCCACGTGAGCGACGTGGTGGCGGTGCCGGAGCGGGTGGTGGAGGACGCGATCGCGCTGCTGGCCGAGGGCGCCAAGCTGGTGGCGGAGGGCGCGGGGGCGGCCGGGGTCGCGGCGCTGCTGGCGTTCCCGGAGCGGTTCCGCGGCCGCTGGGTGGCGACGGTGGTGTGCGGCGGCAACATCGACGCGCGCATCCTGGCCAACGTGCTGCTGCGC
>CAXTPP010000221.1:0-3472 GCA_964246185.1 uncultured Acetobacteraceae bacterium
AGCGTCGCCCTCCGAAGGCGAAGGTCGCACGTTCGAATCGTGTCGGGTCCGCCAAATCCTCAATGCTTCAGCAAATCTTGATTCCAATGTATGACCTTGTGCGGCAGCTTATCTAAGCGGAGTTCGCGCGGCACGCCGGCTTGATTAGCGACCAGTCGTGAAATGGCCGGCACTGGATAGGCCATGAAACCGCCAAACGGTTTTCCGCTCACCTGCAAGCTGAACCGCCCGGGTTTGCCGGAGGCTTTGCACCTTGTGGGGACGAAGCGATGGATAAGCCGACGAGGTCCTGCGAAAAGCGTCGGCCTGTTCTGCTCAGGCGGCGCTCGCCCTCCTTCGCCAAGCGTGCCAGCGATCCTTCGGATCGTCGGCATCTTGCGTTTTGCCCCTTCAGGCTATGACCGCTGTCATCGATGACCATCGCGCGGCACACCGGGTCAAGCCGATCTGCAAGGGTCTGCCGATCGCCCCGTCGACCTGCCACGCCCATGCGGCCTGGCGTGCCGACCCGGCCAAGCCGCCCGCACGGCTCAAGCGCGATAACGTCCTGAAAGCCGATGTCCGGCGCATGTTCGAGGCGGACTTTGGCCTCTGCGGGTGGGCAAAGCGTGGCGGCGGCCCGGCCAGGAAAGGGATCGGCGCCGCCCGATGCACAACAGGCTGTCCCATGCGGCAAACGGGCCTGGGGGCGCTGTCGGGGACCGCAAAGTTGCGACCACCATCAGCAACCCGGCGTCGGAAACGTGCCTACCGCCAAAGCGATCCCATGTCCGAAACCGAAGTCATCAGACGTATGATTATTCGTCTATACCCGTTCGTAAGGACATTTATGGAAGTAAAGCGCATTGGGTTACAGCCATATGCTCCGAAAGGCGATGCGCCGGTACTGCCCATCCATTTCGAACCTGCTTGGCGACGGTAGCCGATATGCCTGTTCTGCGCAGCAAAAGCGGAGAGCCTGTGAGCACGCCGGGTCAACGCACGCTGGAAAAACTAGTGGGTATCATGAATTCATTGCTGATGTGGCCTACGATGGCGCCTTCCTTCTCCGTTTCGGCACGTTTCGCGATCCATTCCGGATCGGACTGGAAGGCGTTCCATTTCGTCTCGCGCTCCGCCAAGCTTTCCCATGCGAGCAGGTAGGTCAGCGTCTGGTTGGATGGGCCTACCAACGTCGTCCAAAATCCGGCCTGGCGTATTCCGTGACGGTCCCACAGGCCAAGGGTGATCGTTTCAAAACGTTTGAGCAGCGCGGGAAGACGGCCCGGAATGCAATGATAAACGCGCATTTCATGGATCACGGCAGATGGCTCCCACAACTCTAACCACAATGCGCGGTGGGTGAACTAGCGGCAACTGGCGTTCAAGCCTAGCGTTCATCGATCATGACCATTGATGCAAGCTCTCACCCAAAACGCCGACGCCACGTCGGCCTGTGGGTTTTAGGCACGCTGGTCGTGGCGGTGATCGCCCTTGTCGCCGTGTGGGACTGGGATTGGTTCCTGCCTCTTGTCGAAGCCCAGGCGAGTTCCGCCTTGGGCCGTAAGGTCACGGCGCAGCATCTGCATGTTCAGCTTGGCCGCACCAGCACTGTTTCTCTGGACAACGTCGTTGTTGCCGATGCCGATGGCTTCCCTGCCGACAGGCCTTTCGCCACCATCGACAAGCTGACCGTCGTGGCCGATGTCATGGCCTATTTCCGCACACGCCAGATCGTCCTGCCGCAGATCGTGGCCGACCGTCCGATAGTGGAGGTGGAACAGCAAGCGGATGGCAAGGCGAACTGGCCCACCGGCAACAGCAATTCATCTTCCAGCAAGCCTTCCAACCCGAGCTCGGGCCCGAGAATAGGCCAGCTGGTCATTAACAAGGGCCATGCTCACGTCAAGCTTGCCCGCCTGAAAGCGGATTTCGAGTTGGGCGTCGCCACCCAGGCGGCAACTTCAAACGGGGCGGCGACCTTTGATAGCCAGGCTGGCCAGATCGTCGTTGACGCCAAGGGCACCTATGCGGCTCAGCCGATCAGCGGGCGACTGATCGGTGGCGCATTGTTGTCGCACATGGATGTTGGCCAGCCTTATCCCGTCAACTTGCACCTTGAGAATGGGCCGACCAAGGTAGCTTTGACGGGCACGGTGGAAAATCCGCTGGATTTCAGCGGCGCTGACCTGAAGCTTGAGCTGTCTGGTCCCGACATGGCGAAGCTGACGCCGCTGACCGGCGTGCCGATCCCGGAGACTCCGGCCTACTCCATCGCTGGAAAGCTCGATTACGCCGACCGCAAAATCCGCTTCACCGGGTTCACTGGCCGTCTTGGCGAGAGCGACCTGAACGGGGATATTCTGGTCGATCCGACCCGGCAGCCCCCGTTCGTTGATGCCAACCTTTCATCCCATCGGGTGCAATTGGCGGACCTGGGCGGTTTTATCGGCGAAACGCCGGGCCGCAAGGGGGAAGCCAATCAAGGCGCCGAGCAGAAGGCTGAACTCGCGCGTGGCGCCGCCAGTGGGAAGGTGGTGCCCGACACGCCGATAAACCTGCCGAAGCTGACTAGCGCCGATGTGCGGCTGCGCTACCGCGGCGCTCAAATCGTTGGCCGTTCGATCCCCTTGGATAACATCGTGGCTGACATCGATATCACCAATGGCGAGATTCGCGTTCACCCGCTGTCCTTCGCGGTCGGCACCGGGGAGATCGCCTTGAATGCCGACCTCGCGCCGCAAGGGCACGACCTGAAGACAGATGCGGAAATCCAGTTCAAGCAACTCGATGTCGCCCGGCTGCTATCGGCCACCCATGCCGTCAATGGCGCGGGGACGTTGAGCGGCAGCGCCAAGCTGGACTCGACAGGCAACTCGCTCGCATCCTTGCTTGGGCACGGAGATGGTGGGCTGCGGTTGGGAATGTCGGGCGGCAACCTGAGCGCCTTGCTGGTGGACATTGCCGGGCTGGAGTTCGGCAACGCGCTGCTCTCGGCGCTGGGTATACCTTCGCGTGCCACATTGCAGTGCTTCGCGGCCGTGTTCACGTTGCAGCATGGAGTGCTGAGTACAAATACGTTCGTGTTGGACACCAGTGAGTCCCAGGTCAAAGGGACAGGCGATGTCAACCTCACCAACGAGGTCATTGACTATAAGCTGAAAACAGCGTCGCAGCATTTCAGCGTCGGCACGTTTCCGACGCCAATCGATATCACAGGCAAGCTCGCAGGCCCGTCCATCAAACCGGAAATCGGCCCATTGGCAGCCCGCGCGGGGGTTGCGGTCGGGCTGGGCATCCTGTTTCCTCCAGCAGCCATATTGCCAACGATCCAACTCGGCACCGATAACGATGGCGGTTGTGCAGCAGTGGAGAGCATGGCGGCGCGCAGCACTCCG
The DNA here is from genome assembly GCA_964246185.1 of uncultured Acetobacteraceae bacterium. Taxonomy (GTDB): domain Bacteria; phylum Pseudomonadota; class Alphaproteobacteria; order Acetobacterales; family Acetobacteraceae; genus LMUY01. The sequence continues at coordinate 3,378 of CAXTPP010000221.1, forward strand.
GCTGCAGCCAAGGCAATGGCACGCAAGCCGGTGCGGCGGCACTAGAAGCTGTTATGGACTGGAGGCGGCCGGGTTCCCAAGTTTTGGGGATGATG
>CAXTPP010000222.1:0-3249 GCA_964246185.1 uncultured Acetobacteraceae bacterium
TCCGGTTGCCTTCTTCAGGCCATTGGAAGGGCCACGCAGGGAGCGCCCAGCCTTGGCTGTGCAACAGGTCAATGCCTGAAACCACCGTCATGTTCGGTCCGGCCGTCCACGTTGGGGCGGTGTCGTGGTCAGGGCGTGCCGGACGATCGCTGCCGGACGTGACCCTGCTGCGTGGATACCCGGGTCAAGCCCGGGCATGACGGGGGGTCAGGCCGTGAACATGGCTTCGATCGCCGCCGGGTCCACTTCGGCGATGCTGGCGGGGGACCAGCGGGGCTGGCGGTCCTTGTCGATCACGGCGGCGCGCACGCCCTCGGCGAGGTCCGGATGGTGCGTGACGGGGCCGGTCAGCGCGAGTTCCGCTTGCAGGCATTGCGGCAGGGTGCGGCCAGCGCCTTCCCGCACGATCCGGTGGCTCCAGCATAGGGCGCTGGGCGACATGCTCCGCAGCGTCGCCAGGGTCTGCCGCGACCACTCGGTGTCCAGCGACTCCAGCCGTTGCAGGATGGCGGGCACGCTGCCTGCGCCGAAGCAGTGCCCGATGGCGGCCATGTGGGGCGGCAGCGTCGGCTCGGCGGGGCGGGCGATGCCGGCGAGGGCGGCCATGCCGTCGGCGGCCAGGGCGTCGGGCAGGGCGGCCATCGTCTCGCGGTCGGTGAAGTGGGTGGCCAGGCCGGCGTACAGCGCGTCCGCCCCGCCCAGCCGCGCGCCGGTCAGCGCCATGTACATGCCGACCTGGCCCCGCAGGCGCGGCAGGATGTAGGTCGCACCGATGTCGGGGAACAGGCCGATGCCGGTTTCCGGCATGGCGAACAGGGCGGCTTCAGTCGCCACGCGGGCGGCGCCGTGGACGGAAGCGCCGATGCCGCCACCCATGCAGATGCCGTCCACCAGGGCCACGAACGGCTTGGGGTAGGTGGCGATGGCGAGGTTGAAGGCATATTCCTCGGTGAAGAAGGCCTGGATGTCGGAGGCCCGGCCGGCGATGGCGGCGTCCCGCACGGCGCGCACGTCGCCGCCGGCGCAGAACGCCCGGCCGCCAGCGCCTTCGATGACCACGGCGTGGATCGCCGGGTCCTCGCGCCAGGCGTCGAGCGCGGCGCTGACGGCCCGGATCATGCCGATGTCGAGGGCATTCAGCGCTCGCGGACGGTTGAGCGTCATGCGGCCGATCCGGCCCTCGCGCCGGGCGAGGACCGTGGCTTCCGGCGTGCTCACCTGCGCTTGCGGCGCATGTAGTTCGCGGTGAGGGCGGCGAGGATCACCCCGCCGATGTTCTTGCGCCCGGCCGAGCGGAACGCCACGCGGCCGACCGGCCCCATGACGGCGCTGACCAGCATGGTCTCGCGCAGCTCCGCCAAGGCTTCGTCCCTGACCTGCCTTGCCTGGGCTTCCACCAGGTCCGGCGCGCCGCGGAGGGCCAGCACGAGGAACACGGCCGCCAGGACGGCGTCGAACCCCAGCACGATCAGGGCGGCGGCCCAAGGCGGCACGACAAGGCAGAGCAGCACGTAGCCCAGGACGTGCGCCATCATCAGGAGGGCGATGCCGAACACTGCCGCGACGACGCCCCAGACCGCCCGCATGGCCTGGCGGCCGACGAAACGCTTGATCCGCAGCAGCTCCGCCTGGGCGGCGGTTCGCCCGAGATCGACCGTGCGCACCGGGTTAGCGGATGAAACGGCCGAGGACGTAGCCCACGGCTCCGGCTAGGAAGATGGCCAGCAACGGCCGGCCGCGCACCTGTTCCGCCACGACGTCGGCCTGCTCCATGGTGTAGTCGCCGGCCTGGCGGGCGGCGGTCTCGGCCTTGCCGGCGGCGTCGGTCAGCGCGGGGGTCACGCGGTCGCCCATCAGCTGGTTGACCTGCTTGCGCAGCGCCGTGATCTGGGCCTGGGCGTCGTCAACGGAGTAGCGAGAGGCCATGGTGCTGGTTCCTGAAGGTTCAATCTGACGTGGCGGCAGAACGCGGGTCCGTGATCGGGGTTGCGCCGTCCGCCCGCTATTTCCGCCGCCCGGGTTGCTAGACCGGAGCCGACCCCGTTAGGGTCCGCGCGACCTTGGCCAGGACCGCCGCCTGATGACGTCTCGCCTGCTGTTGGCCGCCGCGCTGTCCGCGGTGCTCGCCGGGCTGCCCGTGGCTGCGCGCGACCTTGCCGTCGCCAGCCGGGGCGGCCTGTTGCAGCAGGCGCAGCATGACGCCTATTTCACGCCGTTCACCGTCACGACCGGCCTCACGCTGGACGTGTCCACCTGGCTCGGCGGGCTCGGCGGGCTGCGCAGCCGGATCGAGGGCGGCTCCAACGATTGGGACGTGGTGCTGGTGGCACCGGACGAGCTGCTGACCGGGTGCGACGACGGGCTGTACGAGAAGCTGGCGTGGCCGGCGCTGGGCGGGCGGGAGCGCTACCAGCCGTTCGCCGCCACCGACTGCGGCGCCGGGGCGGCTGTGAGCAGCCTGGTGCTCGCCTGGGACCGCGACAAGTTCGCCGCCACGCCGACCTGGGCGGATTTCTGGGACGTGGCGCGCTACCCCGGCAAGCGCGGCCTGCGTCGCACCGCCCGCACCAACCTGGAGGTGGCGCTGATGGCGGACGGGGTGGTGCCCGCCGACGTGTACCGCGCCCTGCGCACGGACGAGGGCGTGGACCGCGCGTTCCGCAAGCTGGACCAGATCAAGCCCTACGTCGTGTGGTGGACCCCGGACGCGCAGGCCACGGAGCTGCTGGGGTCGGGCGAGGTGCTGCTGTCCAGCGCGGACAGCGTCTCGGTGGAGCTGGCGAACCAGGCGGGCAAGCGCGACTTCGGCCTGCAATGGGCGGGCAGCCTGTTCACCGTGCAGTCCTGGGTGGTGATGCGGGGCAGCCCCAACGCGGCGGACGCGCTCAAGCTGCTGGCTTTCGCGGGCGACCCGGCGCGCCAGGCCGCCTTCGCCGCCGCCGTGCCGTACGGCCCCACCGCCAAGGGCGCCAACGACATACTGCCGGCGGACCTGCAGGCCATGTCGCCGACCGCGCCGGCCAACCTGGCAGCCGCCCTGCAACTGGACGAGGCGTTCTGGCGGGACAACGGGGACCGCCTGCACCAGCGGTTCGAAGCCTGGCTCGCGGCGCACTGACCGGCCAGGTGCAGGCCGCGCCCGGCGTGCTGGCGCTGCGCGGCGCGCTGGACACGGCGGCGGTGGGACGGCTGTGGACGCGGGTGCTGCGCGGGGCCGAGCGGGCACGCGGCACGCCGCTGGTGCTGGAC
>CAXTPP010000223.1:0-3198 GCA_964246185.1 uncultured Acetobacteraceae bacterium
GGTGGGGCTCCAGGGGGCGGCGGACCCTACAGGGGCTGTGCCGCCGCGCCAAGCGCATGCCATGCGACTCGCTTGCCGCGACTCGGGCGCGCGCGTAGCTGCGGCCGATGATGGCGCGCTCGCACGTCGTGGTCGGGGCGGCGGCGTGGATCACGCTGGCCCCCTTGCTGCACCTCCCACCCTGGGACCCGGTGACGCTCGGGCTGGCCGTGGCCGGCTCGCTGCTGCCGGACATCGACCACCCGAAATCCTGGGTCGGGCAACGTTCAAGGCCCATCTCCTCGTTGCTGGCCGCCATCTTCGGCCATCGCGGCATGACGCACTCGCTGGCCGCGGCGTTCGGCATGGCGGCGCTGCTGCTGCACATCGGCGCCCGGCGCGGCTGGGTGTGCGGGCTGGCGGTGGGATACCTGTCCCACCTGGCGGCGGACATGCTGACGCCTGCCGGGCTGCGGCTGGCCTGGCCGCTGCGGGGCAACTGGGGGTTGCCGCTGTGCCGCGCCGGGTCCCCGGCGGAACCGGTGATGGTGGCGGGCGTCATGCTCGCCACCGCCTGGCTGTGCTTCACCCGCGGCGGCGGCCGGGTCGTGGTCCACCTGCCTTCCCTGCTGCACTGGATCGTCTGACAAGGAGACAGCCCATGCCCGGCCCGCTGCACGGCATCCGCGTGATCGACCTCACCTCCATGATCTCCGGCCCGCTCGCCACCATGATGCTGGGCGACCAGGGGGCGGACGTGATCAAGGTGGAGGCGCCCGGCGGCGGCGACCTCACCCGCGCTGCCGCCCACCAGCGCGGCGGGATGTCCGCCTTCTTCCTGAACAACAACCGCAACAAGCGCTCCGTGGCGCTGGACCTCAAGGCCGAGGCCGGCCGCGCTGCCCTGCTGCGCTTGGCTGCGGGTGCGGACGTGTTCGTGCAGAACTTCCGACCCGGCGTGGCCGACCGCATCGGCGCGGGCGAGGCCGCCATCCGCGTCGTGTCCCCCGCGGTGATCTACGTCTCGATCAGCGGCTTCGGCGAGCGCGGCCCCTATGCGGCCAAGCCGGCGTACGATCCTCTGGTGCAGGCGATGTCCGGCCTGGCGACGGTGCAGGGCGGCTCGGACGAAAAGCCGCCGCATTTGGTCCGCACCATCTTGGCCGACAAGCTGACCGGCATAATGGCGGCACAGGCCATCACCGCCGCCCTGTTCGCCCGCAGCCGCACGGGACCCAATTCTCAAGGCGGGGGCCAGCACATCCGCCTGTCCATGCTGGAAGCCGTGGCGGCGTTCCTGTGGGCGTCCGACATGGGCAGTCAGACCTTCGTGGGCGATGACCCGCCGCCGCAGGAGGCATCTAGCCTCACCGACCTGATCTACGAGACCGCGGACGCCCCCCTCAGCGTGGCCGTGCAGAGCGACCGCGAGTGGACCGCGCTCACCCAGGCGCTGGACCAGCCAGCCTGGCTGGACGACCCGCGCTTCGGCACGCCGGGCCTGCGCCAGCAGCACGTCAACGAGCGCCTGGCGCTGACCCAGGACGTGCTGCGCACCCGCCCGGCGTCCGAGTGGCTGGACCGGCTGACCCGCGCCGGCGTGCCCTGCGCCCCCGTGCTGACCCGCACCGCCACGCTCACCCACCCGCAGTTCGTGGAGAACGGCATCGTGGTGGAAGTGGACCACCCGGCGGCGGGCCGGGTCCGCGCCGGGCGCCCGGCGGCGCGGTTCTCCGCCACGGAGCAGTCCATCCGCACCGGTGCGCCCGGCTACGGCGAGCACACGGCGGCGGCGCTGCGCGAGGCCGGGCTGGACGAGGCGGAGATCGCCGCGCTGGGGGCGGCATGATCGACTTCCACTACTGGCCGACGCCCAACGGCTGGAAGGTCGCGATCATGCTGGAGGAGTGCGGCCTCGACTACCGCATGATCCCGGTCAACATCGGCCGCGGCGACCAGCATGCGCCGGAGTTCCAGGCCATAAGCCCGAACGGCCGCATGCCCGCCATCGTGGACCACGACGCCCCCGGCGGCCCACTGCCGGTGTTCGAGTCCGCCGCCATCCTGCTGCACCTGGCCGACCGCACGGGCCGCTTCGCCCCCACGGACAGCCGCGGCCGGACGGCGCTGATGGAGTGGCTGTTCTGGCAGATGGCCAACCTCGGCCCGATGGCCGGCCAGCTCAGCCATTTCGTCAACTACGCGCAGGGCGAGCACCCGTATTCCAAGGGCCGCTACGCCGCCGAATACCGCCGCTGCCTCGGCGTGCTGGAACGGCGGCTGGACGGGCGGGACTACATCCTTGGCGAATACTCGATCGCGGACATGGCGGCGTGGCCCTGGGCGCTGATCGCCAAGCCGCTCGGGCAGTCGCTGGAGGAACTGCCGAACGTGTCCCGCTGGCGCGACGCGGTGAAGCAGCGCCCGGCGGTGCGGCGCGGGGTCGATCTGGGCAAGGAGCTGCGCCGGTCCGCGCCGCCGAACGAGGAGGAGCGGCGGGTGCTGTTCAACCAGTAGCAGGGCGCTACCCTGCACTCCTGGTAAAGGTTTTCAGGCGACCATGGGCATGGCCCATGCCCGAATACCGCCGCCTTCTTGTTCCCGGCTCGTGCTACTTCTTCACGGTCAACTTGGCCGACAGAAGTAGTGACTGGCTGGTCCGGAACATCGCCGCGTTGCGGAACGCCGTCGCCAGCACACGGGCGCGGCATCCCTTCGCGATCGACGCGTGGGTGGTGCTGCCGGACCACCTGCATGCCATTTGGACATTGCCCGAAGGAGACTGCGACTTCTCCACTCGATGGGCGCCGATCAAACGCCTGTTCTCGTGGCAGCAACCCGGCGGTGAAGTGCGGTCACGCTCCCGGATCGCAAAACGGGAGCGCAGCGTCTGGCAGCGCCGCTTCTGGGAACATATGATCCGCAACGAAGCTGATTTCCGCACGCACGTCGATTATGTGCATTTCAACCCGGTGAAGCACGGCCTGGTCCCGCATCCGAGCCTGTGGCCGTACTCCACCTACCATCGCGCCGTGGCACGCGGCGAGGTGCCTGCAGATTGGAGCCTAGACACGAGTCCAGAGACGGAACTCGGCGAAATCTTAGCCGATCAGCCGTCGCGCCACCGGCCGTAGGGTGGGCTGCTCGCAGCCCACCAGTGCCTCAGACCATGGGCGCCAGTGGGCAACATTTACTGGACGTAGTTGGTGGGCTGCGAGC
>CAXTPP010000224.1:0-3179 GCA_964246185.1 uncultured Acetobacteraceae bacterium
GAGCCCGGCCCGGCGCAGCCCGGCGGCACGGGCAAGCATCGCATCCGTGCCCTCGATCGCCTCGACGGCGAGCACGACTCCGCCCTGCACGACGCAGCCCTGCCCCACGTCCACGGCCCCCAGCGCGCGCGCCACGGCGACGGCGCGGGCGATGTCAGCCGTGGCGTCCGCGTCAGGGGCGGCAGCGGTGAGCAAGCCTCTGGGGCCGACCGCTTCCGTGAGCACCTCGTGCGCCCCGAGCACGTGGAAGCCCTCTTCGCCCAGCACCCGGACGATGGCAGCCAGGAATCCGTCGTCCCCGGCGAACGCGGCACGCCCGATGCGGGCCAGAAGGCGGGCTCCCTCCGCGTCCGGCCTCAAGTGCAGCAGGTTCGGCCGGCGCACCGGGCCGATCAGGACGATGTCTCGGCAGGTGTTGGCGCGGAGCAGACCGATGACGCGCCCCGCCGCGCCCAGCCGGGCCGTGACGTGGGCGAATGGGGCAAGCAGCGCCAAGTCCGCGTAGCCTTCGAGCGCCACGACGAACACCGGGCGTCCCGCCGTCCGCGCCGCATGCGCGACCCGCGACGGCAGCGGGCCTCCCCCGGCGATGATGCCGAGGGCGCTCGCCGGCGTCGCTCCCCTGTTGGCAGGATCAGGCGGCAGCGTCATTCGTCCTCAAGCGCCAGCGCCGTCCTGATCAGGCCGCGCTTGCTGGGCGTGTCCGCGAACGCCAGCATCTCCGCCACGAACGGCTCGTCGGCATAGTCTGCCCGCACCGCCTCCAGGCGTTGCGCGAACACCCCTTCGCCGCCGAACAGCATCCGGAAGGCCGCCCGGATCCGGTGCAGGCGCGGCTTGTCCACGCCACGGCGGCGCAGGCCGACGAGGTTCAGCCCTGCCAGCCGGGCGCGGTTGCCGATGACGCTGCCGAACGGGATCACGTCCGCCTCCACCCCTGACACCCCGCCCACCATGGCCGCGCGGCCGATGCGGACGAACTGGTGCAGCGCCGCAGCGCCGCCGATCACCGCGCCATCGCCGATCTCGACATGGCCGCCCATCACCACGTTGTTTGCGATGATCACCCCATCGCCCAGCGCGCAGTCGTGCGCGACGTGGACAACGGCCATCAGCAGGCAGTTCGCCCCCACCCGCGTGACGCCGGAGCCGGTGACGGTGCCGCGGTGTATGGTGCAGTGCTCGCGGATTTGCGTGCGGGGGCCGATCTCGCAGCGCGTCGGCTCGCCCTTGTACTTCAGGTCCTGCGGCGCCAGGCCCACCGTGCAGAATGGGTACAGCACCGCCTCCGCGCCGATGCTGGTATCGCCGTCCACCACCACGTGGCTGACCAGCCTCGCGCCGTCGCCGATGCGGACGTCCGGCCCGACGGTGCACCACGGGCCGATGCTCGCGCTCTCGGCGACCTTGGCCCCTTTGGCCACGATCGCACTCGGGTGGATGGTCAACGCCGGGTCTCGCGGCGCATGGCGTGGAGCATAGGTTTACCTCGGGACGCGCGAGGGCCATGCCACGGCACGGCCAGACCCGCCAAGAGACGCCTTGTCACGGCGACGCTACCCGAGTGAAGGCGGAGACTCGGGTGGGGCTGGCGCCGGCTGGTGCATGATCATCGCGGCGAACGTCGCCTCCGCGACCGAAACGCCGTCCACCGTCGCGTTGCCGTGGAACTTCCACACGTTGCCTCGGCTGCGTTCCTTGGACACGGCAAGCCGAAGCTGGTTGCCGGGGACCACGGGGCGGCGGAACTTGGCGCTCTCGATGGTCATGAAATAGACCAGCTTGCCAGCGGCTTCCGGGCCGAGCGTCTCCACCACCAGCACGGCGGCGGTCTGCGCCATGCTCTCGATGATGAGCACCCCGGGCATGACCGGGTGGCCGGGAAAATGGCCCTGGAAAAAAGGCTCGTTGACCGACACATTCTTGATGCCCACCGCTGACCGGTCCAGCACCACGTCCTCCATGCGGTCGATCATCAGCATCGGGTAGCGGTGCGGGATGGCGTGCATGATGCGCGCGATGTCCAGCACGCCCTCGGCGGAAGCGCTGACAGTGTCCATGCTCAAGACTCTGAACCGCGGCGTGCGGCCAGCTTGCGGAGCGTCGCGACGGTGCGGAAGAACTCACGGACCGGCATGGCCGGCGCGCCCAGCACGTCGGCCCCGGCAGCGACATCGCGCATCACGCCGGCCTGTGCGCCGATGCGCGCCTTGGCCCCGATCCGCAGATGCCCGATAAGGCCAGCTTGCGCCGCAACCACCACGAAATCCTCAAGTACGGTGGACCCGGAAATACCCGCCTGCGACACCACGATGCAGCAGCGGCCGAGGCGGACGTTGTGCCCGATCTGCACCAGGTTGTCGAGCCGCGACCCGGCGCCGATCACCGTGTCCTGCACCGATCCGCGGTCGATGGCGCTGTTCGCCCCCACCTCCACGTCATCCTCCAGCAGCACCCGGCCGAGCTGCGGCACGGTGACGAACCCGGCTGGCCCGACCGCGAAGCCAAACCCTTCCTGCCCGATCCGCGCGCCCGGATAGACGTAAACCCGCGCGCCCAGGACGGCGTGGCTGACGGCGGCGAGCGCGCCGACCCGGCAGTGCGCGCCCATCTGCACGCCGTCGCCGATCACGGCGCCAGGGCCGATCCGGCAGAACGGCCCGATCTGCGCCCCGGCGCCGATCACCGCGAGCGGCCCGACCTCCGCGCTGCCGTCCACCTGCGCCGTAGGATCGACCACGGCGGCAGGATGCACGCCAGGCGTGACCGGCCGCGGCGGATGGAACAGCGCAGCCACCCTGGCCCAGCCAAGATATGGCTCCGCCGTCACGATCGGGGTCGTCCCGGGCGGTACCCGGCCAGCCATGCTGGGATGCACGATGACCGCCCCTGCCGCCGTGCCGTCCAGCAACGGCGCGTATTGCCGGTTGTCCAGAAAGCTCACGTGGGATGGCCCGGCGGACTGCAGGGGCGCCACGCCGTGCAGCATCGCTCCTGATCCAGCCGAAACGGCATCCCCGCCCGCCGCAGCGATCACCGCGGCGAGCGGATGAGGGCCGGAGCGCCCGAAGAACCGCGGGTCGGCGGCGGTGGTCATGGCAGCTTAACGACGGGTTGCGGGCTGGATCGGCGGCGCGGAAGCCGGGGTGGGCGCAGGGGTGGGCGCAGGGGCGGCGGCG
>CAXTPP010000225.1:0-3160 GCA_964246185.1 uncultured Acetobacteraceae bacterium
GGCCGCGGTCGCCGCGCCGCTGGCGGCCGGCTGCTGCGGCGGGGCGGTCTTCCTGGCGGGCGCGCTGCCGTCCTGGGATGCGGCGGGGCAACCCGGCGACGCAAATGCCAGCGCATATTTTTCACCATCCTATCCATCCTACGGCGAAGGCTCTGTATTCGTGAGGGATTTCGCCGGGGCGGACGCGGTTCCGGTGCCCGAGCCGTCCGGCCTGGCCGCGTTCGCGTGCGGCGTGGCGGCGCTCCTCCTGCTGCGCCGCCGGAGCGCCTGAGCCGCATGGGCCGCGCGTCCTCCATCGACCAGCTGCCGGCGGAAATCCGCGAGGAGATCGGCCGGCTGCGCGACGGCGGGGCCACGCTGGACCAGATCGTGGCGCACCTGCGCGGGCTGGCGGCGGTGGTGTCGCGCTCGGCGCTGGGGCGGCACGTGAAGGGCATGGAGGCGGTAGGCGAGAAGCTGCGCCGCTCCCGCTCGGTGGCGGAGGTGCTGGTGCGCCAGCTCGGCGACGCGCCGGCCAGCCGCACCATGCAGCTCAACCTGGAGCTGATGCACACCGTCATCCTGGACCTGTTCATGGGGGCCAAGGAGGGCGACGCGGAGATCGACGGCGACGGGCTGGCGGCGCTGCAAGGCAACCCGGAGGGCGTGATGATGCTGGCCAAGGCACTCGACCACCTGGGACGCGCCAGCAAGACGGACCTGGAGTTCGTGGAGCGCACCCAGCGGCTGGCGGCGGAGCGCGCCACCAAGGAGGCCGCGGGCGCCGCGGTGCTGGTGGCCAAGGAGCGCGGTATCTCGGCCGAGACGATCGAGGCGATCAAGGCGGGCATCTTCGGGGTGAAGGCATGAAGTGGCGTCATCTTGGCTTGATGCTGGCGCTCGCCGCCGGGGGTGTGCTGGCCGGGGGCGCGGGCAGCCCCTCGCCGCTGTCTCCTGCGAGCTTCGCCGGCGGCGGCGGGTCCGGCCCCGCCGTCACTCCCGTCACCACCATCTCGGCGTCCGGGACGGCGCAGGCCCTGGCCTTTCCGGCATCGGGCAACGCGGCGTTCGACATCACCAAGACGGGCAACTGCGCCATCACCCTGAGCGGCGGCACGGTGGGGCAGTTGCAGACCCTGACGATCCAGGTCCGTCCCGGGGCCGGCGGGTTCACCGAAAGCTTCACCAACACCATCCGCTGGCCGGGGTCGGTTGCGCCCACGCCGTCAACGTCGGGCATCAACGTCTATTACGTGTCCACGCTGGACGGCGGCGCGACCCTGATCGGGAACTACTGAGATGGCCGGGCGCGACTTGGCGCTGACGAGCGCCACCTTTGACACCACCGCAGCCAAGTTCGGCTCCGGCGCGCTAAGCGGCGGCTATGGCACGATCGCCAACCCGCTCACCAGCCCCAATGCCTTCACGGCCTCCGCTTGGCTCAAGTTGGCCGCCAATCCGGCTTCTTTGAGTTTAGCGTTTGGCCAGCAGGATATGTTCTGGCTTGGCGTGAACCCCAACGGCACGATAACGGCGACGATCGGGGCCGGAACGCAAATCGCCGCCACCAGCACAACAGTGTTTCCAGTCGGAGCGGCGTGGAGTTTCTTCGAGGTTATTGTTTCCGGCACTCCGGCGGCAACAACCATTACAGTTTATATGAATGGCGCATCCATTGCGACCGCATCCGGCGCTACAAACGCCTCTTTGACCAACCATCCACTTGCCGTGGGCAACTTTGGTGGAGCTACCACCTATCAGTGGACTGGCGAAGTTGACGAGTTCGCGCTGTTCCCCACGGCCTTGACGCCTTCCGTTCCCACTGCGGCTTACAGCGGCAGTGAGGGCATGGTGCTGCTTTACCACCTCGACGGCAACGGATTGGATAGCAGCGCAGGCCCGCTCGCGGTGGGCACCGTGACCGCAACGGCTTCGCAGACTGCGGTGGTCCTCAGCTTGTCTGCCGGCCTCTCCGGCGGTTCAGGGACGGGATACGGCTTGTCCGTCTATCGCGGGACAGACCCTGATTTTTCGGTTGGGCCATCATCCTTGTTGGCCGCGAACGTCACGTTTCCTTTTACAGACAGCAGCCCGCCGGCGAGCGGCATGGTGTTCTATTCTGTGGTCGGCCAGGACAGCGCGGGTGGCGCTGCTTATGCTACTCCGCCCGGCTTGCTGTGGGCACCCGCTGCCCCCACTCGCGTCGGATGCCAGGTTCAGTCCCAAGGCATTGCCCTGGTGTGCATTGGGGACAGCATCACAAACGGCGCTGGCCTAGCGAACGCGGGCACAGTGCTTAGCCCAACGATGCCGTATTTCTTGATCGCCAAGCTGCAACGGCTGCTTGGCTTGCGAACGGTTGCCGGCAGCAACGTGGGTGTCGGCGGCAAGACCCTGACGGATTGGGCGCCTGGCGGAAGCTACTATCCTACCGCCACCAGCGCGATGACATCGCTATTGAGCGCCAATGCAGGTTTTCAGCCTGTTTTCAGCATCATGCTTGGCACCAACGACAGCGCCAGCGCCAATACCAACAACTCACCGCCTGGCATCACGTCCCCAGCAAACTTTCAGTCCAAGCTGTCTGCCATCGTTGCGCAGTTGCTGGTTGATTTCCCGACCGCACAAGTCGTGGTGCATATGTCGCCTTACTTCACGCCGAACACAGAAGGCTCACAAAGCCAAAATGGCGGCGTGTTCTTGGAGGCTGGGCTGTCTGCGCTTTACAGCTATCGCGCGACGTTTCCCCAAATTGTTGCGGGACGCCCGCGGGTGCATTTGGGCGACGGTCTCTCGTTTGCCTATTTCGCTGCCAACTATCTGAATGAACTGCAGCCCGATGCGACCGGCCCAAACGGGACGTTCTATCTGCATCCCAACCCGACAGGTGCTCAGTCCCTGGGCGAAATGCACGCGCAGGCGATTGCCAATGCGCTGTTCGCTCCTCCTGCCGGCATCCCCAACCGCTGGGCTCACTAACGCAAAGGACCAACCATGACCTACGACCTCTCCAACCACGTCCTCGTGCAAGACTACCGTTTCGGCAACGCCCGGTCGGACGCGACGATCAAGACCAAGTCCGACCTCGATCTGGCGGCCTCGCCGCGCTACATCGACGGCGGCTACAACCAGACCGAAGGCGCCACCGGCAACGGCTGCGACGGCCTCTATGGCAACTACT
>CAXTPP010000226.1:0-3120 GCA_964246185.1 uncultured Acetobacteraceae bacterium
GCGCAGCGATGTCGTCGGCGTCTTTCCAAACAAGGCTGCCGTCACCCGGCTGATCAGCGCCCTGCTGCTGGAGCAGAACGATGAGTGGGCTGTCCAGCGCGCCCGCGGCATGACCCTGAAAACCAGCCCACCGTTAGCGATGATCTCGCCGTCAGCATACCAGCTCTGGCCAACTAACCCCAGTAGCCCACGCTATCCAGGAACACCGCTCCTACACCACGCGGTGGAACACGATCCAACTGGACGACCCGCAAAGGTGGCGCTCACAGCATGCATGCGAAAGTTACTCACCATCCTCAACGCTATCCTCCATACCCGTCAGCCCTGGAAAGCAGCTTGACGGCCAAAACAGCCCCTTCTCTGATTGCTGGATGCCCATTTTGCCGTTCAAGCTGAACCAGGACCGCCGTCACCACATTGCGAAGCAGAAGCACAAGGTCACGAACTTGGCTGCGTATGATACCGGCCTGCTTAGAAGCTGACTTGGTTTAGGTAGGGATAGTCGGTCAGGGTGTGCAGCCTTTCTGGGGTGGGTTTGTTCCAGGCGGTGCAGAGGGCGTCGATGATGGCGTCGTATCCGGCCAGCATCCTGTGGCTGAGGTGGCGCTCTTGTAGGTAGAGCCAGACACGCTCGACTAGGTTTAGTTCGGGGTTGCAGGGCGGCAACCAGACCAGCGAGACGTTGGGCGGCGCGGCCAGGGTGCTGGCGACATGCCAGCCGGCTTGGTCCATGACCATGACGGCGTGTTCGTCGGCCGCCAGGGCCGCGGCGAACTGGTCCAGGAAGACCTGCATGGCATGGGTGTTCAGTTCTGGCAGCGCCAAGCAAAAAGCCTGGCCGGTTTTGGGCTGCACGGCAGCGGACAGGTGCCCCTCCGCTGGCTTTCCGCCTGCTTCGCACGCGGAACCTTTGCCAGCTTCGCCCAGGTGTAGCGCTGGTCGCACAAGCCGGGCGGGCGCTGGCCGCGGGTGAACCAGCGATGGCAGGCGCGGCCTTTCTGGCCGAAACGGGCTTCGTCTTGGAACCAAAGCGTTAGGCGTTGGCTGGGATAAGCGGCGTGAACTTGGTCCAGTTCGCTTTGCAGCCCCCTTTTGCCCAGGCCTCCCGCGCTGCCGGGTCCGCCTTGGGATGCAATGGCCGCGCTTTCTGCCGCGGCAGGCCCAAAGCGCGCACCAGCTTGGACATATGCCCCTCGTGGTAGCGCACGCCCCAGCGCGCCTCCACCTCGCGGCACAGGTCTGCCAAGGTCCAGGCGGACAAGCCAGAGGCCTCCACGTCCGGCCCGTCCAGCGCCAACTGGCGCAGCCCTGCCCGTTGCGCCTCGTCCAGCCGCGGCTTGGAGCCAGGCCGCGCGCGGTCGTGCAGGCCCGCCAAACCCTCGGCGTTGTAGCGCACCACCGCGTCGCGCAACGCTTGACGCTCCATGCGGGGTCTCGCCCCAACGCTCCGAGGGGGCGGCGATGACGGCAGCCTCGCTGACCGCTGGGTGCTCCCGCAGAACGGTCTCCAGGTCGATCGGATAAACGTCGATACCGCCGGAGATGATCATGTCCTTGCAGCGTCCGATCAGCGTGACGAACCCTTCAGCGTCCATGCGCGCGATGTCGCCGGTGCGGATGTAGCGCTCGCCCGCGGGGCTGCGCCATTCGGCCTCTGAGGTCTTGCTGGGCTGGTTGTGGTAGCCGTTCATCATCGCGCGCGATCGTCCGACTACCTCGCCCGCCTCGCCCGGCGGCAAAAGGCAGTCATCGTCGCCGATGATCAGCAGTTCATGCCCCGAGATTGGCTGGCCCACGGTGTGCAGCTTGTCAGGGCGATCATGGGCCACTAACATGCAGGAGCCGCCACCTTCCGTCATGCCGAAATACTCGATCAGGCCGCCGGGCCAGCGCGCCAGCACATCAGCTTTCAGCCCTGCCGAGAATGGGGCGGAGGTCGCAAACTTCATGCGGTAGCTGGACAGGTCGAAGCGGTCGAAGTCGGGAACATCAAGGATGCGGCGATACTGCACGGGCACGAGCATGGCCTCGGTCGCCCGGTATCGCTCGCTGAGTTCTAGAAAGCCGCGAGCGTCGAAACGCGGCATGAGCACGCCCGTCCCGCCGCCCGCCATCGCCGGCAGCAGGCTGACGAGCGTTGTGTTGGAGTAGAGCGGCGTCGAGATGATCGCCACTGCATCCGGCCCGTAGCCGGGCGGGTCGAGAAGGTGCAATTGCGGCCAGCGCATGGAATGCGGCTGTACGATGCCCTTGGGTGTGCCGGTGGTACCGGACGAGTAGATGATGTTGAATGGCTGTTCGGGCGAGATTAGCGCGTCTGCCGGGCGAGCACCCAGGGGCGGCAGCCAGCCGGCCAAGCCTTCGGCCGCCATGCCTGCCTCCAGCGGGATGTGGCGAACAGCGAGCTGGTCCAGCTCCCGGCCGAACGCCTCGTTCCCAACTGCGTCGATGAACAGGTGGGTGGCGCCGCTGTCGCGCAGCATGGTCGCGAGCTGGTGGGAGGTCGCCGATGTCGGGAGGGGCGAAACGGCGGCACCCGTCCGGAGCGCGCCGACGAAGGCTGCCACATAGGCGATCGAGCTGGCCGAGCAAATGGCGATCACCGCACCGCCGCCCACTCCGTCCCGTACCAGGCCCACGGCGACACGATCGGCTTGATCGTCGAAATGCCCGTAAGTGATGCTGTCGCCGTTGCAGATCAGCGCCGTTTTGGCGGGCCGCGCGCGCGCCTGCAGCCGCACGAGGTGTGCAAAGACGCCGAACGGCTATTCGACATAATGCCGGATCTCGGCGGCCAGAGCCGCCGCATGTTTGTCCATTAAACGCCCCCATAATCGAAGCTCAGCATCAAGGTATGTTATTGATCGTTGGCGGGGACCATCCGTCTCGCTTTAAGCAATGGTCAAACCGGTTCTGCGCTTGAACTATCAGCCTAACATTGAGAAGTTTAGTCTGGCAACGGCACCGGTGGTTGACGGCAATGAGGAGGCTGACGGATGCGAGTGGGCGCTGAACGACATACTGGCATCCTTTGCCGGGGCACGGCCTAATGGCGGTAGTTGCAGCCGGCCTCGCATTCGCCGAGGCGCCGCGCTGGCGGGACTCCGCGTTGTGGTGGTC
>CAXTPP010000227.1:0-3080 GCA_964246185.1 uncultured Acetobacteraceae bacterium
CTAGGTATGTCCCAACAGGCCAGTCTATTTAATTATTGTCTGCCCAATCAGCGATGGCGTCTTCGGCTTCTTGCAAGACCTTATCCATGGACTTGTGTCGTGTGCCCCCTTCCCAAACCAATCCTCCTTCATCCAGAACTCGTATGACGGAAGTGCTGTGGCCATCATGCCCAATTTCGATCCAGCCACTTTTAACCCAGCCAGAGATATTTGGATACTTTTCGGTAAAACCATCAGGCACGAATTTTCGCGCTTTAAGGCTCCTCTTGGCCGCTGGCGGCGGCGCATTGATCAAGTGAAGACCAAAAGCGACAGCATGTTTGCAAAATCCGTGGTCCGACATGGCTGGACAGGTACATCCGGCGGTCAGCCCCTTTGACGTCAGCTTCAATTCAACACGATAGACTTGTGACCCTATCACTTCGCCAATGGCTTCATCACGCGTATGCTCATGCAGCTGAACATTATTGCCGGCTGAATATTCCTCACCTCGCGCATAAACCTTGGGCCCAGCCAGTTCGCGCAGGCGTTGTGGCGACAGAAAGGCCTGAAGTGACTCCTTTTCCGACATGCGAGACAGGACCTTGCTCATGCTGCCAACTTGGCAGCCTGCTTTCCCCAGTTCCATGGCAACAGTTCGTGCAGGCGTGACGCGGGATGGTCGGCGATCCGGCGCAGGACGTCGGCAAGCCAGGCGCGCGGCTCGACGCCGTTCAGCTTTGCCGTGGCGATGAGAGAATACATGGCCGCAGCGCGGTCGCCGCCACGATCGGAGCCGCAGAACAGCCACGACTTGCGCCCGAGGGCTACGCCGCGCAGCGCGCGCTCGGCAGCATTGTTGCTGAGGCAGATGCGTCCGTCGCCGAGGAACCGGTTGAACGTGTCCCAGCGTTTGAGCATGTAGTCCATTGCCTTGGCGACCTCGGCGTGGCGCGACATCTTGCCGCGCGCCCCGCGCATCCAGGTCTCAAGCTCAGCCACCAGCGGAGCTACGTGCGTCTGGCGCAGGGCGAAGCGCTGTTCTGCCGGCAGGCCGTTGATGCTGCGTTCGACGTCGAAGATGGCGTCGATCCGCCGCACGGCTTCCGCGGCGAGCGGCGCACGCACGACCTTGGCCAGGTCGAACAGCTTGCGACGCCCATGAGCCCAACACCCCGCCTCGGTCACCGGCCCGGGCTTGCGCCCTGGATGGTAGAGGTCGTTGAACCCGGCGTAGGCGTCGGCCTGCAGGATGCCGGCATACCCAGCCAGATGCCTGTTCGGGTGCTCCCCCCTGCGGTCGCGCGAATAGTGGAACACGGCGGCGGGTGGTTCCGGCCCGCCGAACGGCTGGTCGTCGCGCACATAGGTCCACAGGCGGCCGGTGACCGTCTTGCTTTTGGCCAGCACGGGCACGGTGGTGTCGTCGCCATGGAGGCGAGCTGCCGCCATCACGTGTGCCTGGACCAGCGCGGTCAGCGGCGCGAGCGCGGCGGTGCAGGCGCCGACCCAATCCGCCATGGTCGACACGTCGATCTCGATGCCCTCGCGTGCGTAGGTCTCGCTCTGCCGGTTAAGCGGCAAGTGCTGCCCGAACTTCGCCTCCAGGATCATGGCCAACAGCTCGGGACCGGCGCGGCCGCGGGCGATGGGGTGGAACGGTGCTGGTGGCTGGGTGATGCTCTCGCACGCCCGGCAGGTGAACCGTTCCCGCACCGTCTGTACCACCTTCCACTGGCGGGGGATCACCTCCAGCGTCTCGGTGACGTCCTCGCCCAGCTTTGCCAGCTTGCCTTTGCAGCACGGGCATTCGGTTGGGCCGGGGACCACCACGCGCTCGCGCGGCAGATGCGCCGGCAACGGCCCGCGCACCGGCTTGCGGCGGACAGTGCAACGGGCAGGAAGTCCCTCCATGTCGGGCTCAAGCGCCGCCTCGTCCTCGGCTGCGGTGGCTTCCAGCTCTTCAAGCTGCAGCTCCAGCTGGTCCAGCAGCTTGCGGCCGCGCTCGGACGAGGCACCGAAGCGGTCGTGCTTGAGCTTGGCGATCAGCAGCTTGAGATGCGCCACCATCGCTTCGGCGCCGGACGCGCGCGCCTCCGCCTCGCGCCGCGCCAGCTGCTCGGCCGCCAGGGCGGCACGCTCGTGCAACAGGGCCGCGCGGAGCGCTTCGATGTCGTCCAGGGCTGGATCATTGGCGCGCGTCACGCGGCCGATTGAATCATAGTTGCTGTCGCCTGTGTACCCCTTTGTGCGAGGCTGACGTCAGCCCGCCATCTCCGGCCGCCATGTCCGTTGCGGGGTTCGCCAGTCGATGCCTTCCAGCAGCATCGAGAGAGTGGCCGGGGTGAGCGAGACCACGCCATCCTTGGCTTGCGGCCATACGAACCGGCCCCGTTCCAGCCGCTTCGCATACAGCGACATGCCGGTGTCGTCGTGCCACAGGATCTTCACCAGATCGCCGCGACGTCCCCTGAACACATAGAGATCGCCCGCATGCGGGTCACGATCGAGGGCCTGCTGCACCTGCAGCGATAAGCCGCCCATGCCGCGCCTCATATCCGTATGTCCGTTGGCCAGCCACACCCGCACGCCAGTAGGCATCGCGATCATCGCCGCACCGCCGTCATCACCCGGCGCAGCGCTGCCAAGCCGACATCCGCGCCCACCCGGATGCAGGTCCCGTCCGGCAACGCGATCTCGATCCGCTCCGCCTCGCCCGGTGCTGCCTTGCTGCTGGGGGCGGGACAAGGCGGCGAGAGTGCCAGGCGGTCGTGAGATAGCGCGCCAGCGGTGATCTGCACTGGCACGAACATCGGCATCGGCTCTGGCACCAGCACGCCCGCACGAACTTGGCGTCGCCAGTTCCATAGCAGGCCGCGGCTCACCTCATGCCGGCGAGCCACCTCGTTGAACGACACTCCAGGCCGCTCGACCTCGGCCACGATCCGCAGCTTCTCCTCACACCGCCAGCGGCGGCGCCGCTCAACCCCGGTGATGATCTCCATCCCAAACCGCCTCCGATCTTAGCAGCACTCGTACGAGCGCCCCTAAGATCACCAAGCCGGGTCAGAACTGCCAGGCGGTGCCCGCCGGATGGATAC
>CAXTPP010000228.1:0-2982 GCA_964246185.1 uncultured Acetobacteraceae bacterium
GGCCGTGGGGCTGACGCGGTCGGCGGCGGGCAAGGCGCTGGTGCGCCTGGAAGAGCGGCTCGGGACCCGGCTGCTGCACCGCACGACGCGCAGCGTTGCGCTCACCGCCGATGGACAGGCTTTCTATGAGCGTTGCCGCCAGATCCTGACCGATCTGGAGGAGGCTGAGGCGGAGGTCCGCCAGCACTCCCCGGAGCCGCGGGGAGTGCTGCGGCTGACCGTGCCGGACAGCTTCGGTCGGCAGCATGTCCTGCCGATCCTCAGCGGCTACCTGAAGGCCTGGCCAGCGCTGGCGGCGGAGGTGAGCATCACCGATCGCGTCGCGGACCTGGTGGAGGAGGGCTACGACCTCGCGGTGCGCTGCGGCGGGCCGCTGCAGGACACGCGCCTGATCGCGCGGGTCATCGCGCGTTCGCACGCGGTGCTTTGCGCCGCGCCCGCTTACTTGGCCGATCGCGGCGAGCCGCTTGCGGCTGAGGCTCTCCTGCCGCACAGCCGCATCACCCTCGGCGATCGGAACGGTGCACGTCCCTGGCTGTTGACGCCCCCCCATCGCGACACCCTGCGCCTCACCGAGGCGGGGCGGCTGCACCTGGACAGCGGAGAGGCGGTGCGACAGGCCGCGCTGGCCGGTTTCGGCGTCGCCTACCTGCCGGCCTTCCTGGTCGGCTCCGACATCGCAGCAGGACGCCTCCGCGCTCTGCTTGCCGACCACGGAACCGAGGAGGTGATCGTGCGCGCCCTCTATCCGAGCCGCCGCCATCTCTCCGGCAAGGTCAGGATGCTGGTTGACCGCCTCGCAACGGAGCTGAGTGATCTCGAAGATTGAGCTTGGCGAGGGTCAGGCCAATATCAGCCGCTCCGTTTCCGCCCGTTGCAGACGTCCGGATCACTCCGCGACAGCCTAGAAGGTGACAGCCCGGCAACGGTCGGGTAACTCCGCATCACCGCAGCGCCACCCCAACGCCCCTGGGAGACCGACCGATGCAAGTGACAGAGCGCGTCAAGACGATCCTGAACCACTACGAGAGCGACAACCCCGGCACCAAGGCCAACCTCGCCCGCATCCTGATGGCAGGCAAGCTGGGCGGCACCGGCAAGATGGTCATCCTGCCGGTGGACCAGGGCTTCGAGCACGGCCCGGCGCGCTCCTTCGCCGCCAACCCGCCGGCGTACGATCCGCACTACCATTTCCAACTGGCGATCGACGCCGGGCTCAACGCCTACGCGACGCCGCTTGGCATGATGGAGGCGGGGGCGGACACGTTCGCCGGCGCCATCCCCACCATCCTCAAGCTCAACAGCTCCAACTCGCTGGCCACCGAGAAGGACCAGGCGATCACCGGCAGCGTGCAGGACGCGCTGCGGCTGGGCTGCGCCGCCATCGGGTTCACCATCTATCCCGGCAGCGAATACGCCTTCGAGCAGATGAACGACCTGCGCGAGCTGACGCTGGAGGCCAAGTCCGCCGGGCTGGCGGTGGTGGTGTGGAGCTACCCGCGCGGCCCGGGGCTGGACAAGACGGCGGAGACGGCGTTCGACATCTGCGCCTATGCGGCCCACATGGCGGCGCTGATGGGTGCGCACATCATCAAGGTGAAGCCGCCGAGCGAGGCGCTCAGCCTGCCGGCCGCCAAGAAGGTTTACGAGGAGCAGCATATCGATGGCTCCACCATGGCCAAGCGGGTGGCGCACGTCGTGCAGTGCTGCTTCGCCGGCCGCCGCCTGGTGGTGTTCTCCGGCGGCGAGCACGCGGACACCGAAGGGCTGCTGCACATCGTCCGCGGGCTAGCCGAGGGCGGCGCCAACGGCTCCATCATCGGCCGCAACACCTTCCAGCGCCCGCGCGAGGAGGCGTTGGCGTTGCTGGGCCAGGTGATCGACATCTTCCAGAACAAGGCTTGAGCCAGGCGGGCGGCTGCCAGCTCTACCTCGTCACGCCGCCCGCGCTGGCCCCCGCCCGGTTCCGCGACACCCTCGCGGCCGCCCTGGACGCGGGGCCGGTGGCGGCGGTGCAGCTGCGGCTGAAGGGCTGGACGGAGGACGACCTTCTGCGTGCGATCGACCTCCTGCGCCCGGTGGCGCAGGAGCGCGACGTGGCGTTCCTGCTCAACGACCGGCCGGACCTCGCGGCGCGCTCCGGCTGCGACGGCGCGCATGTCGGGCAGACGGACATGGCGGTGGCGGAAGCAAGGCGCGTGCTGAAGGATGGCATGCTCGGCGTGACCTGCCACGGCAGCCGCGACCTCGCGATGACGGCGGGCGAGGCTGGGGCGGACTACGTGGCGTTCGGCGCGTTCCACCCCAGCGCTACCAAGGAGCCGCCGGAGATGGCGGATACAGACATCCTGCGGTGGTGGTCGGAGATGATGGAGGTGCCCTGCGTCGCGATCGGCGGCATCACCGCGGCGAACTGCGGCCCCTTGGTCGAGGCGGGCGCCGATTTCCTCGCCGTGTCGGCAGGCGTGTGGGGACATCCGGACGGCCCTGCGGCAGCCGTGCGGGAGCTGTCCGAACGCCTGGCGACCTAGCAGGGCATTCCTATTCACCCGTCATACGAAGGCGTCCAG
This sequence comes from uncultured Acetobacteraceae bacterium, assembly GCA_964246185.1. GTDB lineage: Bacteria > Pseudomonadota > Alphaproteobacteria > Acetobacterales > Acetobacteraceae > LMUY01. The sequence goes on from CAXTPP010000228.1 coordinate 2,571, forward strand.
AGCACGACTGTCCTATGGCGGGGATCGGGGCAGCGCCCCGATCTGATCCTTGCCGAGCTTCTCGGCACCCTTTCAGCCGCCGTTGGAACGCGCGCCCGGCACGGGACTGGGGCTTGCGCCTCCGAACGGGTGGGGTGTTGGCGGCTGTGGCGGCGCTGCATCGGCGCATGCCGCCAGGACGGCGACAAGGCCGAATGCGATGATGGCGCGGGTGATCGTCACAGCAGCCCCTCCTTGCGAAAGCTCAGGCAACGGCCGTTGCCGACAATGATGTGGTCGTGCAGCGCCACGCCGAGCGCCGCCAGGGCTCGTTTGACCTCGCCCGTCATGTCGATGTCGGCGCGGGAGGGCGCCGGGTCGCCGCTCGGGTGGTTGTGCACCAGGATCAGCGCGGTCGCGTGCAGCTCGAGCG
>CAXTPP010000229.1:0-2961 GCA_964246185.1 uncultured Acetobacteraceae bacterium
AAATAATCAGGGCAGGATCTCAAACCGACCCACTACCCCTTGTCGAACGTGCCTTGTCAAACCGGCGCTGCGGCGGCATGTCGCACCCATGGTGAACCGTGGCGAGATCATTTGGCTGGGCATAGCGTCCGGAGTCACCGGCGGGCTGATCGGCGGAGCCATGCTCGGCATCGGCATCGCCATGATGCTGGAAGGCGCGTATGTCGGGCTGTTGCTGATCTGCATCGGCGGCCCCTGCTCCGGCCTGATCGGCTGGCTCATGGCCCGGCGGCTCGCCAAGCAAATTTAATCCTGCGCCGCCCGCCACTCGTCGCCATGGCAGGCTGCACGGCCCTCCCGCTCCAGCTTCTGTAGGTGCGCCAGCACGTTGCGCTCCGCCGCCATGCGCAGGACCGGGTCGATCTTGGAATAAAGCGCGTCCACCAGGCCCATGGTGGTGCGGGCCGCTTCCGTAAGCGCCGCAGCGATGGCCGCCTCCCGCGCCATGCGATGCTCCAGCAGCGATGCCACGTAGGCCTGCGGCTCCGGCACGGCAGGCCCGTGGCCGGGCAGATAGAACCTGTCCTGCCGCGCCAGCAACCGCTGCAGGCTGGCGACATAGGCCGTCATGTCCCCGCCGGGCGGGCTGACGACGCTGGAGGACCACCCCATCACCACGTCCGCGCTGAACAGCACGCCGTCCGGCCGGGCGAAGCACAGATGGTCCGCCGCGTGACCCGGCGTCCACACCGCTTCCATCCCCGCCACCATGTCGCCGTCACCGAGCGGCACGTCGGGAACGAAGCTCACCTCGGCGCTCCGCAGCCAGCCGTAGGTCATGGCGCCGGTCTGCGCCTTCAGCGCCGCGGCAGCGCCCAGGTGGTCCCGGTGGGTGTGGCTGAGCACGATGCGCGCCACCGGGCCGGGCGACAGGCGCAGGATGTCGGCCACATGCGCCGGCTGGTCGGGTCCGGGGTCCAGCACCGTCACGCCGTCCGCGCCCTCGATCAGGTAGGTGTTGGTGCCATGGTACGTCATGCGGCCCGGGTTGTCCGCGACGATGCGGCCGATGCCGGAGCGTACCGGCAGCAACTGGCCGCGGGACGGCACGGGCTCGGTCAAGAAGGCCATGCTCATCCTTCCGCTTCGGCCGCCATGCAAGGCCGGTTTCGGGTTCTGCCGACATGAGCGCCGAATGTCATTGGGTGATCGCCGCATTGTCCACGGATTGGTCCAGCGTCGGCGCGGGCGGCGGTTTCGGCTTCGGGCGGGGCTTCGGAGGGATGGGCACCAGGGTGCGAAGCTCCACAGCGTTTCCCATCGCGAGCGCCCCGGCGCGGTTCGGGTGCAACTTGTCGCCGGGTCCGCCGGCGGAGGATGGCACGAACTCCGGCCGCAGCTCGCCGGTTTGCGGGTCCACCGTCGCACCGTCGAAGTCGATCACGGCGTCGAACAAGCCGGGCTGGCGGATCAGCTCGTTCAGCGCGTGGCGGCGCGTGTCAATATTGGCGCCGCCATAGCCCGCCAAGGAGCTGCCGCGGCTGCTTGTGAGGGTGGCGCCGGCCAGCTTCACGCCCTTTGCCTTGGCGCGGATGCGGTCGGCCAGCCCGCGAAGCTGCTTCGCCACCGTATCCGCGCCGGCGTTGGCCACAAGGTCGTTGATGCCCTCGGACACGACCACTTCGGTGATGCCGGACAGACCCAGCACGTCCCGGTCAAGCCGCGCCGTCGCCGCAGGGCCACCCCTGAACGGCTTGGCAATGTTGGTTTCAGGCGGCCCGTCCACCTGGTTGCCGGCGATGCCCGCGTTCACCACGGCCACGTGCGCCCCCTCCGCGTGCAGCCGGCGGGACAGCACGTCCAGCCACCGGTCGTCGCCGTTCAAGGTCGAGGCGACGCCGTCCGTGATGCTGTCGCCCAGCGCCACCACGACGTGCGTGTCCGGCGGGGCCGCCGCGTCCGCCGCGTCCAGGAAGAACCAGGAGGTGGTGCTGTTCGGATAGGCGCTGTCGTCCTCCAACTCGCCGATGGCGCCCGCGTCCGGCGCGGTGACGTAGGACGTGGCCATCGCCAGGGCATGCCAGGTCATCGGCCCGCTGTCGCCGGGAATGTGGAAGGTGATGGCGAGCTTGCGGCCGGCGAGGTCGGCGCCCGCCGGGTCGTGCACGAACGGCAGGCTCACCGGGTCCGACCAGGCCTGTGCCCCCGGCGCCACCGTGACCGTCTTCTTGGCCCCGAACGTGAGCGGGCGGTTGGTGCCGGGAACCACGGCCGCCCCGCTCATCTGCAGGCCGGCGAACGCGGCGTCGAACGTGATGGGCCTGGCGCCGTAGGTGTTGGAGAAGCGGAACCGCATCTGCCGGCCCCATAAATCCGGCTTGATGATGAGGCGGAAGCTCTGCTCGTGCGACCCGGCCTCCGGATGCGGGAAGGCGAAGGACAAGTCCGGCTGCGCGCTGGCGATGCCCGCCGGGTACGGCCCCTGGTCGGAGCCGGACCACACCGTGGCCCAGTGCTGCGCCCAGGCCGGCGTTGTCCCGGCTGCGGACAGGGCCGCAAGCAACAGCTTCGGCAGCAACCTCATGCGATGCTCCGGTGTGTGCGATGCAGAGTGTCACCCGCCGCATCGGCGCTCAAGGGGCGCATCGCGCTGCCGGGCCGCGTCGGTGAGCCGGTTGCACGCCCTCCAGGATATATCCTATGTCGCGGCCGGACAGCGGACTCAGGTTAGGCGCCATGATCAGCTGGACAATGGCGCGCGTGCGGGACTTGCCGCGCTGGATGCTGTGCTACGTGCTGCTCGGGTTGGTGCAGAACGGCATGGTGCCGGTGATCCTGGCGCTGGCCGCCCGGCCCGGCCCCGCCGCTGGGCTGACCTACGCGGCCTTTGCCGCCACCGGGGTCGCCGCCCCGTTCATCGGCGCCTGGAGCGACCGCACCCGCCGCCACCGCCGCACGCTCGCCGGCGGGCTGGGCCTGGCC
>CAXTPP010000230.1:0-2585 GCA_964246185.1 uncultured Acetobacteraceae bacterium
CGATTGCCTCCTTCAGGCAATTGGAATGGCCACGGAGGGAAAGCCCAGCCTTGCTGTCCTGTAGTTCACGTCAGAACCCGTTGCGTCGCAGGTCAACTATGCGAACGATCATGCCGTGGCCTGGATCGCCCGCCAGGTCCTCGAAGCCGAACCGCCGGTAGAACGCCCGCACCCCGTCATCGAGTGGATGGGTCAGGACCCCGAAGCAGCCGATGTGCCGCCAAAACCGCACCGCCGTCGTCAAGGCGAACCACATCAGCGACCGGGCATGGCCCAGCCCATGGCAGCGCCGGTCGATGGCCAGCTGGCCGAGCAGGATCGCCGGCAGCGGGTCCGGCTGGTTGCGCTGAGCGGCCTTGGGCAGGAAGGCCCGCTCGATCTGTGCGGTGCTGAGCGCCACATACCCGGTGATCGTGCCTGCCGTCCGGTCGCAGATGACGCTGGTGCGGGAGGCGCCGCCCTGCTGGTTGCGCCAGGCGTGACGGCGGAGCCACTGGTTGAGCGAGTCGCGGCCGCAATCGAACGTCTCCCGGTCGTCGTCGCCGGTCAGCGGACGCGGCGGCGTCAGTCCTGCCATGCCGGCCGGATGCCCGACAGCTCCTGCAGGGCAGCCACCGGCTTGGCCGGGGCGTGCGCCCAGCCCTCGAAGCGCTCCCAGTCGGCGGCGGCGATGGTGACGATGCGATGGCTCAGCAGTTCCAGCTCGGCCGCTTCGATCGCCTTTCGACGGACGAAGTCGCTGAGGGTGGTGCGCGCCTGACTCGCTGCGGCCTCGAGCAGGCCGCGCTCGCCGGGCGTGACTCGGACGCTGAGGGGCGGGTTGGCGGCTGGCACGATGGCTGGTCTCCCTGACTGAAGTATGACATTGTCATACGCCTGCAAGGAACCGCCCGTCCATATCCGATCGCCATGCGCCACCACCACGGACGAGGCCACTGAACTTCCCGCGCCGCGCACCATCTGCATCCCGATGTCACAAGCCGTCGATGCCCCGCAGGCCGCGCTCGATCCCGCCAAGTTCACCGACCCGCTCCGCACCGCCAAGGGAGAGCGGCGGGCCAGCGTGCCCCTGTCCGCGCTGCATACCCTGTGGTTCAACACCGGCACGCTCTGCAACCTGGCCTGCACCCGCTGCTACATCGAGAGCAGCCCGCGCAACGACGCCCTGGCCTATCTTGCCGCCGCGGAGGTGTCCGGCTTCCTGGATGAGGCGCAGGCGCGGGCCGACCCGGTACAGGACATCGGCTTCACCGGCGGCGAGCCGTTCATGAACCCCGACATGCTGGCCATGCTGCACGACTGCCTGCGCCGCCGCTTGCCGACTCTGGTGCTGACCAACGCCATGCGCCCGATGATGCGCGGCCGGGACCGCCTGGCGGCCCTAAACCTCGCGTATCCCGGCCTGCTGACGCTGCGGGTCAGCCTCGACCATTACGGCCCGGCGCTGCACGACCAGGAGCGCGGGCCAGGCACGTTCGAGGTGACGATGCAGGGCCTGGCCTGGCTGGCGGCCAACGGCTTCCAGGTTCACGTCGCTGGGCGGGCCGGGTTCAGCAAGGAGCCGGAGGCGGCCCTGCGCGCCGGCTATGCCCGCCTGTTCGCGGCCTGCGGCCTGCCGCTCGACGCCGCCGACCCGGTGCGGCTGATGCTGTTCCCCGAGATGGACCGCACGGCCGACGTGCCGGAGATCACCACCGCCTGCTGGGGCATCCTCGGCAAGTCGCCGGACAGCGTGATGTGCGCCACCGCCCGCATGGTGGTGAAACGCCGGGGCGCCGCTTCCCCCGCCGTGCTGGCCTGCACCCTGCTGCCCTATGACCCGCAGTTCGAGATGGGCGCCACGCTGGCGGATGCGGGCGGCCCGGTTTCGCTCAACCACCCGCACTGCGCCAGCTTCTGCGTGCTGGGCGGCGCGGCCTGCTCCCGTTGACGGCAGCGCCTCAGTGGCGGACCACGACGCCGTGCTGCGGCTGCCAGGCGTCGCGCTGCCGGGCGAACGGCAGCCGCAACGAGGGGCGGAAGCGGATTTCCGCCGGATCGCGGTAGCCAGGCACGCCGACCTGCAGCCGGTCCTGCGGCACGTCCAGGCGGAAGGTGCGGTGCAGGTGGTCCCACAGGCTCAGCCCGCTCGACCAGTTCGCGTCGCTCTCGCCTCGCACCGTGGAGTGGTGGATGCCGTGCATGCGGGGCGTGGTCAGCACCCGGGCCAGCCGCCGCTCCAGCCCGTGCGGCAGCCGCAGGTTGGAATGGTGGAACAGCACCGACACGAAGAAGAACGCCTGCCACAGCCGCAGCGCCCGCGGCGACGCCCCGGCCAGCGCGACCTGCGCCGCGCGGTACGGCGCAGACACCAGCATGTCGAGCGCGTGGAAGCGCAGCGCGGTGGAAGCGTCCATGTCGAGATCGACGTGATGCACCAGGTGCAGCCGCCACAGCGCCGGGACCTTGTGCGTCAGGATGTGCCAAAGGTAGGTCGTGTAGTCCATCAGCAGGAACGCGGCCGCGTCCCGCACCCAGGCCGGCGCGGGCCCCCGCGGCGCCCCCCCCCCCCCCCCCGGGTACGCCCCGTGGGGCGCGGGCGGGAC
>CAXTPP010000230.1:2595-2904 GCA_964246185.1 uncultured Acetobacteraceae bacterium
GGGTGTCGCCCACCCGCGCCCCGGGGGCGGCGCCCCCCCCCCGGCGGGGGGGGGGGGGGGGGGGCCCCCCCCCGCGCCGCCGGGTCTCGGCCCGTTGGGCGAGGGGCTGGACGATGGGGCTTTCCACCGCCGCCACGACTGCCATGCTGAGCGCGCCGAGGGCGGCGTTGCGCAGCAGGCGCGCCGGTTCCCGCTGGGTGCGCCGACGCAAAGGAGCCTGCCGCTCGCCCACCAGGATCGCGGCGATGGCCAAGGCTGCCATGACGGGCAGGGCAGGGGTGGATGGGGGGCGCAGGGCCATGCGGCAGC
>CAXTPP010000231.1:0-2843 GCA_964246185.1 uncultured Acetobacteraceae bacterium
CGCCATCGCTTGGGCGTATCGTCAGGGTGGCCCCGGCGCACGCTGCCGCCGCCGCGGGGGCGCTCCCGGCGCTGGCCGGCCTGGCGCTGTATCTCGCGGCGCACGGCCCGCGCCTCAGCCCCTACCTGTCCTATTCCGCGGCCCTGGGCTTCGACCTGCGGCTGCTGCCTTTGCAGTGGGTCACGCTGGTGCTGGACCCGCAGCCGATGCTGCCCGGCGGCGCGGGGCTGCTGCCGACCTACCCGTTCATCGCCACCGGCCTGGCCGGCATGGCGGGATGCCTCGCGTCGCCGCCGGGTCAGGGCCGGCGTGGGGCGCACCTCCTGGTGGCTGCGGCCACCATCGGCACCGGCGCGCTGTATCTTTGCTTCCGGGATCTGCATCCGCAGGGGCTTTGGACGTTCTACAACTACCATTACTTCAAGTGGCTGCTGCCGGTGCTCGCGCTCTACACCGCGCTGCTGGCCGCCCTGCTGTCCCGGCCGGCGGCGGTGGCCGCCATGGCCGCCGTGCTGCTGGCCATCCTGCCCTGGCGCGCGCAGCTGGACCTGCTGCCGGCGGCGGTTCCGGCCGCCCAGGCGGGGGCCGCCCAGGCGGGACGGCGGCTGGAGCTGCCTGACGGCCTGCGCATCGGCACCGCCCTGGTGGCCGCCGCGAGCGGGTCGTTCGACGGCATCTACAACGGCGCCAACAACTTCTACTTCGGCCCGCACGGCGAGCACTGGTACGGCGCGGCCGGCAGCATCGCCGCCTACCCCATCCCCGGCGGGCTCATGCTGACGCCGCTGCGCCCGCTCGTCCCAGGCCCAGGCTACGTCAACCTGGACCCGGCGGTGTCGCTCGATCCATCGTTCGCGCCCCGCATGGCAACGATCGACCTCTTCTTCGGCCAGCCGTGCTACTTGCCAGCGTGGCTCGGCCCCGCTCCGGGCTGCCGGTCCGCCGGCCCGATCCCGCCGCCGCTGCGCGCCGCCGGCGAGCCGATCCCGTTCGACGCCGGCGTGTCGCCGTTGCTGCTCTCCGGCTGGAGTCCCGCGGGGCCGGACGAGCTTTGGACCGACGGCCATCACGCCGGCCTGCACCTGAGGCTGCAGCCCAGCCCGGCCGGCGGCGTCCTGGCGCTCGAAGCCGCCGCCTTCGTGCCGCCGGGCAGCTCGGCCCTAGAGGTGGACATCCGGGCTGGCGGGGCCACGCCCGCGCATTTCCGCATCGAGGACCCGGCCCCACGCAGCCTGCGCGTGACGCTGCCGCCAGCTGCCTTCGGCGACGGCGGGCAGCTGGAGGTCGAGCTGTCGATCGGCAACCCGCGGCAGCCGTCGCGGTGGACGGGCTCGCCGGATGCGCGGCAGCTCGGGTTGCGCGTGCGCTCGCTCACGGTGGAACCTGCACCGCCGTAGTCCGGACCAGGCGGAACGAGTGGACGAACAGCCCCAAGGCCCGGTTGTCGGACGACAGAGTGAAATCCTGGGGGCGGCGCGGCTCCGCGATCACGAGTTGCAGCTGGACCGGCATCGCGTCGCCCATAGCGATGTCCCCTGGGATATCTGGTAAATCCGCCGCCAGCGTCTCGCGCGGCCCGGCGGGATGCCAGGCAGCGATCGGCGTCCCGTTGGCGAGGACCGTGACGGGCGACGGCGGCCCGCCCAAGGCCAGCGGGCTGGCGACCACCTCCAGCCGCAGCTTCCCGGCGGCGGCGGGCACGGCGAACGCCATCTCCGCCCGCGCGCCCACGGTCCAGCGCCCCGTCTGCTCCACGATGCCCCAGCCGCGCCGCAGGTAGCCGCCGGCGTCGGACCCGCCCAGCTCGACCGTGACGCCGGGCGTCAGCCGCAGCACCGGTTCGGCTGCGAGGGGCGCCGTCTCCCAGCTGCCGTGCTCCAGGTCCAGCCCGCAGACCCGCAGCGCGAGCGCCCGGTCAACCACGTACTGGCTGACCCGGCCATGGAGGAACGGCCCGGAATCCGCCAACCCGAACTGCGCCGGCAGGAACGAGGCGTGGCCGTTGAGCGTCGGCAGGTGCAGCCATTCCGCCAGCAGCATGCCATCGACGTTGGGCACCAGCGGCAGCATGAAGGCCGCCGCCTCCGTGGCGCTCGGCGTGCGCGGCCGCACCACGGCGAACGCCTGGCAGGACGCGGGCGGCGCAGGGACCGCGGCCAGGAAAGCCAGCTCCTCGGTCCGGCTGAGGGCGTTGCGCGGCTGCGTGGTGATCTCCTCGCCCAGCAGCAGCAGGGACGCGGCGACGACGGCCGCCGCCGGCCAGGGGCGGCGCGACAGGGCATGGACGCCGAGCAGCGTACACGGGAAACCCAGGAACACCAGGTAGCGGCTGACCACTCGCACGGCGCCCGCGCCCGGCGCCATGGCATGGACGTAGCGCCAGAAGGTGTGCCCGTTCACGCCCACGCAGAGCGCCAGGGACGCGACGAACGCGGCCCCGACGGCGCGCCAGAACAGCCGCCCCGGCGCTGGCCGCGACAGCCAGGCAGCCGCCGCGCCAGCCAGGCCCAGCATGAGGATGAGCCACGGGAACCCGGCGGCCAGCTCGCCATCCAGGATCACGCCGGGCCGCAAGGCAGCGTTCAGCCAGGCATTGGCTGGCCCGAGCAGGATGTTGCGCCCGCCGACGTTCAGCAGGTCGAGCGGCGTCGGAACATAGGCCATCGCGTCGGCGAACGGGTGCATCCCGGTGGCGCGCGCCGTCGGCAGATAGGTCATGACGAACGGCGCGGCGCCTGCGAGCAAGGTGGCGGCGGCCAACGCCACCGGCCAGCGCGGCGCCCCCAGCCACGCCCGCAGCTGCCCCGCCGCCAGCACGGCCGCCGCGGCGAGGGCCAGGGCGG
>CAXTPP010000232.1:0-2833 GCA_964246185.1 uncultured Acetobacteraceae bacterium
TAGAGAGTCGCGGGCTGGCCGTTCGACGAAATTGTAAGCAAACCAGGAGAGTGCCAGCGTCAGGGCAAGAACCAGCAGCAAGCTCAATGTCCAGGCGTGCGGGATGCCCTCGTCGTTGAGAACGGCATGGAGGCGAGGAGCGAGTGGTTTTCCAACCAGGAAATGGATGAGGTAAATCGCGTAAGACAGCTCACCCAGAAGCTTTGGCAACGGATGACCCAAAAGACGTGCCAAGGGAGATTGATCGTCGCAGACTTGCCAGACCAGCACTATGAAAAGTGCTACGATTATCAAGTCGGCACCTTGCACAAACCAAACTGCGAGAAGCGCGGCGACAATGCAGGCGTCGATCCATCCTTTATCATGGTGAACCGTTGTAGCTCGTGACACCCGGAAGATAATCAAACCCAGCGTGAAGCTGGTAACGCAGCGCAGCAAAGGCCAAAGCGTATCGCCGTTCGCTACGTCCAAGGGTCCTTGCCGGCCGCCGTCGCTTACCCAGGCATCCGGCAACAATGAGACGATCACCAGCCCTGCAACCGATAAAGCGGCTGTAACAGCAGCAAATCGCCGAGAGCGGAACAGCGCCATGGAGGCCAGCCAGGGAAACACCAGGTATGCGCCGACTTCTGTGCTGATGGACCAAGTCGGGATATTAAGATTGCGTCCTAAATCCCATATCACCAGGCCCGGACCAAGATTTTGCAAGGTAACAACATTCACCAGCAATGCTTGTGTCACATGGAAGTAATTGGGTAAGAGGTGTAGCTTGCTGAGCAGAAATGCAAAGAGCACTGTAACAAAGTATAGAGGATAGACCCTCGCAAAACGTCTTTCGAGAAACCTGAAATAGTTGGTGAAAGTCCAGCTTTCAGCAAACTTCGCGGCGTAGGTTGCTCCCATCACAAAGCCTGAAAGAAGGAAAAAAAGGTCCACTGCTAAGTAGCAAGGCCCAAATAGGCTGTGTACAAAATGACCATCTGTAGCAATAGCCGAGAAATGAAACGCCACCACAGCCAGGGCTGCCATACCGCGTAGTCCAGTCAGCGATCTGATCTCGCGCTTTTCGATCATACACGTCCCTTCTCAAGCTTAGCCGCTTCAAGTTGCACGGCGGCAGCGGCGGGCGCAATGTTACCGAGTGATGATTAATAACAATGAAGACCTTACGAAAGCGTAACTTCGTAGGCTTGAATTCAAGTGTTCGCCGAGAAATAAGCGATTTGGCGCGTTAGAGCCGGGCTGATAGCTACGGCGTGGCTCACATGCGCCGTGGCCGTAGCATTCCTGCCCCCATCCTGCCGACGACGCCGCGCGGCACGCGGCCATCTCCGCCCTGTTGCGTTGCCGACGCCTGCCTGTCGCGTCGGCGACGCATGAATTGTTGACCTTGAGCGAAGGTGCGAGGCAAGCCTTGGTTGGGCGGAACAGGATCGGCAGGCCATGACACAAACCCTTGCGGCCCTGCTCGGCAGCATCGCGACCGCCGCCGCGATCTTCGGCGGCGGCCTGGCCGTGGAGGCCTACAAGGGCCGGCGCGACCGGATGGGCATGGCGCTCGCGATCGCCGGGGCCATCGACGCGCTGCTCGGCCTCATCGAGGCGCGCGACATGATCCCGGAGCTCTGGGAGGCGCTGGCCGAGCTGGACGCGGGGCGGCCGGTGGCATTCGGCTCGTTGATCCGCGACAACGCGCCGTTCCAGAAGATCACGCTCTCGTACGCGAACCAGCTCGGCGGCCTCGGCGGCGACCTGCCGTTCCGCGTCGCCCGGTTCCTGACCTACAGCCAGGGCCTGCTGCACGACCTCGGCCGCCTCGACGCGAGCACGGACCAGCCTCAGGCGCAGGCGATGCTGATCCGCCGCATGCGGCCGCTATGGGAGAAGACCCATGATCTGGGGACCGCGTTGATCAAGGACCTGCGCGGGGCGGCCGGCCTCGGCGCTTCGTCCCGCGGCACGGCGCAGGGGGCGGGTTCGGCGGCCGAGCAGCCCAGGGAAACCGGCCCGAAGGGGTGATCACGGCAGGATCGCGTCGCCGCTGTCGGCCAGCAAGGGGCGGCCGGGGCTCACGCTGGGGCGGCCCCAGATGACCTGGCCCACGGCGCGGCAGTGGCCGCACACGGGACGCCATTCCGGGTGCACCGTGCCGCAGGTCTCGCAGTTCCATTGCGGGTCCGGCTCGGCCTGCGCCGCCTGGCGCAAGGCGTCGGCGGCGGCGGGCGCGTTGCCCTCCGCCTCGGCGATGGCGTTGAGCAGCAGCCACAGCCGCCGCTGGTCCATCCCTGCCGCGTGGGCCGCCTCGGCATGACGCCTGGCGTCCTCCAAGCGGCCCGCGTCGAACGCGGCGCGCGCCCGCAGCAGCTGGCTTTCGGGATGCGACGGCGCCGCTGCCGCGAGCCACTCCGCCCGCTTCTCCCGGGGCATCGCCGCCTCGTCGCCGGCCAGCGAGGCCTCGGCCAGGTCCGGGTGCGGCCGGTTGCCCCAGCTCTCGCGCAGCACGCCCTGCGCCTTCTTCCCGCGGCCGGCGTCACGCAGGCGGCGGGCGTAGGCCAGCGCGGCGGGGGCGAACGACAGGTCCGACTTCCAGGCCTGCCGCGCCAGCTTGAGCGCCTGCATCAGGTCGGTCTCGCTGTCCGCCGCGGCGGTGGCGAACGTCGCCACCGGGTCGCCCGGGTTGGCCAGCGCCAGCGCGCCCTTCCAGTCGCCCGCCCGGGTCGCCAGGCGGGACCGCTCGGTCCGCAGCCAGGCCGCCCCGGGGTTCACCTCCTCCGCCCGGGCGGCGATGGCGACGGCCGACTCCACGTCGCCGCGCGCGATGGCGCCCTGCATC
>CAXTPP010000233.1:0-2824 GCA_964246185.1 uncultured Acetobacteraceae bacterium
AGAAGAAGTCGAACGTGGACGAGGCGAGCTGGGTGCTGCGCAGCGTCAGCTCCTGCACCGCGATGACCGAGGCGAGCGACGAGTTCTTCAACGCGCTCACCGCCTCGTTGCCCAAAGCCGGCACCATGGTGCGGATCGCCTGCGGTGCGATGACCCGGCGCATCAGCACCCCGGGCGTCATGCCGAGCGCCTGGCCCGCCAGCACCTGGCCTGCCTCCACGCCGCGCACGCCGGAGCGCAGGATCTCGGCGATGAACGGCGCCTCGTTGGCGGCCAGCGCCAGCCCGGCCGCGCCCATCGCGCTCAGCCGCAGCCCGATGTGCGGCAGGGCGTCGTAGGCGAACACCAATTGCAGGATGAGCGGCGTGCCGCGGAAGATGACGGCGTAGAGCCGGGCGAAGGCGGACAGGGCGCGGAACCGGCTGAGCTGCATGCCCGCCAGCGCCAGCCCCGCCAGCAGCCCGCCGCCCAAGCCCAGCCCGGTCACGCCCAAGGTGAGGCTGATGCCTGCCAGCAGATAGGGCAGGCTGAGATAGTGCAGGAAAAGCGGCACTAGCCGGCCACGAGCCGCGGCGCCTCCATCGTGCCGGCGTCGAGTGACCATTTCTTGAGCATGCCCGTTTCCGCACCGGACTGTTGCAGGGCGCTCAGGGCGGCCATGATCGCGTCGCGCAGCTCGGGCTTGTTCTTCGGCACCGCAATGCCGATGGAGTAGGGCAGCGTCACCGCGACGGCCTTCTCGAGCTTGTCCGGGTAGGCTTTCACCGCCTGGTCCACCGTGTTCACGTCATTGACGTAGGTGTCCGCGCGGCCAGCCAGGATCGCCTGCACGCAGTCCGCGTTGTTGCCGTACAGCTGCAGCTCCGGCAATGGTTTGCCATCCGTCTTGCAGCCGGCGCCCAGGTTCTGCACCAGCGGCACCTCCACGAACCCGGTGTTTTCCGCCGCAGTAGCGCCGCACATCGTGCCATTGATGCCGGTGATGTGCTTAGGGTTGTCCTTCGCCACCAGCACGCCGTCGAACACCTTGGAGTAGGTGATGAAATCCGCCGCCTTGGCGCGCTCCTCGGTGGCATAGATGTCGGAGATGACGAAATCCGCCTGGCCGCTCTGCAGCGTCGGCAGCAGGGCAGGGAACGCGACCGGCGTGAACGTCACGCCGAAGCCGAGGCAAGCGCCGAGCGCCTGCGCCAGGTCGATATCGAAACCGATGTATTTGCTGGGGTCCACCGGGTCCAGCGCCTCGTAGCCGGGGGTGTGCGGGTTGACCGCGTCCACCAGCGTCTTGCCTTTCAACTGCGGAAACTTCGCCTGCAACGCCTGGCACGCTTGCGGCGCGGGCTCGGCAGCATGCGCCCAACCCGGCATGGCCATGAGGCCGCCAAGGCAGAGCGCCAGCGCCGCCCAGTTGTTTCGTGCACACGGTGATATGCCGGTGTGCCCCCGGGCATTGCCGCCTCCATGCCATGCGCTCATTCCCAAGGCTCCCGTTGCGTCGTGCTGGGAATGCGCAGCAAGAGTTGTGCCATCACGGGTCCGCGATTTTGCCGCGTGCAAGGCGGCCAGGCTTATCCCATAGTCGCGCCGCTTGTTCCGAGGAGGTTGGCATCATGACAAATCATGCGGACGCGGGCGGGAAGCAAATCGATCCCGTCGAGCTTACGGTCGAGGCGATCCAATCCGGTTTCGCCCACGGCGCCTTCACCGCCGAATTCCTGACGCAGGCGTTCATCGACCGCATCGCGCAGTACAACCCGGCCTACAACGCCATCATCTTCCACAACCCGGACGCCCTGGCCGATGCGCGCGCCATCGACCGCCGCCGGGCCGCGGGCGAGGCGTTGGGGCCGCTGGCCGGCGTGCCGGTGGTGGTGAAGGACCCGATGGACATGGTGGGCTTCCCCACCACCGCAGGCTGGGCGCCGCTGTGCAGCCGCGCTGGCGGCGTGGACTTGATGCCTGCCACCGACTCCCCCGTGGTGGCGCGGATGCGCGCGTCCGGGGCGGTGATCCTGGGCAAGACCAACGTTCCCGTGCTGAGCCACACCGGCAGCCATGCCAACGACAGCTGGGCCGGCCCGACCTACAACGCCGCGGGCCGCGGTTTCCTGCCCGGCGGCAGCAGCGCCGGCACCGCCACCGCCGTCGCCGCCAGCATGGCCGTGCTGGGCCTCGCCGAGGAGACCGGCGGCTCGATCCAGAACCCGGCGTCCGCCCAGGCGCTGGTCGGCATCAAGCCGAGCTTCGCCCTGGTGCCGAACGCCGGCGTCATGCCGCTGTCCGGCAACCGCGACGTGGTGGGGCCGATCGCCCGCTGCGTGCGCGACGCGGCGCTGACGCTGGACGTGCTGGCGGGCTATACGTCGGAGGATCCTAAGACCATTGCCGGCGTCGGCCACAGGCCGAAGGGCGGCTACGCCTCGCTGCTGCGCACGGACGCGTTGCAGGGCGCGCGGATCGGGCTTTACGGCCCGGGCTGGCGGGACCAGCCCTTGTCGGACGAGGCCGGCCAGCTCTACGCCCGCACGCAGCAGGAACTCGCGGAGCGCGGGGCGGTGCTGGTGGAGGACCCTTTCCGGGACTCTGCCTTCGCGGCGTTGCGCAAGCCCGTGTCCGGCGCCGTGGCGTTCGATGCGCGCGGCCTCGAATCCGTGCCGCACGACCTGCAGCTCTACCTCCGGCGGCTCGGCCCGGACGCGGCGCTGCGCGACTTCGCGGAATTTGCCGCCGCCACCGCCAAGGAGGACGCGTTCGGCGCTTCCGGCGTGCTGGGCTTCATGACGGAGCTGCCGCAGTTCATGGCCTGCCTCGCCGACCCGTCCCG
>CAXTPP010000234.1:0-2632 GCA_964246185.1 uncultured Acetobacteraceae bacterium
GGCTCGTCCATGCCGCCGTACAGGTGGTTGAGGAACGCCTCCTTGGTCAGCACCATGCCCTTGCGCAGCACGAGCAGTTCCAGGATCGAGTATTCCTTGCCCGTGAGGTGGACCGGCACGCCGGCCACCAGCACTTCCCGGCTGTCCAGGTTGAGCTGCAGGCTGCCGATGCGCAGGGTGGGCTGGCTGTAGCCCTTGCTGCGGCGGACCACGGCCTGCATCCGCGCCACCAGCTCGGCCTTGTCGAACGGCTTGGTGATGAAGTCGTCGGCGCCCATGCCGAAGCCCTTGACCTTCGCGGCCGGGCGGGACAGGCCGGACAGGATCAGCACGGGGGTTTCCATCCGGGCCGCCCGCATCCGCCGCACGACCTCGTAGCCCTCCATGTCCGGCAGCATCAGGTCCAGCACGACGATGTCGTAGTCGTAGTGGCGGACGAGTTCGAGGGCTTCCTCCCCGGTTTCCGTCGTGTCCACGATCAGGCCGCTTGATTTCAGCATCAGGGCGATGCCCCGGGCCACAGTCACATCATCCTCAACGAGCAGGACACGCATGGGTTGAACTCCGGATTAATTCGCTACAGGAAGGTTACCACTCATACGTGTGCATGGCTACAAATTTTTCACTTCATACGTGCATATTTTTCAAATGGCCTCCGCGACTCCCGAATGGCGACCGGATTTCTTGCTAAAACTGATGAGCGCAATCAATAATGCTTCAATTTACGTCTTCTGAGAAGATACATCTCGCACACGCGCGGGTTGCCGAGGTCAGCGCCGTCGTGGCGCAGGGGCGTGTCGCCGCCATTTCGGGGCTGTCCGTCGATGTGGCCGGCATGGGCACCCTGCTCAGCGTCGGCGCACGGCTGACCCTGGCCGCCCGCGACGGGCGGGAGGTGCCGGCCGAGATCGTGGGCTTCCGAGGCGCCACGGCGCAGGCGATGGCCTATGCGCCGCTGGATGGCATCGGCCCCGGCAGCACGGCCCGCGCCGCATGGACCCCGGGCGGCGCTTTGGGCGGCCCTGGCAGCCAAGCAGGGCTGGCGCCGTGCGATGCCTGGCTTGGCCGGGTGATCGACCCGCTCGGCAACCCGCTGGACGGCCGTGGCGCGCTGGCCCAGGGCGTGCGGCGTCCCGTGCGGGCCAGCCCGCCGGATGCTGCGACCCGCGCCCGACTCGGGGAACGGCTGGACCTGGGCGTGGCCGCGCTCAACCTGTTCACCACCTGCCGCACCGGGCAGCGCCTCGGGCTGTTCGCCGGGTCAGGCGTCGGCAAGTCGACGCTGCTGTCCATGCTGGCGCGCCACACCGCCTGCGACGTGGCCGTGCTGGCCCTGGTGGGAGAGCGCGGACGGGAGGTGCGGGAGTTCCTGGAGGACGACCTCGGCCCCGAGGGGCTGGCGCGCTCCGTCGTGGTGACCGCCACCTCCGACACGCCGCCCCTGATGCGCCGGGAGGCCGCCTACGCCGCGATGACGGTCGCCGAGCATTTCCGCGACCAGGGCAAGTCCGTCCTGCTGTTGATGGACAGCGTGACCCGGTTCTGCTTCGCGTTGCGGGAGATCGGGCTGTCCGCTGGCGAGCCGCCCGCCACGAGGGGCTACCCGCCCAGCGTGTTCGCCGAGCTGCCGCGCCTGCTGGAACGCGCCGGGCCTGGCCCGGATGGCGGGCGCATCGGGCACATCACCGCCCTGTTCACCGTCCTGGTCGAGGGCGACGACCATAACGAGCCAGTGGCGGACGCGGTGCGCGGCATCCTGGACGGACACGTCGTGCTGGACCGGCGCATCGGCGAGGCCGGCCGCTACCCGGCGGTCGATGTGCTGCGCTCCCTATCCCGCACCGTGCCCGGCTGCCTGCAACCATCCGAGCGGCTGCTGGCCGCCCGCGCCCGCGCCATCCTGTCCACCTACGCCGAGATGGCCGACCTGGTCCGGCTCGGCGCATACAAGCCCGGCGCTGACCCGGCGGTGGACGAGGCGGTGCTGCTCGCACCCCGGATCGAACGCGCGCTGCACCAGGGCCGCGGCGATCCCAGCAGCCTCGCCGAGAGCTTCGCCGCACTTGCTGCCGCCATGGAGGGACCTGATGCCTGATCCGCTGGAGACCGTGCTGCGCATCCGCCGGGTCACGGTGGACGACGCCAAGCGCAACCTGGCTGCCCTGCTGCGCGCGGCGAGTGCGGCGCAGGCCAAGGCGGACGCTGCCGATGCGTTGATCCTGGCAGAGGGCGAGCTGGCCGCGAACACCGACGGGGACCACGCCGTGGAGGCGTTCGCCGCCTGGCTTCCGGTCGGGCGCGCTGCGGCGACGGCGGCGCGGGCGGCGCATGAGCAGGTGCAGTCGGACATGGCCAAGGCGCGCGCCGCCGTGACGGTGGCGCGGGCGGCGGCGGAAGCGGCGGAAAGCCTGCTTGCACGCCGGGCCGCGGAACGGGCGGTGGCGGAGCGCCGGCGCACCCAGGCGGCGATGGACGAGGTCGCCGCTCAGCAGAAGCGCATCAAGGATATGGCAAGGGAGAGCGTGGCCCTGCCCCGAACCCCGTCATAGACTGGATGAGTTGCGCTACGGCAGGCCCGCGCCTGGAACGGCGACGCGAAACGCCTCGATCTGGCCGTTGCGTTCCCGGCTCT
>CAXTPP010000235.1:0-2620 GCA_964246185.1 uncultured Acetobacteraceae bacterium
GCTCCGCCACCCAGCCCCCGTCAGAACGTCCAGGATTGGCCAAAGTCGAGGTAAGGCCAGGCGGACGGCTTGCTTTGGCTAACTGGACCCTGTCTTCATTTGGCGGGAAATTAGGTGAGATTGTCGGCCGATACCTTCCCCCACCCTCTAACGGCAAGATCTCTCCATACCTGTGGGGAGAAGCAGAAACCGTTGCCGACAGGCTGAAGTTGGGCTTTGATTCTGTCTTAACCAGTGTCGTGGATATCACCTGGGAGCTGCAGAGAAATGCGGCTGAGTCTGCCGCATTCTTTGCGCAGAATACCGGCCCACTCCAGCTCTATCAAGCGACATCAGGAACCCATCCAGGGACGACACTGAGAACCCATCCACTTCTGCTGCTGTGACGCCTCGGCCATCGCCGGAGCGGGTGTCGCTTTGATCAGTCCAGAGCGGCGCTTCTCGCGCAGCCGGTAGCTGTCGCCGTGGATGGTCAGCACGTGGCTGTGGTGGAGTAGACGGTCCAGGATGGCGGTTGCCACGACCTGGGCGCCCAGCACCGTGCCCCAGTTGCCCACGGCGCGGTTCGAGGTGATCAGGATGCTGCCGCGTTCGTAACGGCGGCTGACCAGTCGGAACAGCAGGTGGGCCGCCGCAGGCTCGAACGGCAGATAGCCGAACTCGTCCATGATCAGCAGCTTGGGTTTGGCCAGTTGCGCCAGCCGCTGCTCCAATCTTCCTTCCGAATGCCTTCTGACCAGCGTCGTCACCAGCGCCGTCGCTGGGGTAAACAGCACCGAGTAGCCATGCCGGATCGCCTCGCGGCCGAGCGCGATGGCAAGATGCGTCTTGCCTACGCCCGGCGGACCCTGGATCAGCAGCACGTCGCCGTTGGCAATCCAGCGGCAAGCGGCCAGGTCGCGCACCTGCTTGGCATCCAGAGACGGTTGTGCGGCAAAGTCGAACCCCTCCAACGTGCGCTGCTGCGGGAACTTCGCGATCCCCGTGCCCATCTAGATGCGCCGCTCCTCGCAATGCGACACTTCCGCGCGGCATAGCAGTGCCAGCGTCTCACGCAGCGACAAGTCGCCGCGTGCCGCCTCGTCAAGCAGGTCGCGCAACGCCGTGAGTTTCAAGCGCGCCAGCATGTCCGGCAGCGCGTCCAGCTCGGCGCTCACCAGCCACCTCCCGCCACCTGCTCGTACTCGGCCAACGGCCGCAGCAACTCGACGCCGGGCGGCGTCATGCGCGCCATTGCCTCAATGCCGGTGTCGCTGCCCGGATCCGGGCGGCTCGGCACGACGCCATGCAGGTGGGCGCGATCAACGGCGCGCTCGCGTCGGCCAAGGCGCTTATCGTGGCAAGCCACTTCGGCACCCGCGTGATGGATGCGGACCTGGCCGCCGCCGACCATCACGCTGACCTCGGCGCCGATCAGCCGCCACGGCACGTTGTAATGGTTTGTGTCCACGTCCACGCAGGCGTCGTTCTGAACCCGGCGGCTCAGCTCACGCAACTGCCGGAACGGCGGACGGCCGTTCACCGGTCGCAAAGCCTGCCGCTCCTCCCGCTCGAACCGGGCAATCGGCGGCTCGCCCGTCGTGCCATGCACCCGCACGTCGGCGACCTCGCGCATCCATGTCGCCAGATGCGCCTCCAGCGCGCCCCACGATGCAAAGCTGCGGCCCGCAATGGCGTTGTGCTTGACGTAGCCTACGCCGCGCTCATCCTTGCCCTTAGTCCGCGCGCGGGAGGGCGCGCACGCAACCGGCCGCACGTCCCAATACCGGGCAAAAGCGTGCAGGCGGTCGTTAAACTCCACCTCACGCGTCACCGCGTCGTGGTGCTTGACCAGCGCCTTGGCATTATCCAGCAGCAGGTCGAGCGGTAGGCCGCCAAAGTGTCGAAACGCGCCCTCGATCCCCTCCAGCCATGACGATTGCCGCTCGTTCTGGAACGGCTGTACATAAACCCGCCGCGAGTAGCCCAGCATCGCCACGAATAGATAGACCCGGCCCTGGTCGAACCCGTCCACAGAGATCCGCCGCTGCCCGAAGTCGACCTGCAGCTGCCGGCCCGGCGGCGTCTCGAACCGCACCGTCGCCAGCGCCTCCGCCGCAAGCTCGCGCCGCAAGTGCGACACCGCCCGCTCCAACGTGCGTAGGCTGACCACCACGCCCAACTCGGACGCCAGCTATTGCCGCACCACGTCGGCGTTGCCCCGATGCCACCGGAGCCGTTCAGCCAACCATGACGCATGCCCAGCCAGTAGACACGGACGCGTCGGGACCCGGCACGGCGTCCAGCCGCCCGCCGTCACATACCGTCGAACCGTCTCACGATCCCATCCCAGCTCGGCCGAAATCCCCTGCGTGCCCCATGCCAAATTGTGCAATCGAAGCATCGCCGCAACCTCATCCGGCGTCCTCATCACCTGTCTCCGCCCGTCCTTGCCGGGTGGAAAAACGCCCATTCGATCCGTCAATCTGCCTCTCCCTGCTAAGCAGGGTGGAGGGGTTCTTGGTGTCGCCTCCGGATGGGTTTACCCTGTCGCCTGATAGCTACGCGGGGATGATCTACAAGGGCCAGGGCAAGACCCTGGACCGGACGTATCTCTACCACACCGAGCACTGGCGATCGG
>CAXTPP010000236.1:0-2593 GCA_964246185.1 uncultured Acetobacteraceae bacterium
GGAGGGAACATATGCCGAACATAAAGCATAGACGAGGGGCAGTCCGCAAGCCTCGTCTGTAATCGGCCAAAATGAAACGCTGGGCGGTCAGGGACCGCCCAGCGTTTCATGTCAAGCCGTAGAAAGTCTTGAAGCCACTCAGCCCGGCTGCGGGGCAGCGCCCAGGCCACCTGCCGGCGGGGCCAGCGGACGAGTGCTCGGCACCGAGGCCCGGCGGGTTTCGGGAGCGGGATCGTCCACCACCTTGCGGATGATCGGGTCGCCCCGCAGCACCGTGCGGATTTCGTCGCCGGACAGCGTCTCATGCTCCAGCAGGCCACGGGCCAGCCGGTGCAGCTCCTCGATGTTCTCGGTCAGGATTTCCTTCGAGCGGCTGTAGGCGCGGTCGATGATGCCCTTGATCTCGGCGTCGATCTCCCGTGCCGTCACTTCGGAGACGTTCTTGTTCTGGGTCACGCTGTGCCCCAGGAACACTTCCTGGCTGTTGTCGCCATAGGCGATCATACCCAGCGTCTCACTCATACCCCACTCGGTGACCATGTTGCGGGCGATGTTTGTGGCCTGCTTGATGTCGCCGCCGGCGCCGGTGGACACGCGGTCCGCCCCGAAGATGATCTCCTCGGCGACCCGGCCGCCCATCGCCATCACCAGGCGGGAGACCAGGCGGGCCTTGTTCTCGCTGAGCCGGTCGCCTTCGGGCAGGCTCATCACCAGGCCGAGCGCACGGCCGCGCGGGATGATGGTCGCCTTGTGCACCGGGTCGCAGTCCGGCTCGTGCATGGCGCACAGAGCGTGGCCGCTCTCGTGGTAGGCGGTCATGCGCTTCTCGGCGTCGGACATCACGAGCGAACGGCGCTCGCTGCCCATCATCACCTTGTCCTTGGCGTGCTCGAACTCGAACATCGCCACGGTGCGCTTGCCCATGCGGGCGGCCAGCAAGGCGGCCTCGTTCACCAAATTGGCGAGGTCTGCGCCGGAGAAGCCGGGCGTGCCACGGGCGATGGTCTTCGGGTCCACGTCGTTGGCCAGCGGCACCTTGCGCATATGGACGCGCAGGATCTTCTCGCGCCCGCCCACGTCGGGGTTCGGCACCACCACCTGGCGGTCGAAGCGGCCGGGGCGCAGCAGCGCCGGGTCCAGCACGTCCGGACGGTTGGTGGCGGCGATCAGGATGACGCCCTCGTTGCTCTCGAAGCCGTCCATCTCGACCAGCATCTGGTTGAGCGTCTGCTCCCGCTCGTCGTTGCCGCCGCCCAGGCCCGCGCCGCGGTGGCGGCCCACGGCGTCAATCTCGTCGATGAAGATGATGCAGGGGGAATTCTTCTTGCCCTGCTCGAACATGTCTCGCACGCGGCTGGCGCCGACGCCCACGAACATCTCCACGAAGTCCGAGCCGGAGATGGTGAAGAACGGCACGTTGGCCTCGCCGGCGATGGCGCGGGCGAGCAGCGTCTTGCCGGTGCCGGGCGGGCCGACCAGCAGCACGCCCTTGGGGATCTTGCCGCCGAGCCGCTGGAACTTCTGCGGGTCCTTCAGGAACTCCACGATCTCCTGCAACTCGCTCTTGGCCTCGTCGATGCCGGCCACGTCCTCGAACGTGACGCGGCCCTGCTTCTCGGTCAGCATCCGGGCGCGGGACTTGCCGAAGCCCATGGCACGGCCGCCGCCCGACTGCATCTGGCGCATGAAGAACACCCAGACGCCGATCAGCAGCAGCATCGGGAACCAGTTAAGCAGGTAGTGGAAGATCGAGTTGCTGCCCTCGTCCTCGGGCTTGGCGACGACGCGCACGCCCTTGTCGGTCAGCTTCTGCACCAGCGTCGGGTCATCCGGGGTGTAGGTCTGGAAGCTTCGGTTGTCGGTCAGCTGCCCGGTGACGGTGCGGCCCTGGATGGTCACGTCGTGCACGCGCCCGCTCGACACGTCGCCCAGGAAGTCGGAATAGGCGATCTGGGACGCCGAATGCTGCGTGGTGCCCGGCTGGAAGATGTTGAACAGCACCACCAGCAGAAGGGCGATGATCACCCAAAGGGCGAGGTTGCGGCCGAAATTGCTCATCTAGGTTCCCTGGCCATCCATAACGGACCGGTCCCGTTTTCGGGCGTGCGGGCCGATGATTGAGTCACCCGATCACGATCCGACCCGGGCTGCAACACTGACATGGGATTGCGACCTTGCGAACACACCCCCGGCGTTGTCAACAAGACGCCAGGAACGGCGCGCCTGCGGCCGGAACCACGGCGCTGACGACCATGGTGGGGCTGCCTGCCGCAGCGGAAGGACAGCGCGCATCCTGCGCCTCGCAAAGCTGGCCGCCCCGATGGATGGCCGGCAAGGCGCGCGCGACGGCGGCGGGCAAACCCGAGCGCCGCGGCTTGACGCCGAGCGGCCCGATGAAGTCGCCGGGCGGCGCACGCACCACCCGGAAGCGGCCGTCCCACACCTGGCCCGGCGTGGCCGGCACGGCGGCGGCCATCGCGGCTGCCTCGCGGGCCAGCAGCCAGCCGGGGCCGAGCTTGCCGGCGGGGCAGACCCGCACCCCGGCCAACGTGGCGGGCCGGAGCCGCGCCGCCAGCGCCCCTGCCCCGGACAC
>CAXTPP010000237.1:0-2554 GCA_964246185.1 uncultured Acetobacteraceae bacterium
CTTCTGCAGCTTCTCGAAGGCACGGACCTCGATCTGCCGCACCCGCTCGCGCGAGATGGAGTATTGCTGCGACAGCTCCTCGAGGGTCGTCGGGTTGTCCTTCAGCCGGCGCTCGATCAGGATGTGCCGCTCGCGCTCGTTCAAGGTCTTGAGCGCGTTCGACAGCAGGGTCTTGCGGCCGGTCAGCTCCTCGCGGTCGGCAAGCTCGGCCTCCTGGCTCTGCCCCTCGTCCACCAGCCAATCCTGCCACTCGCCCTCGCTGTCCGCGCGGACTGGCGCGTTGAGGCTGTGGTCGGGTGCGGCAAGGCGGCGGTTCATGCTGACCACGTCCTGCTCCGGCACCTGCAGCACGCGCGAGATCTTGGCCACCTGGTCGGGCTTCAGGTCGCCGTCCTCGATCGCCTGCATCTGGCCCTTGAGCCGACGCAGGTTGAAGAACAGCTTCTTCTGCGCCGCCGTAGTGCCCATCTTTACCAGGGACCAGCTGTGCAGGATGTATTCCTGGATGGCGGCGCGAATCCACCACATGGCGTAGGTCGCCAGACGGAAGCCGCGGTCCGGGTCGAACCGCTTGACCGCCTGCATCATGCCGACGTTGCCTTCGCTGATCAGCTCGCCGACCGGCAGGCCATAGCCGCGGTAGCCCATGGCGATCTTGGCGACCAGGCGCAGGTGGGACGTGACCAGCTTATGCGCCGCGTCCATGTCCTCGCTGTCCCGCCAAGCCTTGGACAGGGCCAGCTCCTCGTCGGGCGCGAGCATGGGAAACTTGCGGATTTCCTGAAGATAGCGGGAAAGGTTGCCCTCAGGTGCGACGTTAGTCATAGCAGAGGCCATCAGTTTGGCTCCTTATGTCCGGACGGCGGACACCTACCCATTACGGCGTAGATTGATCCCGGTTGCGGTTCCGGACAAGCGTTGATGCGATCGTGACGCCTCAGGTCCTGGCGACCGCCCCTCACGTAGGCGGCAGGTCGTTCGGGTGGCGTCCTTCCGTCGTTTCGGAAGGATCACTTGCGGCAGGTGATACAGGACCGCGCTGGTCCGGTCAAGACAATTGCGGCGCCGCCGCATAATTCAGCGCGTCGAGCAAGGCCTGGAAATCCGTCGGCACAGGGGTCTCGAACCGCAGGGCCTCGCCCGTGCGCGGATGGGTGAAGCCCAGCACGGCGGCGTGCAGCGCCTGACGCGGGAAATCCAGCAGGCGGCCTCGCTGGCCCGGCGGCAGCAGCCGGGCCGCGGCGGGGATGCGCCGCAGATAGGCCGGGTCGCCCACGATCGGATGCCCGGCCGTCGCCAGGTGGACGCGGATCTGGTGGGTCCGGCCCGTGGCGAGCCGGCATTCCGCCAGGGCCGCCGCGGCGCCCCAGACCTGCCGCACGCGATAATGCGTCAGCGCCGCCTTGCCGCCGCGCGGCACCACCGCCATCCGCTTGCGCTCCCGCGGGTCCCGCCCGATCGCCCCGGTGATCTCCCCCTCGGACGGCGACGGCACGCCCCAGCACAGCGCCAGGTACGACCGCTCGAGCGTCCGCGACGCGAACGCGGCGGCGAGCGCCGTCATCGCCAGCTCCGACTTGGCCACGACCATCACGCCCGAGGTGTCCTTGTCCAGGCGGTGAACGATGCCGGGCCGCCGTTCGCCGCCGATCCCGGGCAGGCTGTCCCCGCAATGCGCCAGCAGGGCGTTCACCAGCGTGCCGTCCAGGTTGCCGGGGGCGGGATGCACGACCAGGCCGGCGGGCTTGTCCAGCACCAGAAGGTCCGCGTCCTCGAACAGGATCGGCAGCGCCATGGGCTGCGCGGCGGGCGCGGCCGCGATGGGCGGCGGCACGCTCAGCACGTATTCCAGGCCAAGCCGCACCGTGAGCGCCGGGTCGGTGGCGATGCTGCCGGCGGCGGTGACCTGCCCCGCCTCGATCAGGCCCTTGACTCTGGACCGTGAAATCGTCCCGATCCGGGTCGCAAGGAAGGTGTCGAGCCGAAGGCCCGCATCATCCGGCCCGGCGACGACGCGCCGGGCGCCGTCCGCCGGATCGCTCATGGCGCCTCGAATAGCGCAGCCGCGCCGGCAAAGGGAGACAGGATGCGGGCCTTGCTGACAGCGGTGGTCGTGATGGGCGTGCTGATCGTGGCTGGCGTCGCCACGCTGGCCGTCACGATCATGCGCCGGCTTGCCGCGCCGCAATCCCATGTCGCCCAAATCATGGCAGAACCGCCAGGAACCCGCGTGCAGGCGATCTCGCAGGCCGGGGACCGCCTGGCCGTGCTGCTGCAGGGCGGCGGCCCGGACCGGATCGTCCTGCTGGACCCGCATTCCGGGCAGGTGGTCGGGCGGATAGGGTTGCCGCAATGAAGAAGTCCGAGCTGCCCGAGAAGATCTGCGCGGCGTGCGGCCGCCCGTTCCAATGGCGGCGCAAATGGGCGCGAAGCTGGGACGAGGTCCGCTACTGCTCGGACGCCTGCCGCACCGGCCGCCGCGCCGCCGCCATCGCGCAGCGGCCGCGGGGCAAGACTTAGGGGGGGGGGGGCCCCCCCCCCCCCCCCCCCCCCC
>CAXTPP010000238.1:0-2425 GCA_964246185.1 uncultured Acetobacteraceae bacterium
CATCATCCCCAAAACTTGGGAACCCGGCCGCCTCCAGTCCATAACAGCTTCTAGCCTTGCCTACCTAATGGTCACCATCAAGGGCCGATGGCATAAATATCCTTGGATCGTTGCCGCTCTCCTGCATGAAGATCAGCTACGGCGTGCCAATGCTTTCCGACGCTCATTAAGCGCGCGTGAAAATAACGCCACGGTATCGAGTTTCTGTGTCATTGGCGACTTGGATTGCTGTTTACATCAGCAACGAGTTGACATGGTTCATAGTATTACGAAATAAATATTTTCTAGGATACCATCCTATAATCAATAATAGGAACTCGCGGGAACATCATGTTCAAACACCGTCTTCTGGTGTATTCCAGTGCTACTGCCATTCTTGCATTCGGTTGCCAGGCCGCGAGCGCGCAGACCTTCACGCCGATCAAGCCGCCGGCCGCACCACTCATCACCCGCGCTCCCTACCTGAACACCTGGCTGCGCAACCCGACCGGCATCGCGCCCGGAACCTGGCCGCAGCATTGGGACGGCGGCGTCAAGGCGATCACCGGCATCGCCACCATCGACACCGTGCCTTACCTGTTCATCGGCGCGCCCAATGTCCCGGGCCTTTCGAAGTCGATGCCGCAGACGTCGCTGCAGACCACGGCGACGCAGTCGATCCTCACGTTCAGCGCCGGCGGCGTGGGCCTGACGGTCGATTTCCTCTCTCCCGTCGAGGCCAAGGACCTGCGGCGCCTCAGCATGCCGCTCCCCGACATCGTCACCACCGCGCAGAGCAGCGACGGAATCCCTCACACGGTCAGCGTCTATTTCGACATCAGCGGCGAGTGGGCAAGCGGCTTGACCGGCGGCAACCAGCCGGCAGCCCAGATCGACTGGGCGCCCGAGACGATCAACCGCAACGAGGACGGCAGCGGCGAGACAGGCACGCTCTCGACCTGGACGGTGACGCCCACGGCGCCGATGGTGCTGACCCAGTCCAACAACTTCGCCGACTGGGGCACCGTGCTCTGGTCGGCCGCCACTTCCGGGACGCTCACCACGCAGTCGGGCGGCGATGCCGCGGTGCGCAGCCAGTTCGTCGGCTCCGGCAAGCTCGCCAACACCAACGACACCAACCAGCCGCGCGCGGTCAACAACGCCTATGGAGCATTACGCCGCACTCGCCGCACTGAGCTTGCGGCAAGCGTTCGCCGCCACCGAGCTGACCAACGGCACGGCGGATTCCTGCACCAACGCCGCGGGGGACCCATTCCTGTTCGTGGAGGAGATCAGCAGCAGCGACAACGTCTCCACGGTGGACATCCTGTACCCCTCGATGCCGGCCTCCCTCTACGCCAACCCCGAGCTCGTCCGGTACATGCTCGCCCCGGTCATCAGCTACTCCGAGTCAGGCCAGTGGCCGGAGCAGTTCCCGCCGCATGACCTGGGCGCCACCTACCCGAACGCCGCCGGGCACAACGACGGCGGCGGCGAGAACATGCCGGTGGAGGAAACCGCCAACATGCTGATCATGGCCGACGCCTACATGCGGCACGTGCCGAGAGCGCAGGCCGTCGTCTATGCGAACGCGCACTATGCCCTGTTCAAGCAGTGGGCCACCTACCTGCTGACGGTGCCGGCAGGGGTTCCCTATTCCAACGCGGTCGATCCGCAGTTCCAGAACCAGGCCGACGACTTCACCGGGCCTATCGCGCACAGCGTCAACCTGGCGCTCAGAGGCATCCTGGCCGTCGGCGCGATGGGGCAGATCTCCAGCTTCGCCGGAGACGGCAAGGACGCGAGCTGCTACCGCAAGGAGGCGGAGCTGGGGACGAGCGTTTGGACCCGGCTTTCGCACAACAACAGCAGCACCCACCTGCTGCTCCAGTACCGCGAGCCTGCCAACGCCTACAGCCCTGACACCACCGGCGAGCCGGACAGCTACTACAGCCTCAAGTACAACGCGTACCCCGACAAGCTGCTTGGGCTGAACCTGATCCCGCCGAGCATCCTGACCGAGGAGGCTGACTTCGACAAGCTGCATGAGACGCCGACCGGCATTCCGCTCGATCCGCGGCATACCTACACGAAGGCGGACTGGGAGCTGTGGACCGCGGCGGCAAGCAAGGACACGACGCTCATCCAGGCCATCATCGACGAGGTGTGCAACTACGCGAACACCACGACGACCGGCACGGCCTTCCCCGACTGGTACGACACGGTCGGCAACCTCACCGGCTTCACGGCCCGGTCCGCCGTGGGCGGCGTGTTCGCTCCACTCACGCTGACGCTCGCTCCCAGGAAGTAGCGCGAGCCGGCGTCGCCTTCGTCCGCGGCTGACGCTTGCCGGCGGCCGCGGGCCCCCGCCGCCCGGGGGGCCGGCGCGTGGGAGCCCCCCGCCGCCCCCCCCCACGTACATGATGCATCTTTTCGCCGGCAGATC
>CAXTPP010000239.1:0-2423 GCA_964246185.1 uncultured Acetobacteraceae bacterium
CGAGCTGGTCGTCGCTGCGGATGGCGAGATACGCCTCGCGCGTGCCGAAGCAGGCGATCGGGATGCGGAGTTCGTTGCCGAGATAGCGCAGCAGGTTCAGCAGCTCGCGCTGCCGCGCGCCCGTTGCGGCCAGCAGGTTGTGCAACTCGTCCAGCAGCAGCATCCGGCAGCCGACCTGGCGCAGCAGGCGCATCGCCATGGCCTCGCGGTCGGGCGAGCGTCCATGCATCGCGCCTGGCATCCCAAGACCCGCCAGGACCGCCGCATAGAGGCGCCCGACCGTGGGCGATGGCGGCATTTGCACCAGCAGCACAGGGATGACCTCGTGCTCGCCATCTTCGGACGGGTGCTGCGGGTGGGTGCGCAGGAAATGCTCGGCGATCACCGTCTTGCCGTTGTTGGTGGGGCCGACCACGAGAAGGTTGCGGGGCCGCACGCGGCCGGGCTCGGAGGCGAGCAGGCGCTCCAGCATCGCCACGGCCTGGCTCGCGCGGCCGTAGCCGATCCAGCGGTTGGCCGGCACACGGGCCAGGCGTTCGGTCGCCGGCAGGCGGGCCAACTCGCGGACTTCCGGACGGAGATGGGCGAGATCCATGGCGGCCGCTACCACTGCTCGATGTCGTCGAAGGGACGCGACAGCTCCGTCTCCCCGTCATCCACCACAGCCACATCTGCGGTCACAGGATGGGGCGCCGGCTCTGCCGATGGCGGCTCGGCCGGCAGGTCTGGTGCTCTGGCCCGGCGCGTGCGGTCGCGGCGGGCCGAACGGGTCAGGCGCGCGGCCTCCCGCTCGGCGGCGCGCATCTCCTCGACGGCCGCGAACAGTGCGGCCTCGTCGATCTCGCCCCGGTGCTTGGCACGCAGGCGCCGCCGCGCTAGCCGGTGCTCCCATAACGAGATGGCCGGGCGCGACAGGTCGCGGGTCGGCACTTCCAGGTAGCCGCCGTCCAGCGGGTCCAGCACGAACACCCGGCTGAGGTCGCGCGGGTCACGACGGACCAGCAAGGGGCCAGGCCGGTTGCGGGCGGTGATCCAGGCCCGCAAAGCGGAGCTGAAATAGGTCACGTGGTCGATGGTGAGGCCGTCCCGTTGTAGGCTGCGGCGCAGCACGGGCAGGAAATCCACGAGGTAGGCGCGCAGGTCGCGCGGCACCGGAATGGAGCCGCCCTCGGCTGCAATCGCGGCCACACCCTGTTGCCAGCGCCGCAGCGGCGCCTGGCCGTCCAAGCCCTCATGCGGACGCAGGTGATAGTACTTGGCCACGGCCACGGCGAGCCAGCGTTCCAGCTCCTCCAAGGTCAGGCACGCCGCCTTGTCGCTGTCGTAGCTACCGCGCTGGCCGACGTTGGAGAACGTCGTGCCGGGCAGGCCGTGCACCAGGCCCATCAGCGTGCCGATCACCCGCTCGACCACGCCGCCGAACTGCGGCTGACCCGGCGGGCGCCAATCGATGCCGACGCCGTGCTGCTCGCAGCCGCGCTCGAACGCTTCGGAATGGAACTCCGCCCCGTTGTCCACGCCGACCCGCCGCGGCTTGCCCTGCACCGGCCAGTCCGCCACAACATCCCGCAATGCGAGCCAGGGCGCCTTGTCCATGGCGACGTGCGTCAGGCACAGCCCAACCGACGCGGCGGAGGGGGCGGCCAGCGTTACGTAAAAGCCCGCGATGCAGCGGCTGTGGACGTCGATGGCGACCGTGAGCCAGGGCCGGCCGATCGGCTCGCGATCGAGCGGGTCCACCAGGATCAGGTCCATGGGCGTATGGTCGACCTGCACCAGGTCCAGCGGGAACCAGACGGGCGGCGCATGGCCATGGACCGGCTTGGCCTCGGGATGCTCTTCGCTCCGCTTGCGGCGGTCCGCGATTGGCAGCGACCGAAGCCGGCGCCGCACGGTGCTGGATGAGGGCGGCCGGAGTTTCTCGGCCCGGCAGCGTCCGGCCACCTCGCGCGCCACCTCCGCCGCGGTCGGCTTCTGCGGCGTCAGATACACCTCCCGGATGACCCGGCTCAGTGCCGCCTCGCTCGCCAGCGCCGTGCGCGGCCTGTCTCGGCCGCCGCTCGACCGGCCCGGCACCAGCGCGGTCAGCTCGCCGCCAGCCTCCCGGCAGCGCCGCAGCAAGGTGTAGGTCTGGCGCTCCGACAACCCGAGCGTCGCCGCCGCGGCCTGAACCATGTAGCGCGGCCGATGGTCGCGTGCCGCGAGAGGGCGGATCACCTCGGCCCGTCGCCGCGCCTCACTCCAAGCTGCCTTCGGAATGAGCGACAGGTCGGCCACAGCCCGCCCCCTTGCAACGCGTTGCAATCGACTTTGACCAAATGCGGGCTGCTGCAGCCCACTCTGATCAGGATTGCGGCCGAGTGTGACAGGGCCAGCCGTTACATTTCAACGGTTATCGCTGAAGCCGACTTTGAAAAGTGACA
>CAXTPP010000240.1:0-2420 GCA_964246185.1 uncultured Acetobacteraceae bacterium
CCGCCCTGGCCGCCGCCGCCCAGGCCCGCCGCCTGCCCTGGAGCTTCACGGGCGCCGTGCCAGACATCCGCCCCCACGTGGC
Organism: uncultured Acetobacteraceae bacterium; assembly: GCA_964246185.1. Classification (GTDB taxonomy): domain Bacteria; phylum Pseudomonadota; class Alphaproteobacteria; order Acetobacterales; family Acetobacteraceae; genus LMUY01. The sequence goes on from CAXTPP010000240.1 coordinate 83, forward strand.
GCAGGCGGACGTGGCGGTCATCCCGCTGCGGGTCGGCAGCGGCACCCGCATCAAGGCGTTCGAGGCGATGGCGATGGGCCGTCCCGTCGTCGCCACCCAGATCGGCATCGAGGGGCTCGACATCGAACCCGGCCGGCATTTCCTGCAAGCCGACGACCCGGCGGCGTTCGCCGGCGCGATCCTGCGCCTGCTGGACGACGCTGGCCTGCGCGCCAGCCTGGTCGCTGCGGCCAGGGCGCGGCTGGAGCAGCGTTTCTCCTGGGGCGTCGTCGCCCGCCAGTTCGAGACGATCTGCCTCGACACCCTCGCCCGCGGCCCGGTGGTGCAGGACCGGCGCGTCCATGCGTGAGATCAAGCCGCTCACCTCCTTGCGCGGCATCGCTGCGATGGCCGTGGTGATGCAGCATTTCTCGGCCACGGCGCAGGAGCACTGCCGGGTCACGATCCCGTCGCTCGTGCCGCACGGCTACATCGCCGTCGACCTGTTCTTCGCCCTCAGCGGCTTCATCATGTCCTACACCTACGCCGCTGCGTTCGAGACGGCAGGGCTGCGGCGCTTCCCGGATTTCCTGGCCCGCCGGGTCGCCCGGGTGGTCCCGCTCAACCTGGCCGTGCTCGCCGGGCTGGCCGTGGCCGGCAGCGTCAGCGTCGCCCTGCTCGGGCGCAACATCTTCTTCAGCAGCGCCGACCCCGCCTACGACTTCGCGACGAACGCGCTCATGCTGCAAGGCCTCGGCATCGGCGCCAACCTCAACGGCCCGTCCTGGTCGATCAGCACCGAGTTCATGGCCTACCTGGCCTTCCCGCTGTTCATCGCGGCCGCGTTCGGGCGTCGCGCCGCCGCCTTGCTGCTGCTGGCCGCATCGGCCGCCGCGGTGTGCTCCATCGCCTTGCAGCACCCCCGGCTGGGGCTCGACACCGGCACGCCCGCGGCGGCGCTGCTCCGCTGCTTCGCCGAGTTCGCCATGGGCATGGTCGCCTACCGCGTCAGCCGGAACGGCCAGGCTGCCGCGTTGCTCGGCCGGGACGGCGTCGCCTTCGGGCTGGCTGCCTCGTGCCTCGGCGCGATGGCGCTGCGGGTGGACCTGCCGGCGGTGCTGCTGTTCCCGGTGCTCATCGCCTCTCTTGCCTGCAACCGGCGTCGGATGGCGGCTGCCATGTCCACCCGGCTGCCGCACTTCCTCGGCGTGGTGTCCTACTCGCTCTACCTCATCCACAGCCCGTTCCGCCCGCTGGAGCTGATGGCCCTGCGCGCGCTGCACCCCCTGCCGCTGGGTGCTGCGGGGGCGCTGGCCTTCGCCCTCGCGGGTTCGCTGTCCGTCGTGCCGTTCGCCTGGGTCAGCTACCAGCTCATCGAGCAGCCCGGCCGCCGCTTCGCCCAAAGATTGCTCTTGGGCCGCCCGATGGTGTCGGCTACGTAAGGAACTCGACCCGGCGCGCCAGTCCTGACGCGCTCGTGAGCCGCCCTGCCGTATTGATGCCGTGATCCGTACATATGATGCGATGCACAAGTTGAGGAGTCGCCCCGCCATGCGGATCGCCCAGATCGCCCCGCTGCACGAAGCCGTCCCACCCAAGCTGTATGGCGGCACGGAGCGGGTGGTCAGCTTCCTCACCGAGGAACTGGTCGCCATGGGCCATGACGTGACCCTGTTCGCCAGCGGCGACAGCGTGACCTCCGCCAAGCTCGAACCCATCTGGCCCCGCGCCCTGCGGCTTGATCCGGCGATCCGGGACCCGATCGCGCCGCACATGCTGCTGATGGAGGCGGTGCGCCAGCAGGCGGAAGAGTTCGACGTGCTGCATTTCCACATGGACTACTGGTCGTTCAGCCTGTTCGGCCGGCAACGCACGCCGTTCGTCACCACCCTGCACGGCCGGCTGGACCTGCCGGAGCTGCAGCCGGTGTTCGACATGTTCCCGAACGCGCCGGTGGTGTCGATCTCGGACAGCCAGCGCCGCCCGCTGCCGCAGGCCAACTACGCCGGCACGGTGCTGCACGGCCTGCCGGAGAAGCTGCTGACCCCGCAGGGCGAGCCGCAGGGCTACCTGGCGTTTCTCGGCCGCATGGCGCCGGAGAAGTGCCCGGACCGCGCCATCCGCATCGCCCAAGCCGCCGGAATGCCGATCAAGCTGGCCGCCAAGGTCGATGTCACGGACAAGGCATATTTCGAGCAGCATATCCGTCCCCTGCTGGACGGCCCCGGCGTGGAGATGATCGGCGAGATCAACGACCGGCAGAAGCCCGGCTTCCTGTCCGGCGCCAACGCGCTGCTGATGCCGATCGACTGGCCGGAGCCGTTCGGCCTGGTGATGATCGAGGCGATGGCCTGCGGCA
>CAXTPP010000241.1:0-2336 GCA_964246185.1 uncultured Acetobacteraceae bacterium
GCCACGGCTGCAGCTGCTCCCCAGGCGGAGCACGCGGCAGCGGCGGAGCGCAGCAGCTCGCGCGTTTGCGGCCCCTGCGCCAGCGTGCGCGCCGCGGCCAGCGTCTGCCGCAGCTCCGCCGTCAGTGCGGGCACGTCGGCCGCCGCCAGGGCGGCTTGCAGCGCGTGCAGCGTGGCCGTGGACTGCGTTATCAACCCACGCCCATCCCCGTCGCGCAGGGTGCTGCGCAGCTCCCTGATGAGGCCGAGCGCCCCATCAGCCAGCGCCACCACGTCGATCTTCTCAAACCGGCCCAGCAGCACCGTCGCCGCGTCCGTCACCTGGGCGATCGTGCCCGGCATGGACGGGATATACCCTGCGCGCGGCATCCAGGGCACGGCCAAAGGCGGGTAGGCCTGGGCGTCGGCGAAGTTGAGCTCAATATAGCTCACCCCGGTCAGCCCCTGGGGTGCGATGCGGGCGCGCAGGCCCTGGCTCGCGACGCTGGCGGCGTCCCAGACCTCGCCGAGCCGGGCGGTGTCGATGGCGAAGCGGACGACGACGGTGCGGAACGCCGGGTCGATCAGGCCGGATTGCCCGCTGCCGTACTCGGCGCTGGTCAGGCCGATCCCGGTGACGGCGCCGACCGACACGCCGCGGTATTTCACCGGCGCGCCGATGTCGAGTCCCTGCACGCTGTCGCGGAAATACGTCTCGTAGGTGCGTCCGTGGCGGATCCGGTTGCCGCCGAAGAACAGCACCGCCCCCACCAGCAACCCCAGCCCGGCCAGCATCAGCAAGCCCACGCGCAGGTAGGTGCCGCGCACCCTACGCCGCCTCCCGCCGGAAGAAGTGCTGCACCGCGGGCAATGGGCAGTCCCGCGCCAGCTCCCGCGGGTCCCCCTGCGCCACCACGCCCTGCGCCGCCGTGTCCAGCATCAGGCAGCGCCCGGCGATGGCCCGGATTGAGGCCAGCTCGTGCGTCACCACCACGAAGGTCGCGCCCAGCGTGTCGCGCAGCCGCAGGATCAGCTGGTCCAGCCCGGCCGAGGTCACCGGGTCAAGCCCGGCGGAAGGCTCGTCCAGCAGCAGCAGCGGCGGGTCGAGCGCGAGGGCACGGGCGATGCCGGCGCGCTTGGCCATGCCGCCGGAGATTTCCGCCGGGCGCAGCGCCGCCGCGTCGGCCAGCCCCACCTGGGCCAGCTTCAGCCGCGCCACCGCGGCGCAGGCATCGGGCGGCAACGCGGTCAGGCTCTGCAACGGCAGCATCACGTTCTCCAGCAAGGTCAGCGAGCCGAACAGCGCGGCGGACTGGAACAGCACGCCGATGCTGCGGCGCACCGCGTCCGTCTGCGTCGCCACGTCGTGGCCGAACACGCTGGCCGTGCCGGCGGAGGGCGGCAGCAGGCCCATAACCTGGCGCAGCAGGGTCGATTTGCCGCTGCCGGAGCCGCCCAGGATGGCGAACACCTCGCCCGCCGCCACCGAGAAGCTCACGCCCTGGAAGATCGTCCGGCCGCCGAAGCGCTGCGCCAGGCCATCGGCCTGCACCGCCGGCCCGGTCACACGCCGACCCGGTAGAAGACGACGGAGAACACGCCGTCCAGCAGGATGGTGGCGACGATGCCGCCCACCACCGCCGCCGTGGCAGCGTGGCCCACGGCGCGCGGCCCGTCCCCGGCGGCCAGCCCGGCGCGGCAGCCGACGACCGCGATGACGGCGCCGAAGCACACCGCCTTCAGCAACCCGCCCCACAGGTCCCTCGCATGCACCGCCCGCAGCAGCTGGCTGGCCACCGCCGCGGGCGGAAAGCCGAACGCCAGCATCACCGTCAGCAGCCCGAGCAGCCCAGCGGCCTCCAGCGCCAGCGTCAGCACCGGCATCACCGCCAGCGCCGCGGCCATCCGGGGCAGCACCAGCATGGTCATCGGGCTGATGCCCAGCGTCTCCAGCGCCGCCAGCTCCTCGTTCACCTTCATGCTGGCCAGCTCGGCGGCGAAGGCCGACCCAGTGCGCCCGGCCAAGATCACGGCGACCAGCAGCGGCCCTAGCTCGCGCAGCAATCCCAAGCCCACCACGTTGACCACGAACAAGTCCGCCCCGAACTGGCGCAGCGGGATGGAGGACTGGAAGGCCAGGATCAGGCCCATCAGGTAGCCCAGCAGCAGCACCAGCGGCACCGCGCGGACCCCCGCCTCGTCCGCCAGTCGCAACAGGTCCGACGCGCGGAACTGCCGCCGCCGCCGGGGCAGCGTGACGGCCGCGACCAGGCTCTCGCCGAGGAACGCCGTCCCTCCGGCGGCGGCGTCCGCGGCGGCACGGCTCGCGGCGGCGAAGGTCCAGGCCGGCGGCCGCGG
>CAXTPP010000242.1:0-2250 GCA_964246185.1 uncultured Acetobacteraceae bacterium
AGGGCGGCCTGGGCGTCCGCGATGCGGGCCTGCGCCGCGTTCCAGGCCTGTGCGGCGCCGACGCCGGGTGCGGGGCGGACGGGGACGGCCAGGGTCAGCTCGTCAGTGACCGTGTCGAACACGGCGAACAGGGTCGGGCGTATCAGCAGCGCGTCCGGCAGGCCGAGCACGTCCGCGTTCTTGGCCGGCAGGCGCTCCATCAGCCGCACCATGTCGTAGCCGAGGAAGCCAAACAGCCCGCCGCACATCGGCGGCACGCCGGGGGGCAGCGCCATCCGGCATTCGTTGATGGCGGCGCGCAGGCTGTCGAGCGGCGCGCGGCTTTCGGCCACGAAGGCATGGGGCGCTGCGAGCACGTCGCGGTTCACCTCCGCCCGGCCGCCCTGGCAGCGCCACAGCAGGTCGGGCGCCATGCCGATGATGGAATACCGCCCGCGCGACGCGCCGCCCTCCACGCTCTCCAGCAGGAAGCTGTTGGGCTGGCCGTGCGCCAGCTTGAGGAACGCGGCCACCGGCGTTTCGAGGTCCGCCACGTCCTTGACGGTGACCAGCGCGCCCTGCCCGGCCGCGTAGGCGGCGGCAAAATCCGGAGTCATTGGGCGATGCTGTCGAACAGCGGCCGGTTGACCCTGACGTGCTCGCGGTCGCGCAGGGCGGCGGCGAACAGCATCTCCAAGTCGTCGCTCGCGGCGCCCGCCAGCCGGGTGCGCAACTGGTCGAGGGCTGCGGTGTCGGTCGCCGGGTCAGGCTTGGCGATGGCGGTGGGGACGGCGACGGTGAAGCCGGTGGGCGACTCCACCATCGTCGCGTGCCCGACTTCGGTGGCGAACAGCGGCTGCACCAACTGGGGCGGGATGCCGGCAGGCGGCTGGCCGCGGCCGATCGGCGGGCTGCGCGTGACCGGCAGCTTCGCCGCCGCCGCCGCGGCTTGCAGGGTTGCGCCGTCGGACATGGCGGTCAGCAGCCGGGTGGCGGCGACGTCCTGCTCGTGCCGCCGGGCGGCCTTGGCCCAGTCGTCGCGCACCCGGTCCCGAATCTGGTCCAGCGGCAGCTGCGCGGGCGGGGTGATGGCCTCGACCGCCACCGCGTAGAACGACTGGGCCGGGCCGTCCTCCAGCGTCGCCGGGTCGGAGGGGCTGAGGGCGAACGCCTTGGCGATGATCGCCTGGCGCAGCGCCGGCTGGGCGGGGATCGGCGCCGGCAGCCCCTCCGGCGTGTTGCCCGCGGCGTCCAGCGTGCCGCTGACGGCCGTGAGCCCCAGGCCGGCCGGCAGCTCGTCCAGCTTCGCGCCGCCAGCCAGCGCGTCCTGCACCTTGTTGGCGCTGTCGAACACCTTGTCGTTGGCCTGGTCCAGCGCGGCGCGGGTTTTGACCGCATCCTGCACGGCCTCGAACGGCTGCACGGCGGCAGGCGTCACCAGCGTCACGCGGAACACCGTCCAGCCGCCCTCGCCCTGCACCGGGCCGGTGACGGATTCGGGGGCGGCGGCAAACACCGGCTGCGCCAGGTCCGGCGAAGGGAACCCGGCCTGCGTCGAGCCGGGCAGCTCCACCGCGGACGCGCCCGCGGCGGCGGCCTGCTTCTGGATGGCAGCCCAATCGGCGCCGGAAATCCAGGCGGTTGCCAAGTCCCTGCCGGCGGCCTCCGTGGGCGCCACGACCGCCTGCACCGTGCGGGCCTCGGGCTGGTTGTACTCGGCCTGGTGGGCGTCATAATAGGCATGCGCCTGCTCGTCGGTGACCGTGATGTCCTTGGCGACCGACTCGGGCGTCAGCAGCACCAGCTTGACCCGGCGGTACTCCGGGGCGCGATACTCGGCCGCATTGTCGTCGTACTGCCGCTCCACCTGCTCGTCCGTGGGCGGGGGCGGCGCGGCGGCCGCGGCGAACGGCAGGGAGACCAGGTCCGCCGTGCGCGTCTCGCCCTGGAACACCAGCACCAGCCGGTTCACCAGGTCCGGCGAATAGCCCGCGGCGCGCACCGCCTCCACCACTTCGCGCTGCGCCATGTCGGTGCGCAGCAGGCTGAGGTAGCGGTTTTCGGTGAAGCCGTTGTTGCGCAGGATGGACTGGAAGGTCGCGCGGTCGAACTGGCCGTTGGCGCCCTGGAAGGCCGGCGTCTCGAAGGTGGCCTGGCGCAGCGCCGCGTCGGTGATGGACACGCGCAGCCGGGCAGCCTCGGCGCTGAAGCCGGCCTGGATGACCAGCTGCTGCAAGGCCTGCTCGGCCACGGCGCGGCGCAGCTCGGGGG
>CAXTPP010000243.1:0-2234 GCA_964246185.1 uncultured Acetobacteraceae bacterium
TGTCATCTTCCAAAGTCGATTTCAGTAACCTGTCAGAGTCGTCTTCAGTGAGGTAGACGATCACTCGCGTAGTGCGAATGCGGCACCCTGGGGGTCGTCGCATACGGCGACTCGATTGCCCCCCGGTAGCGATATGGCGTCGATCACAAGGCCGCCGGCAGCCCGGATTTCAGCAAGCGCAGGCTCAAGCGCGGGCACTCGAAAATGAAATAACCAGTGGGGGTGGACCCCTGGCCGCCCGGCAATATCGGCGATCGATCCGATGCTTTCTCCATCAGCATCCCCTGCGAACTCCTGTATTTCGATGCCTCTCCCCAAATCGAAACGCTTCGTAGGTTGCCACCCGAGGATCTCGCTATAGTTAGTGATCGCTTGCGCGGCATCGTGGGTGTTAAGATGGTGCCAGACAGCTTGTGTTCGCAGCAATGCAGATCGTTTGACGAGCCCGATCACTGCACCTCCGGGATCACGTAGAACGGTGACTTCACCGCCGGTTTCCGGTGTTGGAGGCAGTCCCAGCCGGACGGCGCCACGTGCAATGAATTTGCTGGCGACCGCTTCGACATCCTCGACGCCAAGATGGCCGAGCCAGTGCGCCGGCGCGCCGCGGGCTACAGCCTCTGCGGGCAGTTTTGTAATCTCCAAGTCGTCTTGGCCAAGAATGGTTTTGTAGAATGTGCGCGCGGCAGCAATATCTGACGTGCGTAGGCGGATGTGGTCGAAGCTTATCATGGTATTACTGCCGTCGGCAGTGCCTTCGTTCTTGCTCTGTTGCCGAGCAGCTTTGTCCCGTCAAGCCTGAGCAAGCCTTTTGGGTCCATGTGGCGATAAAGCGTCTGGCGCGTGATACCCAACTCGGCGCACAGTTCGCCGACCTTGGTGCCGGGCTGCCCCATGGCGGCCTGCGCAAGGCGCAGTTTGGCAGCAGTCATCTTGAACGGCCGTCCGCCATTCCGGCCGCGAGCACGGGCGGATGCCAGTCCGGCATGGGTGCGCTCGATGATCAGTTCGCGCTCGAACTCGGCCAGTGCGGCGAAGATGCCGAACACCAGGCGCCCGTTCGCTGTTGTGGTGTCCAGGTTGGCACCCTGGCCGGCGAGCACCTTCAGGCCGACGCCACGCCCGGTCAGGTCATGGACGAGGTTGACCAGGTGGCGGAGATCGCGGCCGAGCCGGTCGAGCTTCCAGGTGACGAGGGTATCGCCTTTGCGCAGCGCCTTCAGGCATGCCTCCAGCCCGGGCCGGTCGTCACGCTTGCCGGAGGCATGGTCCTCATAGAGGCTTTCCGGCTCGGCGCCGGCGGCGAGCAGCGCGTCGCGTTGCAAGTCCAGCACCTGGGAGCCGTCCGCCTTGGAAACGCGCATGTAGCCGACCAGCACGGGGAACTCTGCTCCATATACGACCGAATACGTGACAGCCCGGCCGAACCGTCCAGCAGGGCGCAACAATGTCACATAACCGGTCACGTTGTCTATGCTCCGCAAACCTCAATGATCATCAGTTGTGTGATGATCCACCAGCCGGTCCGTCATCAGCCTGATCGTTGTCCTGATCTGCGCCAAACCGTCCCGCCCTTCCTCAGTCAGCATCCAGCTTGTGATCTTGACCGTCAGCCGCCCGATGATCGCCGCGGTGTTCATGCCGCGCAGTTGCTCGACGGGAACGCCCGTGCCAACAGCCAGCGTCGCCAGTTGGGTCTCGGTGATGTCCTCCAGGTCCCGTGCGCCCGGACCGGTGCGGCCCAGGGCGCGGCGGAGGAACGTGTCGTAGCCAACGCCATACGCGCCGGCGATCCGGCGCACCCAGGTTTGCAGCACCTCCCACTCGCGTGGCTTTGGGTGCAGCGGCCAGCGCTGGCTCGGGACGAGGTCCAACTCACCGCAGCTCGCGCTCGAACAGGCGGCGGCGCACCGTGGGCGGCTGGTAGGCGGCGGTGTCCAGCGCCGTGCGGCCGATCCGCTCCTCGCCTGCGAGCAGCGCCGCTTCCATGGCGGCGGCGAGCAGGGCCGCCACCTCGCCGATCGTGCCCTCCGAGCGGCGCAGCACATGCGCGCGCAAGGCGGGCGCACCCAGGCCGGAGGGCTCGCACAACGGCAGCACCGCCTCGAAGCTCGCGAGCAGGCGGCCGAACTCGGGGCCGTCCTCCCAGGCCGGCAACAGGAACGGCTCGAAACGGTTCTCGAGCTGGTCGTCGCTGCGGATGGCGAGATACGCCTCGCGCGTGCCGAAGCAGG
>CAXTPP010000244.1:0-2232 GCA_964246185.1 uncultured Acetobacteraceae bacterium
GGGTCGACATGCACAGGCTCGCGGCCGCGTTGAGGAATTCGTCGGCGTCGATGTCGCGTCGGACCGCACCGGCCGCCATCGCCGTCTGAAACAAAGCCTGGAAGGCCGGCCTAAGACGCTGCTCCCGGCGCGCTGGCAACCCTTCGAACGCTGAATCTCCCGAGTGCAACGCCGCCGCGAGGCCCCGCTTGGTCGCTGCGAGCTGGACGAAAAGCTGCATGCCTTCCGCGAGAGCCTCAAAGGGCGGATGCGTCGCCGCAAGCCTGTCCGCGGCGTCAGCGCAGGCGTCCATTTCCTGGCGGAACACGGCCGCGATGAGATCGGCGCGGCGAGGGAAATGCCGGTAGACGGTGCCGATCCCGACCCCGGCGCGATCAGCGATCTCGCGGACAGGCGCATCGGCACCAGCGGCGGCGAACACCTCCTTGGCGGCCTGAAGCAGGACCGCGAGGTTCCGCTGCGCGTCCGCGCGCAGCCCGCTTCTGTCCCTCGGCGCCACCTGCGGGCTCTCGTCGTGTCCAGCCGGCGCCTTGCTCACCCACATTCCCTCTTGCAAAACGGAACACGCTCCGTCTTTATACGGAGCATGTTCCGTTTTGGAAGCTACCGCATGGGTTCGGCGGTGACAACGGGCGGAAAGCACGCGCAATCAATGAGGTCATGATGCAGGACAAAGCCATCGCTCTGGTCACCGGAGCCAACCAGGGGATCGGGCTGCAGATCGCCAGGGACCTCGTAAGCCACGGCTTCACGGTCCTGGTGGGATCACGTGACTTCGCGCGCGGCCAGGCCGCAGCCGGGGACATCGGGCAGGATGCGCATGCGATCCAGCTCGACGTTACCGACCCGGCCTCGGTCGCCGACGCCGCCGAGCGCGTCCGCACAGAGTTCGGCCGCCTCGATGTGCTGATCCAGAACGCGGCGATTTCCAACAAGAGCAAGCGCGAGGGCCAATCGGTCGGGGAGTATGCAAAAGCCACTCGCCCGAGCAACGTGGCGCTGGACGAGATGCGTGCCGTCTGGGAGACGAACGTCTTCGGGGTTCTGGCAGTGTTTCAGGCCATGCTGCCCATTCTTCGCGCCACGCCGGGCGCACGCATCGTCAACGTGTCGAGCGGTGTTGGATCGCTCGGGCGGAACGCTGACCCGGGCTTCGCCTACCGCCAAATCTTCGGCCCAGTCTACCCGGCGTCGAAGACGGCGCTCAACGCCCTGACGCTTGCCATGGCGATCGAGCTTGAGCCCGAGGGAATCAGGGTCAACGCCGTCTCTCCCGGCTATACGAGGACAAATCTGAACGGCTATTCGGGCACGGAGACGCTCGAAGAGGGCGCGCGTGAGGCGGTGCGCGTGGCGCTCCTAGGGCAGGATGGGCCGACCGGCGGCTTCACCGGAAAGGATGGCCAGACCATTCCCTGGTGATCGAATCCTCCAAGAGTGGACCAGACGGCGTGCCACCAACCCCGGAGCGTCGAGCACCGGCTCACTCCGCGCGTGGTGGGCGATTACAGCGACACCACGAGCTTGGCCGCGGAAACGCCCTGACGCTGGTGCTCGAGTGCGGCGGGGATTTGGGAGAGCCCAGTGCCCACCACTGTCGGACTGGGCGCGGCGGCGAACCAAGCGACCTCTATCACACGAGCCGGCGTCACGTCCTCATCCCACGCCGCTGCGCCCATCGCTGCGCGCATGAGGCTTGCCTGCGCCAAAGTCCGCCCGCGTCAGACTTTTTCAACAGCCCAACCGTTTGACCAAGCGATACAGCTCCCCATGACGGACACACATCCCATGGGATGTGTCATCCTGCATCATGAGGCGCGCCGTGTTGGACAGCTCGGTCGGCGTCTCGGCCTTCCGCAGCCGGCTTGGCGCGTCGAGCCTGCCGCTCGGCTTGGTGGGGGATGGCCGTCCCGTGCCGCTCACCACGCCCGCATTGCTCATCGAGTGCGAGGACGTGCTGAAACGGCCCGGGCAGCGGGAGGCGCCGGGTCTGTCGCCGGCGGAGGTGGATACGGCTCTCACGGCCCGCGCGGCTTTGGTGCAGCCGGTCGAGGTGCGGTTCATGCGGCGCCCGCAGCTTGCCGACCCCGGCGACGAGATGGTTCTGGACGCGGCGGTCAACGGCCAGGCTGATGCCCTGGCTGCCCCCCGCTTCGGGCTGACGCTGCTGCGGCCGGGTGCGCATTCCGACGATTGCAGCCATCGATTCCGATTGAAACCAGCCACTGATTC
>CAXTPP010000245.1:0-2199 GCA_964246185.1 uncultured Acetobacteraceae bacterium
CCGCCACCAGCCGGTCGCGCAGGCCCACCCCGTGGCGGGCGGCGCGGGCGGCCAGCGCCTCGATCTTCATCTTCGCCATGTCCACGCCGGTCGGGCACTCGCGCCGGCACGCCTTGCAGGACACGCAGAGCGCCATCGCCGCCGCCACGTCGTCCCCGGCCATCGCGTCCGCGCCGAGCTGCCCGGTGAGGGCCAGCCTAAGCGTGTTGGCGCGGCCGCGGGTGAGGTGTGCCTCGTCGCGCGTCACCCGGTAGGACGGGCACATCACGCCCGCGTCGAACTTGCGGCAGGCGCCGTTGTTGTTGCACATCTCCACCGCCGCCAGCAGCCCGGCCCGCGCGCCGCCCGCTGCCGCCTGCGGCTGCTCGGACCAGTCGAGCCGCGGCGTGAACTTTGCATCGGCGGCGTAACCCGGCGGGTAGCGGAACAGGCTGCGGTCGTCCATGCGCGGCGCGCGCACCACGCGGCCGGGGTTGAGCGTCGCGCCCGGGTCGAATGCGTCCTTCACCGCCTCGAACGCGCGGACCACGCGGGGGCCGAACATGCCCTCGTGGAACTCGGAGCGCACGATGCCGTCGCCGTGCTCGCCGCTATGGCTGCCCTTGTACTCGCGCACCAGGGCGAAGCACTCCTCCGCGATGGCGCGCATGGTCCGCACGTCCGCCGGGTCCTTCATGTTCAGCACCGGGCGGACGTGCAGGCAGCCGACGCTGGCGTGGGCGTACCAGGTGCCCTTGGTTCCGTGGCGGGCGAACACGGCGTTCAGCCGCTCGGTGTAGTCGGCCAGGTCCGCCAGGTCGACGGCGCAGTCCTCGATGAAGCTGACCGGCTTGCCGTCGCCCTTCATGGACATCATGATGTTCAGCCCGGCCTCGCGCACCTCGGCGATGTCGGCCTGGAACCCTGTGTCGATGGCGCGGATGACTGCGCCGGGAAAACCCATGTCGGCCATCGCCTCGTCCAGCGCGGCCAGCTTGGCGAGCAAAGGCGCGTCCTCATGGCCGTGGAACTCCACCAGCAGCAGGCTGTCGGGCTGGCCAAGGATCATCCTATCTATCGTGCGGCGGTAGATCGGGATGCCGCGGCCGAGGTCGATCATGGTGCGGTCCACCAATTCCACCCCTTCCGGATGCAGCGCCACCAGGTGGCGGCTCGCCTCCATGGCGGCGCGGAAGCTGGGGAACTGGCAGATGCCGACCACGCGCCGCGGCGGCAATGGTTGCAGCTGCAGCTCGAGTGCGGCGGAGAACGCGAGCGTGCCCTCGCTGCCGACCAGCAGGCGGGCCAGGTTCTCGCGGCCTTCCCGCCGGGCGCGCGGCGTCAGCACCTCGATGTTGTACCCGCCGACCCGGCGCAATTGGTGCGGGAAGCGCGCCGCGATCTCGTCCGCCTCCGCAGCGCCCAGGGCGCGCAGCCGCCGCACTAAATCCGCCACGGGCGCGGGCATCCCGCCAAGCCCCGTAACGGGGCCGAAGCGGTGTTGCGTGCCGTCGGCCAGGATGGCGTCGATGGCGCGCACGTTGTCGGCCATCAGCCCGTAGCGGATGGATTTCGCGCCGCAGGAGTTGTTGGCCGCCATGCCGCCGAGGGTGCAGCGCGCCTGGGTGGAGGGATCGACCGGGAAGAACAGCCCGTGCGGCTTGAGCGCCGCGTTCAGGTGGGCGAGCACGAGGCCGGGCTGCACCGTGGCGGTGCGCGCCGCCGGGTCGAGGCTTAGGATGGCCCGAAGGTGCTTGGTGCAGTCCAGCACGATGGCGCGGTTGACCGTCTGGCCGCACTGGCTGGTGCCGCCGCCGCGCGCCAGCACCGCCACGCCCGCGTCCCGCGCCAGGGCGAGCACGGCCTGCACGTCCGCGACGGTGCGCGGCGTCACCACGGCGAGCGGCTGCACCTGGTAGATGGAGGCGTCCGTGGCGTAGCGCCCGCGGTCCGCTGCGCCGAGCAGCACCGTCCCCGCCACCTCCCGCCGCAACCGGCCGGCCAGGGCCGGGTCAAGCACCGCATCGAACACCGCATCAGGCATGGGGCTCATCGTCCTTCTCCCTCTCCCCCTTGCGGGAGAGGGCCGGGGTGAGGGGTTGCCGTCCGTGTACTGCCCGTTTCCGCGGCGTTCAAGGGCGGCGAAACGCGCCGCTGAACCTGGCCGACGCAAGAAGGGCTTGCGACCGCCGGCGATTTATGTTCTCTGTCCGTTCGTGG
>CAXTPP010000246.1:0-2199 GCA_964246185.1 uncultured Acetobacteraceae bacterium
ACGTTGCCGGTGCCGAACACCATGCCGACGCCGCCCGCGACGCCGCCGCCGCCGTACTCGAAGTAGCTCCCCGAGACGGTCCCGCTCTGGCCGGCGGCCGTGGCCCCCTGGGCGATGGGCTGCCCGCCGGTGCCGCCGCTGCCCGCCGTGCACGACCCGAACGCGCCGAACGACGTCGTGCCGCCGGTGCTCCCCTGGGGGGTGGTGCCCCCGGCGAGGACCTGGCCGCCGTTGCCGCCGGCGCCGACGACCACCAGCGTGCCGCCCGCCGGCAGCGCCGAGACCAGGATCTCCATCTCGCCGCCGGCGCCGCCGGCACCGCCGCCGCCGGCGGCTGCGTAGGACCCGGCAGGAGAGTAGACGCCGCCGCCGCCGTTGCCGCCGCTGACCATGCGGACCCGGATCGTCCGCACGAGCGGGCTGCTGGGGACGTAGAGGTAAGTGCCGGGGACGCCGTAGCCGCGGGTGCCGAGGTAGCGCCCCGGAACCTCCGAGATCAGCACCTCGATCGCGGCGGCGAGCTGGTTCGTCACCGCCTTGCTCGGCGCGATGTTTGCGGCCGCGAGGACCGCCATCAGCTCTTCCTGGACGATGTTCGCCCAATCCTGCGTGACGACGGTCCGCGGCGTGCCCGAGGCGGGGTCGCCGCCCTGGAAGTAGCCGGGCTGGCCTGCAGCCGAGATCGCGGGCAGCGCCGCCGCCGCCGTCGGGTGGTCGATGCGGTACATGAGGTCTCCCGGAAGGCTCGATGCGCAGGACGTCTCAGGGTGGGGGCGCCTGGCTTACGGGCTGGCGGCGTACGTCACCGTCAGCACGGTGTGGGCGGGTGCGAGGCGGCCGAGGATGCACGCGACGCCGCCGTCGCTCACGGAGAGCAGCGGGTCGCCCACCTGGCTGTCGCCCACCGTGAAGAAGGTCTCGCCGAGCGCCGTCACCTGCACGGTCCAGGCGTAGGCCCAGGCGTCGGCGGCGATGGCGTCGCCCACGGCCGAGACGCCGACCCGGAAGAGGCCGTACTCCTCGACCGCGGCGGCGTTCCCGAGCGCCTCGGCGACGCCCACGAAGTAGGGCACGCTCTGGCCGCCGCGGGCGGTGAGGCGCGCGACGATGGCGGCTTGGCGCTGGGCCGTGACCTGGCCCGCCGGCGTGCACGCGTCGGGCAGGCCGAGCGTCTCCTCCCACTCCGGCAGGAAGGACACCGTCGTCGCCGGGAACAGGTCGGGCACGAGCGCCGCGGCCGCGGCGCCGGAGCGCTGGTAGGCCGGCGCGAAGGCCGTGAGCAGGCCCGTCCACACCGCGTCCGCCTCGCGCGGCCAGGCCGAGCCCTGCGGCAGCAGCCCTTGCAGGCCGGCGAGGTAGTCGGCGTCGCTGAACACGGGCAGCGGCATGACGGGTTCCCATTCGGGTCTGGGGACCCGACTGGGGTCCCGGCGCGGCGCCTACGGGTAGGTGACGGTGCCGAGCACCGGCAGGCTGCCGATGGGCGGCGTGAGCGGCTCGATGGGGGCGAGCAGGGTGAAGCGCTGCACGCCCGGCACGGCGCTGATCGCCGCCTCGAAGTCGCTCTGGTAGAGCGGGCTGCCGAGCGGGTCGCCGAGCTGCAGGAGCACTTGGGCGAGGGCGGCCGAGATGAGCGCCTGGATCGCCGCGGTGGACGGCGCGAGGTTGCCGATGGCCGCGTTGACCGGCCACGGCGCGGGCGCGCAGGCGTAGACGAGGGCCGTGACCGGGCGCAGCGGGTAGATCGCGTTCGCGACGAGGAGCTGGTCGCCGGTGGCGGGCGCGTCGCGGGTCTCCGCGCTGGCGACGCCGTTCGTGCCTTGGGGGAAGCCCTGGTAGGCCGCCCCGGGAGCAGCGCTTGCGCTGCTGCCCCGGACCGCGTCGAGCATGGCATAGACGACGACGCTGCCGGCGCCCATGCCGTTGGGCAGGCACCAGGCCCGGGTGACGCCCGGCACGGCGGTCGCCCACTCGACGTAGTCGGCCCCGGCACCGCCCTGCGGCGGCGCGCGGTAGCGGTAGAGCATCCGCGTGCGCAGCGCCGCGTCGGTCTCCATGTCGGCGCCGCCGGTGGCAGGTCCCGCCGCGGTGCAGGCGCCCTGGACGCCGACGATGGGCGAGGCCAGCGCGAGCGGCGTGCCGGCGTCCATGTCGCCGGCGGCGGCCGGGGTCTGCGCCAGGATCGGCGCGGTGCCGGTG
>CAXTPP010000247.1:0-2177 GCA_964246185.1 uncultured Acetobacteraceae bacterium
GCGCCAAACACCGCAAACACTCTTGACCCCAAGGGACCGTCCACACATGGACTCCTTTAATATCGGGGACAAAGGGGATGGCTATCCCCTCTCGGGTGCAGGGCGGAGCCCTGCGTGAGCGCTTCCTTAACGCCGAACCCCACCGCCGGGCCGATCGAACGCATCAGCTTCGTCGCAGCTCGCACGGATGCGGCGGAGCAAAGCCGGGAGCGGCTGGCTGAACGCTACGGCAACGTGCCAATAGCGGAGGCGCAGGTGATCGTGGCGTTGGGCGGGGATGGCCACCTGCTGGAGACGCTGCACGCCCTGACGGGCCGGGCGACGCCGATCTTCGGCATGAACTGCGGCTCAGTCGGGTTCATGATGAACCCGTTCAACGAGGAGGGCCTGCCGCAGCGGCTGGAGAGCGCCCAGGCCGCCGTGCTGCACCCGCTGCGGATGCACGCCGTGACCCAGACCGGCGCGGTGGAAGAGGCGGTGGCGCTGAACGAGGTCAGCTTGCTGCGCCAGCTGCGCCAGGCGGCCAAGATCCGCATCTCGGTCGATGGCCGGGTCCGCCTGCCCGAGCTGATTTGCGACGGCGTGCTGATCGCGACGCCCGCCGGGTCCACGGCTTACAACCTTTCGGCGCATGGCCCGATCGTGCCGCTTTCGGCCAACTTGCTGCCGCTCACGCCGATCAGCGCGTTCCGGCCGCGGCGATGGCGCGGCGCGCTGCTGCCGAGCACGGCGGATGTGCTGTTCGAGGTGCTGGAGCCGGACAAGCGCCCGGTGGCGGCTGTGGCGGACGCGTTCGAGGTCCGCAACGTGGCCTCGGTCGCGGTCAGCGAGGACCGTTCGATTTTCTGGACGGTGCTGTTCGACCCGGAGATGGCGCTGTCCGAGCGGATCATCACGGAGCAGTTCACGGTTTGAGGTTGGGAACATGCTAGAGCGGTTTGCGCGCTGATAGGCGCACGCAAACCGCTCTAGTGTCCTGATCGCGAAGTTTCTACGATCATCTGCGAGGTTGGCGGATGGTGTTGATGGGGAAACGGCGGTGGCAATCGAGTTGAGCGCGGCGGAGCGGTGCGAATTGCAGTCGTTGGCCCGGGCGCAGAAGACCGGCCAGGCGATGGCGCGCCGGGCGCGCCATCGTACTGGCAGCCGCAACGGGGCTGGAGAACAAGGCGATCTGCGTCGAAGTGGGGGCGGATGCCAGCACGGTCGGCAAGTGGCGGCGGCGCTTTGCCACGCACCGGCTGGATGGATTGCTCGACGAGCCCCGGCCCGGCACGCCGCGCAAGATTGGGGACGACCAAATCGCCGACACGATCCGCCAAACCTTGGAGACGACGCCGCCCGGCGCCGCGCACTGGTCGTTGCGTTCCATAGCCCGCGCGGTGGGCTACGCGCCGTCCACCATCCATCGCATCTGGCGAGCCTTCGGCCTGCAGCCGCATCGGACTGAGACCTTCAAGCTCTCAACCGATCCGCTGTTTGTCGAGAAGGTCCGCGACATCGTGGGCCTCTACCTGTCGCCTCCCGAGCGGGCGCTCGTACTCTGCGTCGACGAAAAGTCACAAATCCAGGCGCTGGACCGCTCGCAACCCTTGTTGCCGATGCGGCCGGGTCAGGTGGAGCGGCGCACCCATGACGACACTCGCCATGGCACGACCTCGCTGTTTGCCGCTCTTGATATCGCCTCCGGCAAGGTCATCGGCCGCTGCTGCCCCAAGCATCGTTCGAGCGAGTTCAGGAAGTTCCTCGACCAGGTCGAGGCCAATG
Organism: uncultured Acetobacteraceae bacterium; assembly: GCA_964246185.1. Lineage (GTDB taxonomy): Bacteria > Pseudomonadota > Alphaproteobacteria > Acetobacterales > Acetobacteraceae > LMUY01. The sequence continues at coordinate 1,768 of CAXTPP010000247.1, forward strand.
TCCCCGGCGATCTCGACGTGCATCTCGTGATGGACAATTACGCAACGCACAAAACCAAGCCGATCCGAGACTGGCTGGCAAAGCGGCCGCGCTGGCATGTCCACTTCACCCCGACCAGCGCATCCTGGATCAACCAGGTCGAGCGCTTCTTCGCCCTGATCACAGACAGGCAAATCAGACGAGGCGTTCATCACTCCACACAGCAGTTCCAGGCCGGTATCCAAGCCTTCATCGACGCCCACAACGCCGAACCAAAACCCTTCCGCTGGACCAAATCCGCAGACGACATCCTGACAGCCATCCAACGCTTCTGCACCAGGACACAGCAAATCAGAGGGACTACGGAATCAGGACACTAGTGTCCTGGTTCTGGAGTTTGCTTACCACCTTGTACGATTTTCGGGTGGCTG
>CAXTPP010000248.1:0-2142 GCA_964246185.1 uncultured Acetobacteraceae bacterium
GGTACACGCCGTGGGTCGGGTGGGCGGCCCCCCTCACCCGTGGGGAGAGGGAGAAGAAAGGCAAGCGTCATCAAGCCTGGCAAGCCTCGAACCCCCGGCGCAGCTGCGGCCGGTTCAGGTTGCGGCCGATGAACACCAGCCGGGAGCGCTTCTCGCCCTCCGGCCAGGCGCCGATGAAGTCGCCGTCCGCGATCATGTGCACCGCCTGGAACGCGAAGCGCCGGTCGTCGCCCTGGTAGTGCAGGATGCCCTTGGTGCGCAGCAGGTCCTGCCCCTTCTCCTGCAGGAGCTGGCTGATCCAGGCGTTGAACTTCTCCGGATCGAGCGGGCGCGCCGCCTCGAACGACATGGAGTTGATGTCGTCGTCGTGCTCGTGTTCCGTCTCGGTCAGGAACCCGGGCTGCACGTCGGCCAGGATGCGCTGCAGGTCGAACGCGCCCTGGTCCAGCACCGCGGCGATATCGACCGCCGAACGCTGCGTGCGGTGGATGGCGGCGAAGCGGTTGATCCTGCGGATGCCGGCCTCGACCGCCTCCAGCTCCTCGGCCGTCACCAGGTCCGTCTTGTTCAGCACGATCACGTCGGCGAAGGCGATCTGCGCCTCGGCCTCGGCGCTGTCCTTCAGGCGGGCGGGCAGGTTCTTGGCGTCCACCACCGTCACGATCGCGTCCAGCCGGGTGCGGGCGCGCACGCCTTCGTCGACGAAGAAGGTCTGCGCGACGGGCGCCGGGTTCGCCAGCCCGGTGGTCTCGATGATGATGCCGTCGAACCTGCCGCGGCGCTTCATCAGCCCGCCGACGATGCGGATGAGGTCGCCGCGCACGGTGCAGCAGATGCAGCCGTTGTTCATCTCGAACACCTCCTCGTCGGTGTCCACCACGAGGTCGTTGTCCACGCCCAGCTCGCCGAACTCGTTGATGATGACGGCGTACTTGCGGCCGTGCCGCTCGGTCAGGATGCGGTTCAGCAGCGTCGTCTTGCCCGCGCCCAGGTATCCGGTGAGCACGGTGACGGGGATCAGGTCGGTGTCGGACATCGGGTCGCCTCGGCAGGTCTTGGCGACATATAGGCGCGGCAGGCCGGTTGCCCCAACCCTGCCTGCTTCTGGGCAGTGGGTTAGTTTGAGCCCCGGGCCTGATCAGCCACTGTTGGAGGACCAATTGAAGCTGGGTCGCCGAGGCTGTGATCCGTTATTGGTGGATTGCGTTGAAAAAGGGCGGAAGTGGCAAACTGTCACTTCCTCACGCCGAGTGCGCAACGACTTATCCCGTTGTTCTAGGAGGTTAGCCGTTTCGTCATCAAATTTGTCGCATCTCAATGAGAGTTGGCGGCCTTTTTCAACACAATCCGTGCAAAGACAGACGAGCCACAGTTGGGACAGAAGTGCCGCCCAGCATAGTCGCGTGTTTCGCCCTCGATCGTCACCGAATTCTGAGGAAATATCGCGGCCGCGTAGAACAGCGCCCCATGATGCTTGCGGCAGTCGAGACAGTGGCAAAGGCCCACCCGGTATGGGCGCCCCGACACCACAAGTCGGATATTGCCGCATAGGCAACCGCCGGTGAGTTGATTCATTCCCCGTCTCCACGCCAGCGAGTGTCAAACTGGACTGTCTCACCCGCAACGAAGGTCCGCAACGAGGTCGATAGTAGACGGCCAGACCCAGCCGGATTTCAAATTGAGACATTGTCTGCTCCTGCGCCCCTTTGCCATGTGGGGCAGCCCATCACCTTTGGGCGGCAGGCGAATCGGCCTTGCAAGCCGACGCCGCAGCTTCATGCCGTCATGCACCTCCCTGCCATCATCCCTCCGTCGCCTTTCCACGTGCGAAGCGCGCACGCGGAACCTTTGGCTGCTCCGCCCGGGCTTGACCCGGGTACCCACGCGAGGGCAGCGCATGTGCTCATGATCGCGGGAACACCGTGCCTTGCCGCCGGGCTCCGGTTTCGAACTCCCGCGCGGGTGGCCGGATCAAGCCCGGCCATGACAGTCAGGGGCGGGCAGCGAGCGCGGCCAAGGCCCGCAATGCAGACAAAGCTTGCGACCGTCCTTCGCCTGTGGTTTATGTTCGGCATATGTTCCCTCCGCCCTCCACCGAGCCGCCCGACCCCGCCGACGAGGCGGCGGCCTACACCGCCAGCC
>CAXTPP010000249.1:0-2139 GCA_964246185.1 uncultured Acetobacteraceae bacterium
CCCTCCCTCGACCTCACCCTACCGGGCGGCAGCCCAGCCCGGAAGCGGGTTCCGGTGCTGCTGCCGTACCCGCTCACCGGGCCGTTCGACTATGCGGTGCCGGACGGCATGGACCTGCATCCCGGCGACATGGTGCTGGTGCCGCTGAACCGCCGCGCCGAGGTGGGCGTGGTGTGGGACGCCCACCCTTCGGATGCCGTCCCTGACGGGACGGGACGCGATGGGACAAGGCGGGGCGGCCCGGTGCCCGCGTCGAAGCTCAAGCCGGTGGAGGCGCTGCTGGACGCCCCCGCCATGCAGCCCGCCCTGCGCCGCTTCATCGACTGGGTGGCCGCCTACACCCTCGCCCCGCCCGGCGACGTGCTGGCGATGGCGCTGCGCATCAACGCCCTGGCGCCGCCGGTGCCGCAATCCGGCTGGAGCCTGGCCGACGTCCCCAAGGACGCCAAGCTGACCGAGGCGCGCCGCCGGGTGGTGGCGCTGCTGTCGGACGGCGTCTCGCGCACCGGGGCGGCCGTGGCGCGGGACGCGGCGGTCTCGCCCGGCGTGCTGCGCGGCATGGCGGGCGCAGGGCTGCTGCTGCCGACGGTGCTGCCCGCCATGCCGCCCTTCGCCATGCCGGACCCGGCGTTCCCCGGGCCGACGCTGTCCGCCGAGCAGGCGGAGGCCGCTTCCGTGCTGCGCGGGGCGGTGCGGGATGCGGCGTTCTCCGTCTCCCTGCTGGACGGCGTCACCGGCTCCGGCAAGACCGAGGCGTACCTGGAGGCGGTCGCGGAGTGCGTGGCGGCCGGGCGGCAAGCCCTGGTGCTGCTGCCGGAGATCGCGCTGTCCTCGCAATGGCTGGAACGCTTCACCGCCCGCTTCGGCACGCCGCCTGCGGTGTGGCACTCGGACCTGCCCTCCCGCACCCGGCGCACCACCTGGCGCGCCGTCGCGGAGGGCGGCGCCGCGGTGGTGGTGGGCGCGCGCTCGGCGCTGTTCCTGCCGTTCCCCGAGCTGGGCCTGATCGTGGTGGACGAGGAGCACGAGACCGCGTTCAAGCAGGAGGACGGGGTGGTGTACCACGCGCGGGACATGGCCGTGGTGCGCGCCCGCCTGTCCGCCGCCCCCGCCGTGCTGGTGTCCGCCACGCCCAGCCTGGAAACCCTGGCCAACGTGGAGGCGGGCCGCTACCGCCACCTGACGCTGAGCGCCCGGCACGGCGGCGCAACCCTGCCCGCGGTCGAAACGCTGGACCTGCGCGACAACCAGCCGCCGCGCGGCCGCTTCCTGGCCGAACCGATGGTGGCCGCCATCCGCGACACCATGGCGCGCGGCGAGCAGGCGATGCTGTTCCTCAACCGCCGCGGCTACGCGCCGCTGACGCTGTGCCGCACCTGCGGCCACCGGATGCAGTGCCCGAACTGCACCGCCTGGCTGGTCGAGCACCGTGCCCGCCGCCAGCTCGCCTGCCATCACTGCGGCCACACGGAGCCGATCCCGCCCGCCTGCCCCGTCTGCGCCGCCTCCGACAGCCTGGTGCCGATCGGACCCGGCGTGGAGCGCATCACCGAGGAGGCCGCCGCCCTGTTCCCGGACGCGCGCACCCTGGTCATGGCCAGCGACACCATGCCCGGCCCCAACGCCGCCGCCCAGGCCGCCCGCGCCATCTCGGCGCGTGAGGTGGACCTCATCATCGGCACCCAGATCGTCGCCAAGGGCTGGCACTTCCCGCATTTGACGCTGGTGGGCGTGGTGGACGCCGACCTCGGCCTCGCCGGCGGAGACCTGCGCGCCGCGGAGCGCACGGTGCAGCTGCTGCACCAGGTGAGCGGCCGGGCAGGCCGGGCGGAAGCCCCCGGCCGGGTGCTGCTGCAGACGTTCAGCCCGGAGCACCCGGTGATGCAGGCGCTGGTGGGCGGCGACCTGCGCGCCTTCATGGACCAGGAGAGCGCCGCACGGCGTCCCGGCGGCTGGCCCCCGCACGGCAGGCTCGCGGCGCTGATCGTGTCCGCGGACGACGCGCAATCCGCCGACGAGGCCGCCCGCAACCTGGGCCGCGCCGCGCCGCGGGCGGACGGGGTGACGGTGCTGGGGCCGGCGCCCCCCCCGCGGGGGCGTGTGCGCGGGGGGGCCCCGCGGCGGCGGGGGGGGCAGGCG
>CAXTPP010000250.1:0-2078 GCA_964246185.1 uncultured Acetobacteraceae bacterium
GTGCATGTGGGCGGTGTAGGTCCTCACAGCAGGCCCTTGGTGGACGGGATGACGCCGGGCGCGCGCGGGTCGGCCTCGGCGGCCATGCGCAGCGCCCGGGCCAGCGCCTTGAAGCAGCCTTCCGCGACGTGGTGCGCGTTGCGCCCAGCCCGCGCCGTCACGTGCAGGGTGAGCAGCGCGTTGTGGGCGAAGGCGCGGAAGAACTCCTCGAACAGCTCCGTGTCCATGGTGCCGATGGTGGGCACGTGGAACGGCACCGACCAGGCCAGCAGCGGCCGGCCGGAGATGTCCACCGCCGCCTCCACCAGCGCCTCGTCCATCGGCACCAGCGCCTGGCCGTAGCGCCGGATGCCTCGCTTGTCGCCCACCGCCTGCGCGAAGGCCTGCCCCAGCACGATGCCCACGTCCTCCACCGTGTGGTGGTCGTCGATGTGCAGGTCGCCAGTGGCCTGCACCTCCAGGTCGAACAGGGCGTGGCGGGCGAACAGGGTCAGCATGTGGTCCAGGAAGCCGACCCCGGTGGACAGCTCGGACATGCCGGCGCCGTCCAGCTCCAGCCGCAGGCGAATGTCGGTTTCGCTGGTGGCGCGGGACAGGCTGGCGGACCGGGGCATGGACGGTGAATAGCGCAATCCGCGCGTTTTGTCCCGCCTTGGCGAACCGGGCGACGGTTTCGCGCGTCTGCCCCACAGCAACGGAGATGCACCATGCCCGACGCGGACGCCCCCAAGGACGAGAAGCCGGTCCTGCCTGGCAACCATGGCCAGTTCGGCGTCAACAACGCCACCGACGATGACCACCTGCTCGAAGACCAGCCCGCCCCCGCGCAGCCCGATGCCCAGCCCGGCAGCGGCGGCCCGCAGCAGACCAACGCGGGCGAGCGTTCCTGATGGCCTCGGTGGAAGACCTCGCCCGGCAGTACGGCGTCAGCCCCGACGCGGTGCGGGTGCTGCAGGACGCGCTGCACCGCGGCGGCGGGCGGCAGGCGCAGTTCAGCCACCCGGAGCTGGGCGGCATGGGCCAGTGGTCCGCCGGCGGGATGACGCAGGTGGGAGACATGTTCAACACGGCGCTGAAGGACAAGGTGAACGCGCTCTGCACTGCGCTTGCCAAGGACGCAGCCGATGCCCCGCCGCCGCCAGCGCCGCACGGCAGCCCAGGGCCGCACGGCAGCAGCGATTGGTGGCCGAATGGGCTGGGCCGGCCCTCCGCCACCGGGTCGCAGAACGGGATGCGCTACGCCTGCTTCCCGGACACGCGCCGGGTCGCGGTGGAGCAGGCCGGCCGCGTGACGCTGTACGACAGCGGCGAACACCGCATCAGCGGCGTGTCGCAGCAGCAAAGCGGCGCCCAGGAGCTGAGCTTCAGCAGCCAGAACGGCAGCGTGCGGGCCTCGGACCTGCCTGTGGCCGGCTGATCGCCGCAGCTACAGCTCCAGATCGACCCCGACCTTCACGACCTGGTTCGGCGGCAAGTGGAAGTACTCGACCGGATCGAGCCCGGTGCCGCCGAGGAACAGGTAGCCCCGGCGCAGCCACGCCTGCACCCTCGGCACCGCCTTGGTGTCGATCACCTCGGGCAGGAAGAACACGGCGGTCCCCACGTCGAACGGCAGGCCTTCCGCAAGGGCGCCGGAGACGTCCGGCGGATACATGAAGCCGAAGCGCGCCACGCCGCGGTAGATGCCGTCGCCGAGGTCCTCGATGCTGAGCCGCTCGGCCGGCGGCACGTGTGGCTGCTTGGTGGTCTCGATCCGCAGCAGCAGCACGCTCTCGTGCTCCACGTGGCTGCGCAGCCAAGTCTGCCGGCCGACCATCGGCACCTTGTCCGGGTTCTCCGTGAGGAACACCGCGCCGCCTTCCTCCCGCGTGTTCCAGCCTTTCGCCAGGGCCTGGAACTCGGGCAGCGGCATGGCCCAGCCGGCCAGCGCGCGGCGGACACGGGAGCGGCCCAGGGTCCAGACGAGAAACACGCTGAACACCAGCCCGCCGATCAGCAGCGGCACCCAGGCGCCGGAGAACAGCTTGGCCAGGTTCGCGCCGAGGAACGCGCCGTCCACCAGCAGGAACGCCCCCGCC
>CAXTPP010000251.1:0-2042 GCA_964246185.1 uncultured Acetobacteraceae bacterium
ATCGCCGACCAGCTACCCATACCTGGAACAGGTCAGCTGTGAGGCTCACCGGTATCAGCGCCGCCTTTCGGTCAATACAGCACCCTCCGCCTGCAACGCCGCGATCTCGCTCGCCGAGTACCCGTGCTCCGCCAGCACCGCCGCCCCGTCCTGCCCGAACCGCGGTGGTGCGGCCCGGGTCCCGCCGGGCGTGCGGCTGAGCTTGATCGGGGTGCCGAGCGCGCGGAACCCGGCGTGCTCCGTCACCATCGCCCGGGCCGCCGTGTGCGGCGCTGCCAAGGCCTCGTCCACCGCCAGCACCGGGCCGACCGGCAGCCCGAGCCGGGCCAGCCGCTCGCTCAGCGCGTGCCCGTCCTCGCCAGCGAAGGCGGGCGTCAGGGCGGCCATCAGGGCTGGACGGTTCGCCACCCGCCCGGCGTTGCTGGCGAAGCGCGGGTCGTCGGCCAGCTCCGGCAGGCCCATCGCGGCGGCCAGCTTGCGGAACTGGCCGTCGTTGCCGATGGCCAGGAACACCTGGCAGGTCGCGGTCTGGTACGGCTCGTAGGGCGCGATGTTGGTGTGCGCGCTGCCCAGGGCGGCCGGGCGCTTGCCGCTCAGCAGGGTGTTGGCGGCGGATGGATGCAGCAGCGCCAGGCCGCAATCGTGCAGCGTCATGTCCAGGAACTGGCCGCGGCCGGAGCGCGCCCGCTCGTGCAGCGCCATCAGGATCGCCACCGCGGAGTACAGCCCGGTCGCCAGATCGACCACCGGCGTGCCCATGCGCAGCGGCCCGGTGGCGGCATCGCCGTTGATGCTCATCAGCCCCACCATGGCCTGCACGATGGCGTCGTAGCCCGGCAGGCCGCCGAGCGGGCCGTCGGCGCCGAAGCCGGAGATGCGGCAATGCACCAGCCCGGGGAATTGCGGCTCCAGCGCGCCGTAGCCGATGCCCCAGCGCTCCATGCTGCCGGGCTTGAAGTTCTCCACCAGCACGTCGGCGCCCTCCAGCAGGCGCAGCAGCACGGCGCGGCCGGCAGGCTGGCCCAGGTCCAGCGCCAGGCCGCGCTTGTTGCGGTTGACGCCGAGGTAGTAGCTGGCGTCGCCCTCGGCGTCGAACGGCGGCCCCCAGTCCCGCGTCTCGTCGCCCTGCGGCGGCTCGACCTTGATCACGTCCGCGCCGTGGTCGGACAGGATCATGGTGCAGTACGGCCCGCCCAGCACCCGGGTCAGGTCCACGACCTTCAGGCCGGCGAGCGCGCCTGCCGGTATCGTCATCGCACGGTCTCCGGACGGTTCGGCGCACCGTAAAGCCGATCCGGACGCATCCCCAAGCCTCCCCGGCCTATCCGGCCCAATCTATCCAGCCGGGACGAAGCGCAGCACGCCGGCGATGCGCGTGCCAGGTGACGCATCCGAGGGATGGTTGACGCCGTCGAGCACCGGCACCTCGTCGAAGTCGAAGGGGGTGACCCCTTCCAGGCACGCGACGTTGACCCCGTATTGCGTGGGGTTCGACCGGCGTTGGTGATGCGTGTAGATGCCGCAGGCCGAGCAGAAGTAGTGCTTCGCCGCCATGGTGTTGAACTGATAGGCGCTGAGCCGGTCTGCGCCGGCGATGACGGTGAATCCGTCGAGGTTCGCGGAAACCGCGATCGCTCCGCGCATCCGGCAGTACGAGCAGGTGCAGCGGCGGGCAGTGTGCAGCCCGTCCGTCAGCTTGACCTGGAACCGCACGCTTCCGCAGTGGCATGACCCACCGATCTGCTGGATATCCCGGTTCACCAAGCGTCTCCGATGCCGTCCTGCATGTTTCTATCACGCAGGGCGTCGGCGGTGAACGCCCACGCAAGCCGAACCGCGCTGCGCCGCTGACCTGGCAGCCCCTGGCAGGCTGGATGGATCGAAGACGGCGCCGGCCTTCGGCCCCGGCGTGGCTGCTTCTGCCCGGGCAGCGTCAGGCGCTGCTGAAAAGCTGCCGTTCCTGCACCGCCGTCCCGCCCGGGCCGGTTGGCGGCGCGCCGGCCCAGGCCCGCGGTGGCCGCGGGCGGGGCAGGCTGGCGGGC